>NZ_OZ253945.1:3029166-3332083 GCF_965267305.1 Hyphococcus sp. | reverse complement strand
GCGTCCGCTGCGGTTTCGGCCGTTGCCGGCGCCGCGGCTTGCGGCGCGGTTGTCGTTTCGCGGGAACAGGCAGCGGCGAGCGCCAGCGCCGAAACGGCGACCAGGGGGGCGAACTTCGGTTTTTTCATGTCTGATCCTTAACAATTCCGGCGGCCGGACCGCCTCTTTGCGCAGCAATCTAGCCGCTCCTTTCCCTTCCGGCAAAGCCCGCCATAATCCGGCCTTGCGGCCATGCGAGGGTTTGAATATTGCTTTGAAATTATGATTTTTGGCCGATTGTATGATTCGCGTGAGCGCAAAGGGGGCGGAATGAAAAGCTGGCTGATAAGTCTCGGAGCGTTCGCCGCCATCAGCCTTTCCGGCGCAGGTCTATCCCCCGCTCGGGCCAATCCGGGGGATTTCGACCATTGGCTCAAAAGCTTCCGCGCCGAGGCCGCTTCGGCGGGAATTTCCGATAGCGTCCTCGACGAAGCGCTGACGGGCCTTTCCATCAATCCGCGCGTTTATGAGCTTAACGACAATCAGCCGGAATTCGCCCGCGGCGTTTGGGATTACCTCGACAGCGCCGTCTCCGCGACTCGCATCAACAACGGCAAAACCAAATATCTTGAGAACCAGCGCCTCTTCTCGCTGATCGAAGACGCTTACGGCGTCGATGCGGAGATCATTGCCGCCATCTGGGGCCTTGAATCTTCTTATGGCGCGATCATGGGCGATTACGACGCCATTCAGGCGCTGGCGACGCTTGCTTTCGAGGGACGGCGCACCGGCTACGGCCGCAGCCAGCTTATCGGCGCGCTCAAGATCATTCAGCATGGCTATGCAACGCGCAGCGAGCTTAAAGGCTCTTGGGCCGGGGCCATGGGCCATACGCAATTTATTCCGACTACATATCTTTCCTACGCTATCGATCATGACGGCGACGGGCGCCGCGACATTTGGAGCAATCTTGGCGACGTTTTCGCTTCGACCGCAAATTACTTAAGCGTTTCCGGGTATCGCGCGAACGAACCTTGGGGCGTTGAGGTGAGGCTGCCTTCCGGATTCGATTATTCTCTCGCGGACAGCGACGTTAAAAAGGCGGTTGTCGAATGGGCGGCTGGCGGTGTTGAGGCGATCCGGGGACCGGGGCTTATCGAACGCTTCGATCCGAATATGCGCGGGCGGCTCATTATTCCCGCCGGCGCGCGCGGACCCGCCTTCATTGTCTTCGATAATTTTGGGGCAATCCTGAAATACAACCGCTCCACCTCTTACGCGCTCGCCGTCTCGCTCCTTTCCGAGGAAATCGCCGGGCGCAGCGGCGCGGTCACCGCGTCATGGCCGCGGGACGACAGGCCCCTGACGCTCGAGGAGCGCAAGGCCTTGCAGCAGGCCCTGAAAGACCGAGGCTTCGACCCCGGCCCCGTGGACGGGATCATCGGCGCTGGGACCAAGCGCGCGCTCCGGGCCTGGCAGCAACAGGCGGGTCTGCCCGCTGACGGCTACGCCTCAGCCGCGGTGCTGGAGGCGCTCCGTTAGGCGCATTTTTCGTGGGAATTTTCCCAAGAAACACCTTGCTGCACTGCGGAAAAGCCCCTATATCGCCGCCATTGCTGCGCCGCACAAACTTATGCGCAGCGCCAGGGATTTAAGGGATAAGGAGCGCCTCATGGCCACCACCACGACGAAAACCGCAGCGAAAAAGGCCGCTGACGCCGTAACGGAAACTGCAGCCGAAATCGAGACGAACGCCAGGGAAGTTGCTTCCGAAACGGCGGATGTCATGTCTTTCTCTTCTGCGTCCGCCGCCGACTGGGCGAAGAATGCGCAACAACAATTCGAAGCGATGATGTCGTCCTTCACCGGCAATTTCGACGATATGCGCGCGCAGGCGGAAGACCTTTCCGAAACAGCACAAGCCCGCATGAAAGCAGCGCAGGATCATGCGGCGAAAACCAACGCTCGCCTAATGGAAGCGGCGCAGGAAGAAATGACAAACGCCGTTCAGTTCGCTTCCGACCTCGGCAAGGCCAAAACCTTCGCCGATGCGCTGAGCGTTCAGCAGACCTACTGGACGAAACTTTTTGAGACTCGCATGGCGCACGCCCGCGAACTGACCGAACGCTCTGTAGAGGCGGCGCGCGAAACCATGACGCCCGTTGAAACGCCGTTCGCGAACATGAAAGCCTTCGAAAAATTCTTCGCTTTCCCGCTGAAAGCCTAACGTAAAGACTTTGGCTTCGCCTTGCGCTAAATCTCCTCCTCATGAGCGGCGGAAAGCGCATAGAAAAAGCAGGGATTGAATGGGGCGCATCCGAAGGTCAGTGTAAGGCCGGGGATGCGCCCTCTTCTTTTGCGCCGCGATCGGCGCGCTTCGACGATGTCTATTTCTCCGGCGAGGGTCTTGCTGAAACGCGCCACGTTTTTCTTGCGAGCAACGATCTTCCGGCACGTTTCAATGCGCTGCGTTTTCATATCGGAGAGTTAGGCTTCGGCACCGGGCTCAATTTCCTCGCCGTCTGGGATGCTTGGACTAAGGCCGCGAAACCGCCCGGCGCGCGGCTGAATTTTCTTTCTTTCGAGGCCTACCCTCTTTCCTCTGACGATGTAGCCCATGCTCATGGGGCATGGCCTGAACTAGCTGACCTTGCCGCACGCTTGCGCGCCAGTCTCCCCCCGCCGCATCCGGGCTTTCACTTTCTCACATTCGGCGACGTCTCGCTGACGCTTTTCTATGGCGATGCGATGGAAGGTCTCGCGCGCGCCGAAGGCGGCGTAGACGCATGGTTTCTTGACGGGTTTTCTCCGGCCAAGAATCCCGATTTGTGGTCGGAAGATATTTTCCGCGAGCTCGCGCGGCTTTCGAAACCAGGCACCAGCTTCGCCACTTTCACTGTCGCAGGCGGCGTGCGCCGCGCCTTGGAAGCGGCGGGCTTTCACTGGGAAAAGCGTCCGGGCTTCGGCCGCAAAAAAGAAATGCTGGCGGGCCGCATCGACACGCCCCGCAATGAAAATAAACGCGCGCCATGGCTGCCCGCGGGCAAACCGCTGACACCCGGCGCGCGGGTGGCGGTGATCGGCGCCGGGATCGCAGGCGCAAGCCTCGCGCACGCTTTGACCGCCGCCGGATTTCAGCCTGCCGTCTATGAAGCAACTGCGGCAGCGAGCGGCGCATCGGGCAATCCGGCGGGCCTTGTCATGCCGCGGCTCGATGCAGGAGACACTCCAGCCGGCGCCTTTCACAGTCTCGCCTATCTCCACACGCAACGTTTGCTGTCAGTGCTCGGGGATGCAGTTTTCACGCCCTGCGGCGTTCTTCATCATGCAACCAACGAAAAAGAGCGCGAGCGGCAAGAAAAGCTGCTGGCCCAAGGCGCGTTGCCCGAAGGCTGGATCGAAAACAATCCAACAGGATTGTTTTTCCGGCAAGGCGGTGTCGTCGATCCGCCCGCTTTTGTGCGCGCGCTCTTAGGCGAAACGCCTGTCATCGAAGAAAAGGTGAACCGTCTCGTTCAAACGGCAAAAGGTTGGCGCGTCGTCGCGAGCAAAAGCGAAGAGGAGTTCAACGCAATTGTCATCGCCAACGGGCTCGACGCCCTGCGCTTCGCCGATGCGCGCACGCTGCCGATGTCCGGTTCTGCAGGACAGATCGACTGGTTTCCGGATGCGCCGCCGCCGGACCATGCGCATGCTTTCGGTTCTTATGCGGCCCCCAGTCCGAAAGGCGGCGCCATCATCGGCGCGACGTATGCGCCCATCGCCATCGGAGCCGAGGCGCGCTTTACGGCGGAAGCGACACAATCGAACGTCGCAGCAATCGCCCGAACGCTTCCCGACTTCGCCGCAAAGCTCGACGCTGCGAAATCCCGCCCGCGCGCATCGGTGCGCTGCACCACGCCTGACCGCCTTCCGGTCTGCGGGCCCTTGCCCGACTGGGGTTTTTACAGCGGCGCCTATGATGGCCTCAGAACCGGGAAACAAAAGGACTATCCGCCGGGCGAAAACCGGCCCGGCCTTTTCATTCTCTCCGGGCTCGGCTCGCGCGGGCTTGTCACCGCGCCTTACGCCGCCGCGCTCATCGCCGCCGAAATCTCAGGCGCGCCCGCAGACGCGACAATCCTGCAAGCGCTGCACCCTGCGCGCTTTTTTATCCGCGATTTGAAGCGCGCCGGCGCCCGATAATACCATCCTTGCGAGGCATTGGCGCTTTGGGGTAAGCCCGCTTCACGCCCTTCAGTTGAGGAAGCCAGCCATGCGCGAAACGCCTTTCGGTCCCGTCTACGACAATGTGCTTGAGGGGATCGGCATGACACCGATGGTGAGAACCTCGCGCCTCGACGCGGGCCCCTGCGAACTCTACCTCAAACTCGAATCGTCGAACCCCGGCGGCTCCATCAAGGACCGCATCGGCGTCGCCATGATCGAAGCGGCCGAGCGCGAGGGCAAGCTGAAGCCTGGCGGCACGATCATCGAGGCGACGGCGGGCAATACCGGCCTCGCCCTGGCGCTCGTCGCCGCGCAGAAGGGCTACAAGACCATCATCGTCGTGCCCGACAAGATGGCGCAGGAGAAAATCTTTCACCTCAAAGCCCTCGGCGCGGATGTGCGCCTGACGCGTTCCGACGTGGGCAAGGGCCACCCCGATTATTATCAGGACATGGCGCAGCGAATCGCCGACGAAACCGGCGCCTATTACGTCAACCAGTTCTGCAACGAGGCGAACCCCAAGGCCCATGAGGAGACGACGGGGCCGGAAATTTACGGCCAGCTCGACGGCGATGTGGACGCGGTCGTCGCGGGCGTCGGCTCCTCCGGCACCATCACCGGGTTGTCGCGCTTCTTCAAAGAGAAATCGCTTAAGACCGAGATCATCCTCGCCGATCCGCAAGGTTCGATCCTCACCGATTATGTGAACAAAGGCTCGATCCCGAACCAACTCGGCTCCTGGCTGGTCGAGGGCATCGGCGAGGATTTCATTCCCGATATCGCCGACCTTTCGCACGTCAAGAAAGCCTATGACATCACCGACAAGGAAAGCTTCGAGGCGGCGCGCGATCTCCTGAAGAAAGAGGGCATCCTTGGCGGTTCGTCGTCGGGTACAATCCTCGCCGCGGCGCTCAAATATTGCCGCGAGCAGAAGGAAAAGAAACGCGTCGTCGCCTTCGTCTGCGACCGCGGCGAGAAATATCTCTCCAAGATGTTCAACGATTACTGGATGTACGATCAGGGCTTCCTGAAGCGCCCGCCCAAAGGCGACCTCACCGATCTCATCACGCGCCGCCATTCCGAGCACGCAACCGTCACGGTGAAACCCGACGACACGCTGATGAGCGCTTACGGCAAGATGAAGCTCTACGACATTTCGCAATTGCCGGTCCTGGACGATGACGGCGATGTCAACGGCCTCCTCGACGAAGAGGATCTGCTCTTCGCCGTCGTCAGGAACCGCGACAAGTTCAGGGACCCGGTGAAATCCGCCATGACCTATCGCGTGGAGACTGTCGACGCGCGGCAGGACATGCAGTCCCTCCTCCCCATCTTCGCGAAAGGCCACGTGGCGGTGGTGCTGAACAACGGGAAATTTGAAGGGCTGATTACGCGGACGGATTTGCTGAATTATCTGCGGCTTCAGGTGGCGTGATGATCCTCTACGGCCTCAAAAACTGCGACACCTGCAAGAAAGCCATGAAGGCACTCGATGCGGCGGGCGAGAGTGTCGAATTCCACGACGTGCGCGCCGACGGCGTGACGAAAGCGCAGATCGCGAAATGGGCGAAGGCCGCCGGTTGGGAAAAGCTTCTGAATAAAGCCTCGACCACCTGGCGCGGTCTCGACGATTCCCAAAAGGAAAATGTGACGGAGAAGAAAGCCCTCGCCCTCATGGCCGAATATCCGACGCTGATCAAACGCCCCATCATCGAAAACGGCCCGACGCAAGTGTTTGTCGGCTGGTCCAAGGACGTTCAGGACAAGGTCCTTTAAGTCTTGGCGGTGCTTGAAATCCTTGTAGATGCTGACGCCTGCCCGGTGAAGGAGGAAGTCTACAAGGTCGCCTTCCGGCATGAAGTTCTCGTAACAGTAGTCGCCAACCAGCCGATACGCGTTCCCAAACATGAGATGATCCGCCGGGTCACGGTGACCGACGGTTATGATGCGGCGGATGATTATGTAGCGGAGGCGGCCCATGCGCGGGCGGTCGTGATCACGGCCGACATCCTTCTGGCGGAACGCTGCCTCAAGGCCGGCGCCGAGGTCATCAGTCCGAAAGGCGAGCCATTCACCGCCGATTCCATCGGCTCGGCCATTGCGGCGCGCGCCCTGATGGCGGATCTGCGCGCCGGGGCGGAAGGGATCTCCGGCGGTCCGGCGCGGTTTCAAAAATCCGACCGGTCGCGCTTCTTGCAAAAACTCGATGAGGCTCTGGTTCGGCTTAAGCGGGACGTCGGTTGACGTCGGTCAAAGACACCGAAATTTTTACCGGCTATCTTCGGAAAGCTTGAAGCCGGAGATTTTTAACCTATCTCGGCGTCGTCAACGGGAGGCCGCCCGATTGGCGCTTTCCCATTGACGTTGTCTGTTCGACTTTCACGAGCAAGGAGACAATGTCATGTTCAAACCGCTTAGCGTTTTCAATCGCAACCGTAACGCGCCGGCGCTTGCCGACGAAGCCGAGGCGCCGTTCTTTCAACTCCATCGGGAGATGAACCGTCTCTTCGACGATTTCTTTTCCGACTTTGGCGCGCCTTCGCTGTTCGCCAGTCAGGGCGGCAATGACGCCCGAGCCATTCACATGGACTACAAGGACACCGGAAAGGCCATTCAAATCGAGGCCGAGCTTCCCGGCGTCGACGAAGACAATATCGATGTGGAACTGCACGATAATCTCCTCACCATCCGCGGCGAGCGGAAGGATGAGGAGGAAAAGGAAGGCGTTTCCCGTCGTTCCTACGCCTCGTTCCAACGCTCCATGTCGCTCCCCTTTGACGTCGACCCCGACGCCATTGAGGCGAAATTCAAGAACGGCGTTTTAAAGCTCACCCTGCCCAAACCGCAGGAGCTTGAAGCCAGAACCAGAAAAATTTCCGTACAGCGCGGGTAAGCCAAATCGAAGGCGGCCTATGCGGCCGCCCTCGATTGCGGCTGTAATCGGAACTCTTATGCCTCCGCGGCGTTATTCACCCGGATAACGCATGACTGTCTATCTTGCATATTTTGACCCCGGCGGCGCCGACATGGACGGATTCGAACAGGAAACCGTCCAGAAGAGGCTTGCCGACAATCTTTATCTTATCGATTCCAGTGAGACGCGCTCGCGTCTCTATCACCGAATCAAGCGTTACCTGACCAAGGATGCGCCGCTTCTGGTCGCCCCCCTAGATCAGGCGCCGAAATTCAAGGGTCTGGAAGACGGCGCGCTGAAATGGACGCGCGCCCGTTTTTCCTGAGCGGCGTCTTGCCTATCTCAACCCTAGCCCATTCGGCTGTGGATCGCAGACACCCAACGTTGTATGCCATGGCGAAACAGCCAGAGGCAAAAGATGAGTAAAAACGCAAAAAACCGCCCTGCTTTCGCCACCCGCGTCATCCACGCCGGGCAGGAGTATGATCCGACGACGGGCGCGGTGATGCAGCCGATTTACCAGACGTCTACCTACGCCCAGGAAAGCCCGGGCGTCCATAAAGGCTTTGTCTACGCCCGCGGCGCGAACCCGACGCGCTTCGCCTATGAGCGCTGCATTGCGGATCTCGAAAACGGCGCGCGCGGCTTTGCATTTGCGTCGGGCATGGCGGCGATCGCCACGATGCTGGAGCTGTTTCCCGCGGGCTCGCATATCGTCGCCATGGACGATGTCTATGGCGGCACGTTCCGCCTGTTCGAGCGCGTGCGCCGCGCATCCGCCAATCTCGACTTCACCTATGTGGACCTGACCGACCCCGCGAAATTCGAAGCGGCGATCACGCCGCAGACGAAACTGGTCTGGCTCGAGACACCCACCAACCCGCTTCTGAAAATTGTCGACATCGAAGCCATCGCCAAGATCGCGAAACAACATGGCGTAACGGTCGGCTGCGACAACACTTTCGCCTCGCCCTATTGCCAGCGCCCGCTCGATCATGGCGCGGACATCGTCATGCATTCGGCGACGAAATATCTCGGCGGACATTCCGACGTCATAGGCGGCGTGCTTGTGGTCAATGACAAGGACCTCGGCGACCGCCTCGCTTTTCTACAAAACTCCGTAGGCGGCATACAGGGTCCGTTCGATTCCTTCCTCGCCCTGCGCGGCTTGAAGACGCTGGCGCTGCGACTGGAACGTTCTTCATCCAACGCCATGGCTCTCGCCGAATGGCTCGAAGCCCATCCCGCCATCGCCCGCGTCACTTATCCCGGCCTCAAATCACATCCGGGCCACGATGTCGCGAAACACCAGATGGATGCGTTCGGCGGCATGGTCACAATTTTCCTCAAAGGCGGGCTCGATGCTGCCAAAACCATGCTGGAGCGCGTTGAGCTTTTCACGCTCGCAGAATCGCTTGGCGGCGTTGAAAGCCTCATCGAGCATCCGGGCATCATGACCCACGCCTCAATCCCGCCGGAGCGCCGCAAGGAAATGGGCCTCGACGATTCGCTGGTGCGCCTTTCCATCGGCGTCGAGGATGTAGAGGATCTTCGCGCCGATCTCGATCAGGCGCTGAAGGGTCTCTAAACCGACAAGTGACAAGCAGAACGATTTGGGTAGACTGCGGCGTTTCCTGCCGCGGCGTGCGGCCAATTGAGGACCATTCATGGCCGACGCCCCCGCCAACGCTTCCGTCTCGCTCGCCGAACGCATCGACAACGCGCTGACGCCGGTCAGCGATTTCGTCTCCTCAATCATCTTTTATTCCGTGGACGTCCTCGGCGTCTCGCTGCCCCTCGTCGTCATCTGGCTGATGGCGGCGGCGGTGATCATCACCTTTTCGCTCGGCTTCATCAATTTGCGCGGTTTCCGCCACGCCTGGTCGCTGGTTCTCAACCCGCGCGACCAGGAGGGCGCTCATGGCGAGATTTCGCATTTTCAGGCGCTTTCCTCCGCGCTATCGGGCACGGTCGGCCTCGGCAATATCGCGTCGGTGCCAGTCGCCATCGCGATTGGCGGACCCGGCGCCGTCTTTTGGATGATTTTCGCCGGGTTTTTCGGCATGTCGTCGAAATTCGCCGAATGCGCTCTCGCCGTGAAGTACCGCAAGGTCCGGCCCGACGGCTCCACCCTCGGCGGGCCCATGTACTATATCGAGGAAGTCTTCCGGCGCCTCGGCATGAAGACCCTCGGCAAGGGGGCGGCGATTTTCTTCGCGGTGATGGCCATCGGCGGCTCCATTAGTGTCTTTCAGGTGAACCAGAGCCACGCGCAGTTCGCCAATGTCACTGGGCTGAACGTGCCGGTCACTTTCGGCGTCATCATGGCGGCGGGAGTCGCCTATGTGGTGCTCGGCGGCATAAGGCGCATCGGCAAGGTGACCGGCATTCTCGTGCCGCTGATGGGCGCGGTGTACCTTGCCGCCGGACTGGTCATCATCATGATGAACATCACGGCGGTGCCCGATGCGATTTCGACCATTTTCAAGAGCGCTTTCGGGCTTGAAGCCGCCGGCGGCGGGTTCATCGGCGCGCTCATCAACGGCATTCGCCGCGCAACCTATTCCAACGAAGCCGGCGTCGGATCGGCGGCCATCGCCCACTCGGCGGTGAAGACCAACGAGCCTTTGACCGAAGGCTATGTGGCGCTGCTCGAACCCTTCATCGACACGATTGTCGTGTGCACCATCACCGCGCTGGTCGTCATCGTCACCGGCGCCTACGAGCCTTACCTTTACGCCGAGAATATTGTCGGCATCGAAATCACGTCGGCGGCCTATGCGAGCGCCTTTTCCTGGTTTCCCTATATCCTGCTGGTCGCCTCAACGCTGTTCGCGTTCACGACGCTCGTCAGCTGGGCGTTTTACGGTGCGCAGGCCGCCGTCTATCTTTTCGGCGACACGAAACGCGTCGACGTGACCTTCAAGCTGGCGCTGTGTCTTGCGCTCTCAACCGGCGCCGCCGTATCGCTGTCGTCGATCATCAACTTCATCGACTCCATGCTGTTCGGCATGTGCATTCCGAATATCATCGCGCTTTATCTGCTGCTGCCAGAACTGAAGCGCGACGTGAAAACCTACAAGGCGAAATACGGGGTCTAAGCGCGCGGATGCGCCTTGTCGAAAACCTTCAAGAGGTTTTCCCGGTCGATCTTCGTATAGCGCTGTGTCGCGGCGAGCGATGAATGGCCCAAAAGCTCCTGAATGGCGCGAAGGTCGCCACCAGCGGACAACAGATGCGTTGCAAAGCCGTGCCGCAAAGCATGGGGCGTCGCTGAGTCGGGCAAATTCAACGCAGCGCGCAGCTTGGCCATGGTGCGCTGTGCGAGCGTCGCCGACAAAGGCTTGCCGCGCGTCGAAAAGAACAGAGGATCGTCCGCTTCCCCGCCATAGGGGCAAAGCTTCTGATAGACTTCCACCGCCTCCCGCGCGGCAGGCACGACGGGAACGAGACGCGTCTTCGCCCCCTTGCCTTTAATCCGTACCGTTTCGGCCAACGGCGCATCGGACCACCGCAAAGACAGCGCCTCGGAAATGCGCAGACCTACGCCGTACAGCAGGGTGATCAGGGCCGCATCCCGCGCCTGCTCCCAATTCTCCTTGCGCGATGATGTCTTCATGGTCGCCGCAGCGTCGATCAATGCTTCGGCGTCCGCTTCCGTCACCGGGCGCGGCAGGCGTTCTTTCGCTTTCGGACCGCGCATGACGCTGATGGCGTCATTCTCCACATCGGCGCGCCGCCCCAGAAATTTGTAAAAGGTTTTCAGCGCCGAGAGTTCTAGCTTCAGCGAGGGCGGTCCGAGACCTTCATTGCGTCGTTGGGCGAGATAGGCGCGAAAGTCTCTGGTCTCGAGCCGGGCGAGATCGCCGAGCGTCACAGCGCCGCCAACATGACCCGCTAGAAACGCCTCGAAACGCGACAGCGTCGCCGCATAATTCCGGAGCGTATAGGCGCTGGCGCGCTTTTCCGACTTCAGATAGCGCTCGAACGCGCCTCGCCAATGGGCGAGCGAGTTTTCATCGCTGATATTCGTTTGCGCCATAGTCCTAAAACGCCGCGGCGAAGGTTAAGAAAGCCTTTACAGGGCCGCCAGCGCCGCAAGATCGGCGCGCAACTCAGCAATTCCCTCGCCTTTTTCCGACGAAGTCGCGCGCACCACAGGGTGCGCGGCGGGGCGTTTCACGATCTGCTGCGCCGTCGCCTCGATCAGTTTTTCCAGCGCCGTCGGTTTCACCTTGTCGGTCTTGGTGAGGACGATCTGGTAATTTACCGCCGCCTCGTCGAGCAAATCCATGACCTCATGATCGGCCTGTTTGAGGCCGTGGCGGGAATCAACAAGCACGCAGACTCGGCGCAACACCGACCGGCCGCGCAGGAAATCGCGCGTCAGTTTGGTCCACTGCTCCACATCTTTTCGCGGCGCCTTGGCGTAGCCATAGCCCGGCAGATCGACGAGTCTGATCACGCTCTCGAGGTCGAAATAGTTGATTTCCCGCGTGCGTCCCGGCGTGTTCGAAGCGCGTGCGAGCCCGTTCTGGCCCGTGAGCGCATTGAGGAGAGTCGACTTGCCCACATTGGAGCGGCCGGCGAACGCCACTTCTGCAGGCCCTTCATCCGGCAGCGTTTCCAGACTGACGACGCCAAGCATGAATTCGGCGCGCCGGGCGAACATCAGCCGGCCCGCCTCAATCTGTTGCGGTGTGAACTTCTCGGCCGAGGTCACTTCACGTCGCCGGCGGCGTCGGCGCTTTTCTTCGCCCAGGGCAGTTTCAGCCGCTGGCCGAGTTCAACTTTCACGCCGTTTTTCTTCATGATGTACCATTGCTGGAGAATGCCGAGCGTCGTGTTCCAGAACCAGTAGAGCACAAGGCCCGCCGCGAAGGGCGCAAAGATGAAGACAAAGATGAACGGCATGAACGCGAAAACCTGCGCCTGAACCGGGTCGGCCGGCGGCGGGTTAAGCTTTGTCTGGAACCACATGGCGACGCCCATGAGGACCGGCAGGAAACCAATGCCCAGAATGCCGCCGATGAGGGGCAGCGCGGTTGGGTCATATGGCAACAAACCGAAGAGGTTGAAGATCGTCGTCGGATCGGGAGCCGCGAGATCGTCAATGTAGAGAAACGGCTGGTGGCGCAATTCAATCGTGACAAAAAGCGTCTTATAAAGAGCGTAAAAGATTGGCATCTGCAACAGGATCGGAAAACACCCGGCCAGCGGATTCATTTTTTCCTTCTTGTAGAGCGCCATCATCTCCTGCTGGAGCTTCATCTTGTCGTCTTTGTAGCGGTCCTGAAGCTTTTTCACTTCAGGCTGCAGCTTCTTCATCTTCGACATGGACTCATAGCCCTTGTTCGCGACCGGGAACAAAATCAGCTTGATGACCAGGGTCAGGAGAAGAATGGCGACGCCGAAATTCCCGGTAAGGTCGCCGAAGAAATTAAGCGTGTAAAAAATCGGCCGCGTCAGAAAGAAGAAATGGCCCCAGTCCACGGCCTTGTCGAAATCATAAACGCCGAGCCCGCCATCCTCCGGCTTCGCCTCATAGGATTGCAGGATGTCCACATCCTTCGGACCACCGAACATGTAGGACTTCATGGCTTTTGTTTCGTCCGGCGCCAGCGAAATCGCCGGCATGGCGTAAAACGCCTCGAAGATCGGCTTGTCCGTCGTGCCGCGATTGGCGAGCGTTGCTTCGATTTCCGCATCCGCCGGCGGAATGGAGGCGGCGAGCCAGAATTTGTTGGTGACGCCGACCCAGCCGCCAACCCCGCTTTCTTCGATCTTGGCGTTCTTGTTTTTCTTGAGCTTGTTATATTTGCGCTCGTAAAGCTTAGTCCCGATGACGCCCAGAGGTCCCTCATGAAGGATCATGAAGTTACGATAGTCTTCCGGCGTATTGCGCTGTGTGACCGTCGCATAGGGTCGAAGGCTTTTCGTTTCCCCTGAAGTGTTGGTGACGCTTTGCGTCACCGTAAACATGTAGCGCTCGTCCACGGAAATCGTTTTTTCGAAAGTGAGCCCGTTGCTTTCCCGCGTCAGAGTCACTGGGGTGGACGGCGTCAGAACAGCGCCTTCCGGGGCGGTCCATGGCGCGCCGGCCTGCGTGTCGGCGCCGATCGCCCAGCCCTGTTGCATGAAATGGCCATGTTCGGTTTCCGCCGGGCTGAGAAGGCGGATCGGCGGGCTGTTCTCTTCATCCGTGGTCTCGTGATATTGCAGCAGGATAAGATCGTCGAAACGCCCGCCCTTGAGATTGATAGAGCCTTGAAGAGTTGGCGTCTTGATCGGCACGCGCCCGGCGGATTTGGCGATCGCATCCTCGACCGTCAGCGCGGCTTCTTCGCCGGCGAGACCGCCAATATCGGGATCCATGTTTTGCGCCGCCTGTTCGGCCTGCTCGGCGGCGCGCGCCTGGCGCGCGGCTTGTTCTGCGTCGCGCTGGGGGCTCAAGACCAGATAGTCCCAGAGGAGAAACACGCCGAAGGAAAGGACGATCGCCAAGATCAGATTGCGGTCCATGAAAAATCCCGATGAGATGCTGGAAAAGCCGCGGGCCGTCCCGCTTTGATCCGTTGCTATGTAGGGTTGCGGGGAAGCCTTAAAAGGGCGCGCTTCATATCGTCAAGCAACGCTTCGAAATTGCGGTCATAAGCCGCTTTCCGGGCGATGAGAACATAGTCGGTCCCTGGAGCGGCGTGAGCGGGGAAAATCTCTCGCGCCGCGGCCCGAAGCCGCCGCCTTATGCGGTTGCGGATGACCGCCCCGCCAAGCTTTTTGGTGACAGTAAGGCCGAGCCGGGCCGCGAGACCGTTTTCAGGGTTTTTCCGGGCGAGCATCAGGAAAGACGCGCTCTGGGCCTTGTCGGCGTCCCGCATCGCCAGAAAGTCCTGACGTTTTTTGATGACGCCCATGGGAGTTCCCGCTGGCGCGAGCCTAGGTGCTTGATTCGATTTTGTTTTCTTCGCCAGAGCTTAAGCGGAGAGCCGTTTGCGGCCCTTAGAACGTCGCGCAGCCAGAACCTTGCGGCCGCCCTTGGTCGCTTTGCGCGCGCGGAAGCCGTGACGGCGCTTGCGCTTCAGCCGGCTCGGTTGATAGGTCCGTTTCATCGTTCGATCCTCAAAGACGGGTATTCAAGCGGCGCGCGCCGCGAATGTTCAAGAGCGGGGGGAGATAGACCGCCGTCGAACCGTCGTCAACAGCAGATCAGGCGGAATCCGGCCATTTGCGGCGAAATCGCCAATTCCCGCCCGGGGCGGGCGATTTCGCGCGGTTGTGACCGCAGGAGGGCCTGCCGTGAGCGGCAATTCCGGGCCATACCGTCTAGGAATGCCTGGCCCGCCCGCCAATCCCAAATTGAGCGGGGCCCCGCTATACTGTCCCCGATACCCGAAAGGCTTCATTTTTGTCCGAATCCCCTTCCCCCGCAAAAAGTCCGGTCCGGCGTCTTTTGCCGCTGATCGTGATCGCGGCGGCGCTCGCCGCCTTTTTCGCGCTTGGTCTCCACCGCTATTTCACCCTCGACGCTCTCCGCGATAATCGCGAGGCCCTGCGCGCCTGGGTGGCGAACGATCCCCTGCTGGCCTCCGCCCTATTTTTCATCGCCTACGCCGCAGCAGTGGCGATTTCCTTTCCCGGCGCCAGCATCCTTACGATTTTCGGCGGCTATCTCTTCGGTCTGTGGATCGGAACCCCGCTGATCGTTTTCGCTGCGACCCTTGGCGCGACGATTATTTTCCTCGCCGCGCGAACCGCGCTCAGCGATTATCTGTCGAAACGGGCCGGCGGTCTCGCGAAACGAATGGAAAAGGGTTTTCGCGAGGGCGAACTTTCCTACATGTTCATTCTGCGGCTGGCGCCGGTGTTTCCATTCTGGGGAGTCAATATCGCGGCTGGCCTTCTCGGCGTCTCGCTGCGAAATTTCGTCATCGGCACTTTCTTCGGTATCATTCCAGGCTCCTTTGTTTATGCGAGCATCGGCGCAGCGGCCGGCGCCGCCTTCGACGCCGGCGAGGACATTTCACTTGCGGGCGTTCTGTTAAAACCGGAAACCTTGACGCCGATTGCCGGCCTCATCGTGCTGGCGCTGATCCCCGTTTTTCTGAAACGCAAAGCCGCGCCGGGAACGCAATAATCATGGCAGAAACTATCAAAGCCGATCTTGGCATCATCGGCGCGGGTTCCGGCGGGCTCTCCGTCGCCGCGGGCACCGCCATGCTCGGACGCAAAGTCGTGTTGATTGAAAAAGGCGAGATGGGCGGTGATTGCCTCAATACGGGCTGCGTGCCGTCAAAGGCGCTCATCGCCGCCGCAGCACGCGCAGAAGAGATGCGCGATGCGAAAAAATTCGGGATTGCGGGCGTCGACCCGAAAATCGATTTCGCCGCGGTGATGGATCACGTTCACGGCGTTATCAAATCCATTGCGCCGATTGACAGCCAAGAAAGATTTGAAGGGCTTGGCGTCACTGTCATCCGCGAGCACGCTTCTTTCACTGGCCCACGCGAGGTGAAGGCGGGCGACACTCTTATCAAGGCGAAACATTTCGTTATCGCCACGGGATCGACGCCTTTCGTTCCGCCGATTCCGGGCCTCGATAGTGTTCCCTATTTCACCAACGAAACGCTGTTCGAGAACCGCATACTGCCCGATCATCTCATCATCATCGGCGGCGGACCCATCGGCATTGAAATGGCGCAGGCGTTTCGCCGCCTTGGCGCGAAAGTCACCGTCATCGAAGGCGATAAGATTCTCGGCCGCGAAGATCCGGAGCTTGCCGACATCGTCCGCGCACGGCTCGTCAAGGAAGGCGTCGAGCTGGTCGAAAGCGGCAAGGCGGAAAAGGTCGAGAAAACCCCCTCCGGCGTGAGCGTCACCGTGGGCGCGCGCACCATCGAAGGCTCGCATCTTCTCGTCGCTGTCGGGCGCAAACCGACGGTCGGCGGAATGAATCTGGAGGCCGCAGGCGTCGATTACGATGCGAAGGGTCTAAAGACCGACAGCCGCCTCAGGACGACGAACAAGCGCGTCTATGCGGCGGGCGATGTCGCCGGCGGGCGGCAGTTCACCCATGTGGCGGGCTATCACGCCAGCGTGCTTGTCCGGAACATCCTTTTCAAAGTGCCGTCGAAGAATAACGAACAGCTCGCCCCCCGCGTCACCTATTGCGACCCAGAGCTGGCGCAGGTCGGCCTCACTGAAGCACAAGCGAGAGAGCGCCACGGCGACATCAAGGTCGCACGCTGGCCGTTCTCGCAGAACGACCGCGCCGAGGCGGAACGCGATACTCAGGGGCTCATTAAAATCATTACCGACAAAAAGGGGCGCATTCTCGGCGCTGGCATTGTCGGGCGCGGCGCAGGCGATCTTCTGCAACCTTGTACGCTCGCCATATCGTCAAAGCTCAAAATCCGCGCCTTCACCGACATGATCGCACCTTATCCCACTCGCAGCGAAGCGGCGAAACGCGCCGCCGGCGCCTGGTATTCGGAGACGCTCTTTTCCGACCGCACGAAATTTCTGGTGCGGCTACTTTCCATATTAGACTAGGCCCATGAAAGCCGGATTCGCCAAACACTCGCTCTCGACGAAACTTCTCTTGCTCACAATTGTGTTCGTTTTTGTGGCGGAATTTGTCGTTCTGGTGCCCTCCATTGCGAAACAGCGCCGGGACTGGTTCATGATCCGGTTCGAGGAAGCTTATCTCGCGAGCCTTGCGCTCGAGGGCCCTAGGCAAGGCGCCGCCGATGAAACGCTTGTGCGGCAGCTTTTCTCCACCGCGAATATTCTCGGCGTCACCATAAACAGCGACGATATGCGCATGCTCATCCTTGCGCCCGAAATCAATCCCCATGGATCGCCTAACATGTTGCGCGTCGACCTCACCCGAGAAAACAGCATGGATATGATCCGCCACGCCTGGACCTCCTTGTTCTCACGCGGCGACAATCTCATTCAAGCGACCGGAGAGCCACAATTCGCCACTGGTCAAACCGTCGACATCATCGTCTCCCAGAAGGCCTTGCGCGAAGATCTTTACGCCTATGCCCGCAATATCTTTCTCCTCTCCCTTATTATTTCCACGCTGACGGCGGGCCTTGTCTACTGGGCGCTTAATCGCATGATCGTGCGGCCTGTGAAGCGGCTTACGGAAAACATCATCGCATTTGACGCCGACCCCGAAAACGCCCTCGGGATTTTGCAGCCCTCGGGCCGCAAGGACGAAATCGGCGCCGCGGAAGAAAGCCTTGCGGCCATGGAAAAAAGTGTGCGCGATCTTCTCGGCGAGCGTCGCCGGCTCGCCGCACTGGGCGCCGGCATTTCCAAGATCAGTCATGATCTGCGCAATATCCTTGCCTCCGCGCAATTGATGTCGGATCGCCTTGCGAAATCCGACGACCCGAGCGTCAGGAAACTCTCGCCGCGCCTGATCTCGGCGCTCGACCGCGCCATTGCCTTAAGCCGCGACACGCTGACTTTCGGACGAATGGAGACGCGCCTGCTTTCGAAGTCGCCATTCTCGCTTCACGAACTTGTAGGGGAAGTCTTCGACGACACGGCGGCCATGGGCGTCACCGCGCAAAACAACGCGCCGGAAACCCTGTCCATTAACGCGGACAGAACGCAGCTTTATCGCGCGCTCTTCAATCTCGTCAGAAACGCGGTCGACGCCATCACGGAAATTCCCGATGTGGAAGGTGCCGTCACCATCGAAGCTCAGGTTGAAAACGGCGCGGTCGCGATTTTCATCGCCGATACAGGACCAGGCCTGCCAGACCACGCCAAGGCCGACCTGTTCGAACCCTTCAAAGGCTCGCAAAAGCCCGGCGGCTCCGGTCTTGGCGTCGCCATCGCGGCGGAAATCGTCCGCGCCCATGGCGGCGCGCTGACGCTCGAGAAAAGCGACGAGACGGGAGCGATCTTCCGCATCACCCTCCCCGGGGCGGCCGCGTAACTATTTCGCCTCGACCTCGCCAGTGAGCCAGACGCCTTCGCGCCGCGGATCAGCGCCGCCGTCATAAGAGCCATCCGGCAGGCGCTTGAAGATATGAACGCCGCTATTGAGCTCGCGGGTTTCGACAGGATGGCCCATTGCCTTCAAACCCTCGATAATCTGGTTGTCGAACCCGTCTGTTTCGAGCATGGGCGCGCCGCGCGGATAGACCGCGTTCGGATAGTTCACTGCGTCCTGCGCCGACATGTTCCAGTCGATCATGGCGATCAGCGTCTTCGCCACATAGCCGATGATCGCCGGGCCGCCAGGCGAGCCGGCCGCGGCCCAGACCTCGCCGTCTTCATTAAAGACGATGGCCGGCGCCATGGAGCTGCGCGGACGTTTTCCCCCGGCGACGGCATTCGCCACCGGCTTGCCGTCGCGCACCGGCAGGAAAGAAAAGTCCGTAAGCTGATTGTTCAAAACCATGCCGCCCGCCATCTGGTGGCTGCCGAAAGCGAACTCCACCGTTGTCGTCATGGAAACCACATTGCCCTCGCCATCGACGATGACGAAATGGCTGGTCGAGGGGGGCTCCGGGGACGCATCGGCGCCATAGCGTTTCCACTTGCCCGCCCCGTCTTCAATCTCAAATTGCGACGGATCGCCCGCCTCGACGGTTTCAGCGGCCTTCGTCTTGTCGATCAGGGCGGCGCGCGCATCGAGATAGGCAGGGTTCAACAGCCCCGCGATTACCGCCGCCGGAGCAAGCCCCTCTTCCTCTCCCGCCAGCGCCTCATTGTCGGCGAGATATTCGTTGCGGTCCGCATAAGCGAGGCGCGACGCCTCAAACAGCAAATGCAGCGCTTCAATCGAGCCTGCGCCGGCGCCCGCCATGTCGAACTTTTCAAGCAGCGCCAGAATCTGCAGCAGCGTCACGCCGCCGGAGCTTGGCGGCGCCATGGAGCAAATCTGATAGGCGCGATAGGGTCCGCAAACGGGATCGATCTTCACCGCCGTGTAACTAGAAAGATCTTCGAGGGTCATGCCGCCGGGATTAGGCGCAGAATTGACGGCCTCAACGATCTCCTCGGCGATGGCGCCTTCATAAAAAGCGTCGGCGCCGCCCTCCGCCACCGCCTTCAAGGTTTCAGCGTAAGCGGGATTTTTCAGAATATGCCCTACGGGCCATGGCGCGCCGTCGTCGCTGTAAAAATAGTCGGCGGCCGCCGGCATCTGTTTCAGACGCGGGATACGCGCCAGAAGACCGTTGAGGCGCGGTGACACTTTGAAGCCCTCTTCGGACAAGGCGATCGCCGCTTCAAAATCTTCAGCCCAGAGAAGCTTGCCATGTTCATTATGGGCGAGTTCCAGCATAGCGACGGCCCCAGGAACGCCGATGGAAAGTCCGCCCGCAACGGCGTCGTAAAAATTCATGGGCTCGCCATTTTCGGTGAGAAACCGGTCCGGCGTCGCCGAGGCCGGCGCCGTCTCGCGGCCATTATAGGTTTCGAGGAGACCAGACTTGGCGTCATAGTGGATCATGAAAGCGCCGCCCCCGAGCCCCGAGGATTGGGGCTCTACAAGGCCAAGCACGGTTTGCGTCGCAATGGCGGCGTCGACGGCCGAGCCGCCTTTTTTGAGGATTGCCGCCCCCGCCTCCGCCGCGTAAGGGTTCGCTGCGGCGATGAACCAACGGCCCGGCGCCGGCTCAGCATCGGCAGCCTCTGTGGCCGGGATTTGCGCTCCGGCTTCAGCGAGTTGCGCCGTGCTTTCAGAGGCGCCCTCGCGCCCGCAAGCCCCTGTCAGCGCTGCGAAGGCCACCGCCACAAAGCCTGCCGCCCAAAGCCGTTTCATCACGCTCGTCATCCTGCGTCCTTCCGCTTGTCTCTCGCCGTCGGCTCATACATACGCGAGGGCGCGAAGGCTTTCGACCCCCCGGCGCGAGGACATATGCGCCGGATTTGAGAGTCTCGGAATCGAGTATTTTGGGGCTGTTCCCACAAAAATCGGGAAAGGGCGGATTCGGCCCCTCAAGCGCTTGCAATCGCCCCCCTCTTGGGGTTAAACCCGCGCCTCGCGCCATATGGCGCAAGCGCAGCACCCGTAGCTCAGCTGGATAGAGCACCAGACTACGAATCTGGGGGTCAGGAGTTCGAATCTCTTCGGGTGCGCCATTTCGTTTTCAAGGTCAAAACTCCCCCCGCCGCCGCCCTTAAGCCTTTGAATTACTTCAAAAGGCAGGGTGGGTAATGCGGTTCTAAATCCCTCTCCGCGTTGATAGGAAAGACGCTTGGCGAAGGTGAGGTTGCGGACCCTTTTCTCGTCCGGCAGATCAACCTCAAGCCACAGTTTTACGGGGCTTTTCAGGAAAGCGAAGGCGTGCGTCCGGCAGATATGATGCCTATCGCGACGAAAACAAATACCATCTTCATCGATTTGAACATTTCTCAATCTCCGAAAAGATGTAACGGATACGCCCCTATCCAACTCATTACTCAGGCTGCTTTTTCAAAACATTCATGTTCCACTGTTTCGTAACATTGCCGTATAAAAAAGACACCCGACCATAATTATGAGACCGAAACCGCTTGCGAGTATAATCTCCCGCCCATAATCGCGAGCAAGTGCGGCGGCGATGATGGCTGTGAGCGCCCATATGACAGTGGCGACGTAGGGGAACTGCCCTTTTGAAAAGAAGAAGATCGTTACAGCGCAAATCAATGCGGCCCCCAACGAAAGCACTCCGTAGAATTCCCGGGACAAGCCAAATCGATCAAAACCATATTGCGGCGCGACCTCTGCAATATTGACGAAAGTTGCACAAGTGATCCACCCCGCATAAAGCGCAAATGGCAGTATGGCAAACCACCAGTCCGGCGAGGAATTCACTAGGCCAGATCGTCCCGCCATGATCAGGACTGCCGCCGCGGATAAGGTCATAATCGCAATTAAAGGCATTGTTGCCCAAAGCGGGCCATACTTCGCTGCAGCAAGCCAGAGCGTGGATCCAACATACAGCATCAGTGCAAAAATCGCGGCTTGACCCGTTACAGGGTTGGCGCGACCTGCAGGCGTGACCTGCCATACAGCATAAACAAGAGCGCCAATATAGATCAGCCCCCATATTGAAAAGGCGTATCCTGCCGGTTCAATTAGAGACGGCTCGCCCTGCCTGAGACGGCCCCCATTTGAGCCGAACGGATTTATAAAAAATGGCGCGGAGATTTGGATTACCGCCGCAAGCAACACGAGAAATCGCATCTTTAATTCCTTTGTAAATACTACGTTGCTGCAGGTAATTTGGACCGACACGACGCCCCACCCTTGCCGCGGCTTTTGTCCTCTTCTGATTATAAGTCTCATAAAACGCCGATATGCCCGCCATCAAATTGCGGCTGATGAGCACGCAAATGTTCATCGGAGGTTGAGCAATCCGTTAAGCAACTGCGTTCGTACAATTCCCGGTGTGTTACGCCGCACTGACGGACCTATAAATAGAAAGCGGTCACAAGCTGATGAAAACGAAGTCAAAATTGCTTACCATGCTTTGCGAGCGGATTACCGGTGGAACATTACACATTATATCTCCCTCAGGTGAAAAACTCTCATTCGGCGAAGGCGCGCCAGAAGTGGAGCTTGTCATTCGCGACTGGTCGGCTCTTTCGATGGCGCTGATCCGCGGCGATGTCGGATTTGGCGAAGCCTATGTCAAAGGATTTTGGGACAGCAACGATGTTGAAGCGCTGCTGCGTCTCTTTCTTGAAAACGAGTCGATCAGCCTTGGCGCGTCGGGTGGGACGTTTGCGAGCAGAATTTTTTACAGAAGTTTGAACGCATTCCAGCGGCGCAATACCCGCGCCGGCAGTTCGCGCAATATCCGCGCACATTATGATGTCGGCAATGACTTCTACCGCCTTTGGCTTGATGACAGCATGACCTATTCTAGTGCGCTTTTTGGCAGCGAAAATGAGTCACTGGAACAAGCGCAAGAACGAAAAAACACTCGTCTCCTCTCTCAGCTGCCAAAAACCGCTGAGCGCATCCTCGAAATCGGATGCGGATGGGGCGGTTTTGCGCAGCAAGCCACTGCTGAGGGGCGGTTCGTCACCGGCGTGACAGTGTCGCCGGCGCAATATGATTACGCAACAAGAAGGCTTGGGCGGGCCGCAGATATCAGGCTTCAAGACTACCGCGACATCAATGGAAAATTCGACTCAATCGTATCTGTGGAAATGATTGAAGCTGTTGGCGAGGCTTACTGGCCGCGCTATTTCCGAACACTGAAGGACCGCCTTACAGAAGGTGGTGTTGCGGCGCTGCAGGTCATCCTCGTCAATGACCAGACCTTCCCCCGATATCGCAGACAATCAGACTTTATCCGTCAGTATATTTTTCCAGGCGGCATGCTCGTGCCCCCTTCCAAGATCAGGAAACTCGCAGGCGATAGCGGCCTTGAAATTCTTGATTTCCATAGATTCGGTAAAGATTACGCCCGCACGTTGCGAGAATGGAAAAAGCGGTTTTCAGAGAATGAAACTGCGATGCGCAAACTCGGCTATGGTTGTCAAACGCGCAGAAGCTGGCGATATTATTTTGATTTTTGCGCCGCCGGCTTTTCTCACGGCGAACACATTGACGTTGCACAGATATCTATTGTGAATCATGCGTAGCTGATCGACATTTTCCATATCCTCCAACACTGCTGCAAGCATCTGTTAGAAGGAAGATGCAAAGCGAAGTTTTTTTACTGTTTCGCAGCAAACGTAACGATATCGTTGTCGCTGGCGCACTGAAGGGCGTTTGCAGCTACAAATTCTCCACATCCGTCTGTTTCCTTAACTCGTGGCCAATGCGCAGACTGGCGGTAGCCCATTGGAACAGGTGCGTTGCGGCGGCATTCGGCGGACTCCGGCTTGTAGTAGCTACATGACATACATTGTCCCATATTGATCCTCCACGAAAGATTAGCGCTTACAAAAAGGCGCCGCCATCCAATACTCGGATGGCGGCTTCATGAGCCTCTGTGCGGCCCGGAAGGGCGGGAGGACGCGAAGGCTCATGGGGGGCTTAGAAGGAAAAACGAAGACCGGCTTCTATGATCGAGGTCTTGTTCTCGATATCAAATCTGGCGGAGAACAGATCAGCATCAACCTCAACATCGCTGGTGGCGCGATACCGGTAACCCACTGTCAAATCGAGAGACGGAGAGACCGCATACGCAACACCGGCCATCGCCTGATAAGCGAAGACGGACGCGTCGTCCTGAATGATCGCAACGCCTGATGGCGAGTAGTCGACATCAGCGAAGCCCACCCCGGCGCCGCCACCGATATAGGGGGTCAGACGACCGCCGGTGTCGATATCATAAAAGACATTGGCCATGACAAAGAGCGTACTCACATCTCCACGTCCGTCCGCCACAAGATCGCCGACAGATACGCCGATATTGGGCGAGCCTGTGATGAGCACGCCTGCGTCTTCGCCGTCGAGGGCGATGCCCCCGGCCGAAACGCCGCTGTGCGCATCCACGCCGTTAGATTGATAAGCCACCTCGACTTCACCGCGAAGCCATCCGAAATCCTTGCCGATTGCGCCGGCAAAAGCGTACCCCGTGTCAAATTCGGTTTCCCAGCCGACATCGGTTCCATCCGGCAATACGGCCCCGGCCGGAACAGTCGTTCCCTCGCCAGTGGTGAAAGCGCCCACAAAGGCGCCCTCATTGTCCGAATTGTTCAACAAGGATACGCCGCCGGAAGCGGAGACGTAGTAATCCTGCGCTTGCGCTCCGCCCATAGAAAGCGCGGCAAGTGATGCGCAAAGTGTTGCCGTTTTTATCAACTGCATCTTGTGTCTCCCTAAATCATGAATGTCAAAAAAGGCATTACGGCATAATGACGGCGTCAATGACGTGGATCACGCCGTTCGACGTTTTGATGTCAGCCTGGATGACAGAAGCTCCATCGATTTTCACGCCATCCGTTGCATCGACGGAGGCCGTGCTGCCTTCAACGGTTTTCACATCGAGCGTCTTTCCAGCAATATCCGACGACATAACGGCGCCGGGAATGACGTGATAGGTAAGGATTGAAACAAGTTTATCCTTGTTTTCCGGCTTCAACAGAGTTTCAACTGTTCCTTCGGGCAGTTTTGCGAAGGCGTCATCGGTTGGCGCGAAAACAGTGAACGGCCCTTCGCTGCGCAGAGTGGCTTCCAGTCCGGCGGCCTGCACGGCTACGACCAGGGTGTTGAACGATCCCGCGGCAATCGCCGTGTCGACAATGTCAGATTTTTGTTTTGCGGATTTATGATGATCGGCAAATGCTGGTGAAACAGACATGGCGGCTGCCGCAGCCAGGGCTGCGACGGGTTTCCAGAATGTCATACAAGTCCTTTCCAAGGGGCGAAAATGAAACACGCTTTTTCTACGTCTTACGAAAACGGACGGATGAGAGGAGCGATGCGATTTTTTGATCGCAAAAAGTTGATCTGGTCGGCGAAGCGCGTCGTAGAAGACCTATGAGAAAACCATCCTCCGTGATTATTACCGGCGCATCGAGCGGTATCGGTAAAGCTTTGGCCTTGCATTATTTGAGGAATGGAGCTTTCGTCGGCGTATGCGGACGAAACGAAGCACGGCTTTGCGAAATCTATCAACAATTTCCCAAAGCGACGCCTCTGGTGTTCGATGTCACTGATCGGGAAAGCGCCTCCTCACAACTCGGTGAATACATTCGTTCCGAGGGAACTCTCGATCTGGTCGTACTCAATGCGGGCGATCATCGATCAACTGACGGAATCGATTTCAATGTAAGCGACTACACGCACCTCATGCGCGTTAACTATTTCGGCATCGTCAATTGTCTGGAGCCAGTCATTGAAGCCATGACGGCACAAAGGTCGGGCGTGATCGCCTTGATGGGCTCGCTTGCAGGTCGTACCGGCCTTACCCATGCGGGGGCTTATTGCGCTTCAAAAGCTGCTGTCCTGCGACTGGCGGAGACCCTGCATGTCGAGCTTGAAGGCTTGGGGATTGACGTTCGTCTTATTTCACCGGGATTCGTAAAGACGCCGCTGACTGACCGTAACGAATTTCCAATGCCGTTTCTCATGAGCGAGGAGGAGGCGGTGAAGCGCATCTGGCGCGGTCTTGAAACCAACCGGTTTGAAATCGCTTTTCCGGCGCGGCTCGCCTTACTGATCCGGCTCCTTTCATTATTGCCGCGTCCGCTTTACTTCAGAGCGCTGAGGGGCATGCTTCGGAAAGACAGAGATGTCTAGGCGGCCATAGCTGGATCTGCAGAAGACGCGGCGGTTATTGTCATTACGCGAATGCCGCCAAGGCTGACATAGCCGATATTTTCTACTCCGCCATCTTCTTGCAGCCTGAACAGGTCCCGATAACGAAATCTAAAAGTCCCCAACTTGATCTTGTAGATAAGCGTCATGGCGTTTTCGTTATCGAGTCGAGCCGGCGCGATTTGCTCGACATCGGGACCTTCCACCGCAAGCCCGCCTTTGGCGTCCACAAGACGCCACTCGCGCTGTTGCGTTTCTCCATCGTCAAAACAGATCGTTTCGGAAAAGCAGAGTTCGCCCTCTCGGATTACGCCAAGGGAATGGATAGAAAACCGCCTTTGGATCAAACCGAAAAGCCCGCGCACGCTTCCTTCCCAGCGCCGCTCGCCGCCAAGGCACGCTGTGGCGAAAGCCATTTGCTCTGATTTGCTAATCGGTTTCGCTCTCGCCGATTGAATATCGTCATATCCGTCCATGAATCGCCTCTTGCCTTAACGCCTTTTTCCTCTTGTCCAATGCAACGAGCCTGGCCGGGTTATCGCCCGCTTCTGCTTGATAGGTCGGGGCCGGCCTGAATTTCGCTCCCTTCATGAAAAGCAGCAGCGCTTCCCAGTATATGGCGGCAATAACGCCTAGAGTCATGAAGGGGAATGCAACCAGGATTTTCAAAGATTGCAGTTGCGTCGCCGGACGCCGCTTGGCGGCCAGACGTGCCTTCAGCGCGACATCTCCCTCACGTCCGAGATAATCGATCGCCAGTCCAACTGTCTCGCATGGAGGTCGAAGCCAGAACCTGTAACCGCCGTCGACATCGAAGAATGGCGAAACGTAAAAAGTCTTTCGGCATTCATGCGTGTATCGTTCCCCTTTGGCCTGCGCTTTAGCAAGGTAAAATTTCCGGCCGCCGAACGTGTTGTTCACTTCGTATAAGATATGATGAAGCGCGCCTCGTCGGTCATAAAAGAGATAGACTGAGATCGGGTTGAAAACATAGCCAAACATGCGCGGCAAGGTGAGGAGTTCGATGCGTGCGCAATCCGCCTCCACGCCCTGAGCTTTCAGGAATTCGCGCGCCCAACGCGCAAGATCGGTGGCGCCGCCTTGGCCATGATCCTTCGCCAGCACGCACATCAGGCCGGACCGTCCAAGCCCCAAAAGCCGGGAGCCGCGCCTTGGTCCGTTCATCTCATCGAGATCGATCAACACATAGGCCAGCCGGTAGCGAAGTCTGTGTGTGGGACCGCTTAGCCGGTGGTGCGTGACGCTTCCGGTATAAAAATGTGCCTCCGTCATGCGGCCGCTTTCACTCTCCAAACAGCGTTCTCTTGCCGGGACAGCCGCTCGCGGGAGAAATCGAACTCCCACGGCCTGCGCCATGCGCTAATGCTTTCCGCAATGGCGAGCCCCGCCTGCAGCCCGTCCTCATGAAAGCCGTAGCCAAGCCACGCGCCGGCATACCAGACGCCGCCGCGTCCCTGTATCTCCCAGATGGCGCGCTGCGCTTTGGTTGCGGCGCTGTCGAACACAGGATGATCGTAAGAAAATTCAGCAATAACAGAATCCGCACGAGGGTCTTCAAAGGGATTGAGTGTGACGAAACAGTTCGTTTTTGTGTCAAGCTTTTGCAGTTCGTTCATCCAATATGTGACAGCGAGCGCGTGTTCGCCCTCGCGATGCGAGAGATAATTCCAGCTCGCCCAGGCGCGACGCCGGCGCGGCATCAAACGCTCGTCTGTGTGAAGCACCGCGCGATTGGGTTGGGTTTTGAAGTTTGATAGAATGGAGGTTTCCCTGTCGCTCCTATCATCCAGCAGGCGCGCCGCCTGCGGCGCGTGACAAGCAAAAATGATATGATCGAAGAGATGAGACTGGCCGTCGCGTGTTTGGAGCAGAATGCCTGTCGCCGTCCGGCGCACGCTTGCCACCGGCGTATTGAGAAAAATCCGGTCCGAAAAACCCGCCGTCAATTTTGGGATGTACGAAGCGCTGCCGCCTAGTATGGAGCGCCACTCAAAGGGAGAGCCTAACTCCACAAGGCCGTGATTGATAAAAAACCGGGCCAGGCTTTTTACCGGAAATTCCAGAATGGCGTTGACGGGACAGGACCAGATGGCCGCCGCCATGGGGAGGATGTGGTCCTGGATAAATGTGGCGCTGTATTTCTTGGCGTGAAGAAACTGGCCGAGCGTCACGTCGTCGCTGGAATCCGCGAGTTTGGGCGCGGAGGCGTAGAACCTCAGAATATCCGCGATCATGGCGAAGAACCTTGGCCGCGTGATGTTTTTCAGGTCGGCGAACAGCCCGGAAAGACCGCTGCTCGCATATTCAATGTCGCGCTCGCGCGCCGAAACCGAGAAATGCATTTCGGTGGCGCGGTTTCGCACGTCGAGCAGCTTAAACAGCGCTGTGAGGTTCGGATAATTCGGTTCGTTGTAAACGATAAAGCCGGTATCGACCGCAACCGGCCCTTCCGGCGCGTCAAAGGTCACTGTGTTTGTGTGCCCGCCGATATAGGCGTTTTTCTCAAAAACGGTTACATCGCAATCACGGTACAGCCCCCAGGCTGCGCCAAGCCCTGCTATGCCGGCTCCGATAATGCCAATTCTGGGCCGCTGTGGTCCAATGCAGGCTGTCTTCAGGACCAAATTATCGTTAAATTTCATTGAGATCTCTTGGATATGGGCTGGCCGCTTATATACGCAGGAGCGCTGGCAATGGATGAGGTGATCCAGATGGTGCGGCTGAGCGTAAAGATACCGGGAGGCGGCGATGAGTTTAATGCCGGAACCGGGAAAACCAGAAAGCCGGACGGCTGCCGCCGGGCCGGCTCGCATTTGCGCCATGCCCGGCCGCGCTGAAACAGACGCCGCGCTGGTGCGGCGGATAAGCGAGGAGCGTGACCGGGAGGCTCTGGACGCGCTCGCGCGCCATTACGGTCCTCGTTTGAAGGGCTGGCTGATGAATCGGGGGGAGCAGGAGCATACGGCGGAAGATATCGTGCAGGATGTAATGGTGACGGTTTGGCTGAAAGCCTCCCAGTTTAGCGAGGACCGAGGTGGGTTCTCGACATGGCTTTACCGGCTGGCGAGAAATCGCTGGATCGACCAGAAGCGTAAAAATAATCGTGTTCAGCCCACTGATTTTGAAGCGATTTCGCAACTGGCCGATGCCGTTGTGCCCGCTGTTGACGGCGATTACGACCGGCATGAAGCCGCAAAGGCAGTGCATGCGGAACTAGCGTTATTGTCGCCTGAACAAAAGCACATCCTGCATCTCGCTTTTTTTGAAGGTCTTTCTCATAGCCAGATCGCGGAGCGTACGGGCTTGGCGCTGGGAACCGTGAAAAGCCGCATCCGCGCGCCTTTGAAAAAAATGCAGTACGGTCTGAAAGCGTATTCGGAGTTCTTGAAAGATGGATAAGAGTGAGTTCCATTTTCATACCGCTGGCGAAGAGTGGCTTGCCGCATATTCCGCCGGCGTTTTGTCGGAGGCGAAAAGCCTTCTTTTGGAGTGCCAGATTGCGCTACAGCCGCATTTAGCGGCGCAACTGGCGCAGATTGACTGTATTGGCGGCGAATTTCTGGAATCCGCCAAAGGCGAGCCCCTCTCCGCAGATTTTTCCGCAAGATTGTCCGACGCGATAGCGCGTGCCGAAAATAACGCGCATTCTGCTGGCGTCGGGGAAGCCGATGCGGCGCGCGGCGCCGAAGGCTGGGCGCCGAAACCGCTGACGGCATTTCTCACGCGGTCTGAGATTTCTCTGAAGTGGAAGAAAAGCGGGCCCGGCGTATCCCGCGCCCTTTTGTCTGAAGTTAATGGCGAGCGCCTGTATCTCCTGAAATCGCGTCCCGGCATGGTGATGCCAGTTCACTCGCATAAAGGTCAGGAGTGGACCCTCGTGCTGCAGGGGGGGTATCATGTCGGCCAGAGCGCCTATGCGCGCGGCGATCTCCATTGCGAGGACGAAAGCTGCAAGCATCAGCCTGTCATTGACGACGACGGCGAGGAATGCATTTCGCTTGTCGCAGATGAAGGCCGGCTTGTCTTTTCAGATCCCGTTCTTCGACTCATCCAACCCTTTCTTGGCATCTAGCTTCCGTTCCCGTGGACTCCCTACCCTGCTTGTAACGGGGGCAATGAATGCTGCTTCGGTTGCCGTTGATGAATATTTCATGACAAAGGGGCCGTCAGCCGGTCCATAAGCACGTCCCATGCGTAAGAGTTAACGTAAGGTGAAACTCAAACCATGAGGTCCTCTATGGTGCTTTTCGTGAAGTTTATAAAGACAGCTGGCGCAGCATTGGCTTTAACCGTCGCTTTCGCCGGCGCCGCTTTGGCCGCGCCGCTCACAGGCGGGGTCACGGTTGTCCAGCCGACTGCCGATTTAGGGGCGCTCGGCCTCTCCGCATCGCCGCTTGGCGATGCGTCTATCAATTCGAACGGTTTTTTTGAATTCCCCATCACCGGTGGCGATCTTGACGGCCTTGCCGGCGGCATCGAGCATGACAATTCCGGCGTCTCTCTCACCAACGGAACCGATGTGCTCGATCTCGAAAATTTCCTCATCGACACAACGACACAGCAGATTTTCGGAGACGTGTCGCTGAACAGCGCTTTCGTTGCGAATGCGCCGATATTTTCATTTAATGTCGCTCAACTCTCTTCGATAGACAGCTTGTTCGATCTCAGTAATCCCTCGCTGGAGCTCTTGTTCACCGCAACCGCCGCAGGCGTTTTGTTCGATGTTTACGGGGCGTCCGGGCTGGAAGGCGCTGTGTTTGGTCTGGCAGCCACCGCGCCCGAAATCGGTGAAGTCCCCATTCCGGCCGCATTTGGTCTGTTTGCGGCGGGCGCTGCCGGACTGGGTTGGCTCGGGCGTCGCCGCCGTTTGTCATAACCACTTGAAAAGTACAAAGTCTCGGAAGTGAAAGTTGGGAATGGCAATACACATAGACTAACTACCGTTGTCTGCTGTTGCATTGATTGTCATTCCCATTTCAGACCGTCTGCTAGGCCTAAACTTAGGAGCCATCCGAAAAGGAGAGCCCCAAGGAAAGATAGAGAAAAATACACAACCAATGTCATTTCGTCAGTACATGAAGACCGAAAAGCTCCCCCAAATATTTTAGTAATCAATAGCATATTGCTACTGCCAGGTCGCACTTTTATCGCTTACGATGCGCCATCAACATGTAAAAACCCCATCGAGCTATTCAGCGCGCTTAAGGGAAATTAGCCGACTGGCGTTTGTCGAGCGGCGCCCATAAGCGGCCAAAAAGCGCGACTTCTATTTCTAACTTGATGCCTTGATGCAAACTCCAACTCATGCACTCCAATCACCGTCCCAATGCGTCGTGAAGGAGCAATTGTGCAATATTGGGATTGGCCGCATCGCAGCGAGCATCCGTCAGTTCCCGATTGCATTTCGCAATCCATGTCCGCGGGTAGCCTCTCATGCTCTGCGCCGCTTTCGCGGATGGGGCTTTCTGTTTGAGCTTGTTCCGAACGAGCGCTAGTACAAAGCCCCATACTGAATTTTTCCTACATGCTGCTGCACATGAAGAACTCCTCGACGATATCTTATTTGATCATTCCCAAATTATCGCAAGGAACAGCGTTTAGTGCGAACGGTTAAGCTTGGATTTTTTCTTGTTCGATCAATTCCTAATTTCCATTGAAGGTTGAAAATGACGACAGCCCTAACTGTGGAAGGTTGACTGTGGCAGCGTCAAAATTCGCCCGCGCGATGTGCGCTCTGGCTTGCGCCTGCAACATACCTATCCGAGCATCCGCCGCTGCTTCTTCTCGAATATTAAGCAAAAAGAAATCACTAGCTCCATTTGCAAAACGCTCCTCTTCGGCAAGACGCATGGTTTCCGCTTGCTCTACCTCGCTCATAGCCATGGCAACTAGCTCATTCGCCGTATCCAGCTCAATAAGAATATTCTTTATTTCTGTTTCTATGCGCTCGCTTGCAAGCTTGCGCTTTTGCAAAGTCGCATTGCGTTTCGCCTCTGCCGCAATGAGCTTGCCGCGCCCTTCCCGTCGCTGCAAAGGCAAAGAAAAACGAAGCCCCACATAGGCTTCAGTTTCACCAAGAGAAGGATCGACTATTTCGTCAACGCCAAAATCCTTTGAGACTTCGGCTTTTAAATCAAGACGCGGCAACATCTGATTCCGGCGCAATTTTGCTTCGGCTTCTATACGATCAAGCGCCATTGACAGTAACTCCAACTCCGGTCGATTTCGAATCGCCTCGCTGATTACAAGAGGCGGCAACAGCTTCGCCTCGCTGTCAACGCTTAAGGGAAATACTTTTGGAAGACTGTCATCGGGCGGCGGAAGAGGAGCCCCATCTGCGCCACGATAGAATAATCCGAGTTCATTCGCCGCAGCTTCATATTCGCGGCGCGCTTCAATAACCAACCGTTGTCTGCGAATTATATTCTGCTTGTTTTCCGTAAGAAAAATAGCCGCAAGCGCCCCCCGCCGAACTTGTTCTTCAAGCCCCGTTTGACGGTCTTCTGCGATTGATAACAGGCGTTCATATACACGCAGTTGAAAACCTGATGAAACCCAGCGCCAATATGCAATGGCCGCTTGTCGCTGAACTCCAATTTTCGTCAAAAGAACATCAAGCTCAGCTTGTTGAAGCGCAAGCTGTGCGTCAACCTCCGAAAACCTTCGCTCATCGGTTGAACGGTCCCGCAACAGAGAAAATACCAAGCCAAGCCTGGCTTCACCGCCGCCAGCTGTTTCATAGGCGTTCTCGTAAACAGGAAAATTTCCTTCAGATAGACGATACCCACTATAAAAGCTTGCACCTAAAGGGCGCAAAGTTTGCCGAACTTCAGTATCCAAGACTTGACCTGAATAAAACCCCGAGACACGATCAACCGTCTCGCTAGCGATAACAAGGTCGAAAGCGCCTTGCGCTTCTATGACGCCTCCAACAGCCGCTTCGCGACGCGCAAAACTCTCAAGAATAGCCGGATAGTTCTCTGCAGAACTGATCAGGACATCCCCCAAATCTAAAGAATTGGCATCGGCATCCTGGGCAAACGATGTCTTGACTGATGACACAAGCAACAAAACGCAGGCAAGAAGAGGACGCGCATGTCTCATGAGCTAGCTCCGCTTTGCGCTGGAAATTCCGGCGGAAAATTATTCAGCTGGCGCCATAATTCATATCCTACGGAAACTTTTTCAAGGAGCACCCACCCCCTTGCGCTTGCGCCAAATCGAACATAACGCTCATCCGGCCATGGATTCGATGCCGTCTTATCTTCTGTAATAAGAATTCTAAACCTGCCATTCGCGTCCGCCGACGGATCTATCGCAGTCACCACACCCCCAAATGTGCCAATCGCTATTGACGGCCAGCCGCTGAATTGCACAACAGGCCACCCTTCGAACTGAAGACGAACTTGCGAGCCTGGACGCACCAAAGCGACATCGCGTCCGTCAATGAAAAGCTCGACCGCACGCTCAACATTTTCCGGTACGAAGGTCGCAACGACATCACCAGCATTTACAAAAGTCGCTGCATCACCCGATTGCATGCGAATTATCACGCCATCGCGTGGCGCTCTGACAATTTGCATCGACTGACGAGAGATCGTGACATCAATTCTGTTGAGTTCAGCTTCCGCGTCAGCAACTTGCGTGCGCAAAGTCTCTACTCTAATTTGGGCTTGTTCATAGTCTCGGCGTGAGGAAAGTCCTTTCTCAAAAAGGGACTTCATACGATCATAATCGAGAAGGGCGGTTTTTTCAGCTATTCTCGTCGCCTTAATTTTGGCGACAACTTGTTGTTTCTCAGCCTCTAGCCTTTCAATCAGCAACGGATCATTATCTACAATACGGACAATGGGATCGCCACTACGCACAGCGCTCCCTTCGCGCACATGCCATTCTACAATCCTGCCGGAAACCAAAGCATTGATCTCTTGGAGCCGGTCATTAGGATTTAGCGCCGTCACAATACCAGCTCCAGCGCTGGTCTGCACCCATGGCGCAAACACAAGAAAGGCTAGTGCGGTCGTAACACCAACAGAAAGCATGATAGCAACAGCCGATATCACGCGTGGCGTGCGAATAGACGCAAGCGTTTTGAAATGGCGGATATGTCGTTCGCGAAATGGCATCGATCACACATGCTCCCCAGTAGCACAAGGCGTGTTGCGCCGATCAACCTCTGCAAAAGCTAGACTCTCAATAGATTCATAAAACCGCTGCCTGGTCAGTCCGAGGAACAAAAACTCGTCAAAACCCAGATCACGTTTCCTGTTGCTGAAGTAAATCAGAGTTGTGTGAGGATCGTCACGCAAGGCGCGAATTGCTGTTGTAAGATGGTCCTCACATACAACATCAAATAGCTGATTCAGAATTAGGACGCGCGGACGCGCCAATAAAGCGGAAGCAAGCTTTAGCTGCATAGTCTCAGCTACTGAAAGCGGCCACCCCGTGCTGGCGATTTTTGTATCAAGCCCATACTCTAATTCAACTATGACTCGCTCAAGCCCGACCGCACGCAACGCTTCCAGGATAGTCTCCGGCTCAGCATCGCCAGCACTCAAGCGCAAATAGTCTCTAATTGTTGACTCAATAACCATTGGCCGATCGAGGACAATGATCTCTTGCCGCAAAGCATGTATCTCAGTATCGCGAATGTCCCTGCCGCCAAGCGTTATGTATCCGCCTTTTTCTTTCTCATGTCGCTTCAATAAATTACATACAAGACGCTGTATGCCATGGTTTTCAGCTCTCGCCATAACAGCCGCGCCGTTATCCAGTCGAAAGTCTAGCAACGCCGAAGAGCCGCGCGCATCTCCACGAACCTTTGCGAAAACGAGCGTTGAATCATGCCGGGTCGGCAGATGAGAACCTTTGGGTTCTTCTTGCGCCACATCATAAAATAGCGACAATTCGTCAAGAGCTGCACATAAGTCGTAGAAGTAATTGAGATAGGCGCCGAGCTGCGACACTCCAAAAAATGCCGCCGATAAAATAAGCTCCGCCGCGACTAGTTGACCGATGCTGAGCTGCCCCTGAATCACCAGCCAGCCCCCGAGCCCAAGCAAAGTAGCGCTAGCAGCTGCATAAATCACAAAAAAACTAATTGTCTGCGAAAAGTGCCGACGGAAATGACGACGATGCGCGTCAATATAGCTTGATGTAGCTGCATCCGTCTTTGTCAAAGCGTAGGCTATGTGCATTTCTGATTTGAAATAGCCATTCGATGCGCCGAGTCCCTCAAGCCAAGCCGCAGTGGCGTGCTTGCGATGTGATAACTCACACGCTTCACGGATAGCTGCTTTCCCCCACAGGACCCAAACAAACCATATGAGGCAGATAAGAATAATATTAAAGGCAAGAAACAACGGGTGATAAAACGACACCAAAGCGAAGCCCACGCCTGCCTGCAAAATTAAAGTGAAACCTCCTATCAAAAGAACCGGAATGTTCTTTTGGACGGTAATAATGTCAAAATATCTATTGAACAGTGAAGCACGCCCGTCATCACCAAAGAACGGATTCTGCGCGTATAGGGATCGAATCGAAATTTCTGACACCATTCGCGCATAAAAACGCCGGCTGAATATTTCCATTAAATGCACACGCAACGCATTAAGAAGCCCGGACACAAGCAACAGTAGGAAAAGAGTCAATGACAACACCACAAGAGGAGTCGCCAAGCCTGTGTTTGCCACAGTGTTAATGAGCATCTGTACGGAAATTGGCGTCGCCAGAGACAGGAAGCTGATGCCAATGCCGTAAATGATTGTTAGTATGAAAAAGTTTTTTTCGGGTCCGAGTATTTTCACGAATAACCCGAACATTTTGGAAAGGGTCATTCCCTGAGCGCTATGCGAGTTTTGCATATTTTTTCCACTCGCCAGGCGAGCTCCCCCTAATCTGCTTTTTCAGGAAATGTCTAATATTCGCGTTTCGCGATACGGCGCATGTCGTGGGCTCGAAAGTGACTCGACACAGACATACTTTCAAAGCTCTCCCACTTTCCAAAGAAATCATTATCCTTTGGACTAGCTTCACGCCTGGGCTGCTCTTTTAAAAATGACGTTTGAATAAGCATAGGGGCAAACAATGCATCTTGTGCGCTTCCACCATCGGGAATCCGCATTTTGGTCTTTTGCACGGAATATTGATTATGCGGCCGCATTAAATACGCGCCGGCTTCCGGCTGCGCCTTGCCTGTTAAGGATTGCAATCCTTCGGGAGCAGTTGGAAGTAAAGATTTTGTTGGCTCGGAAATAACGAGAAGCTCTTCCGCGGTGACGAACGGCAAGACGTAAGCATCGGAAAAGCAACTTGCTCGAAGCGCAAAGCCAAAGGCTGCGATCAGCGTCATTCGTCCCTCCAGAAACCAACCTAACTTTACGAGAGGTAATTAGGAGCTGAGAGAGGCCCTTCAATAGCTTACTGATTGCTTCGCCATACTATTTTGATAGTAATTTCCTATCAATTCTGGATGGTCCAATGAAAATTTGGCCTACCCGGCAGAAAATCTGATTAATATGCTCTGTGCTCTCCAACTGGCGTGAGCAATTATTAGCGGGGCATGACGCACGCGGCGCTATCGACGTATCAGTCTATGTCCCGATTATGCACAGCTCGCTGACGGGGCTCAAATCACCAACTAGCGGGAAAGCGCTGCAAAAGCTCAGGATTTCGCCTGATACACCACATGTCCCACCGCCGTATTGCTGGCGGGCACGCGGTAGAAGCGATGCAGTTCCTCGACGCCGTAGCCGAGCGCGGCGCGCATGATCAGCCACATGATGAGTTCGATCCCTTCCGTCCCCGCCTCACGCAGATATTTGAGCCGGGTCCAGGTGGCGAGCTCTTCCGGTTCGTGCGCAAGAAGATCGAGAAACTGGTTGTCGAATTCCTTGTTGATGAGCCCCGCGCGCGTACCCTGCAACTGGTGACTCATCCCGCCCGTCCCCCAGACCTGCACGTCGAGGTCTTCCGGAAAAGTCTTCACCGCATTGCGGATCGCCTCGCCAAGCTTCCAGCAGCGCTCCCCTGAGGGCGTCGGAAACTGGGTGACGTTGACGGCGAGCGGAATAACCTTGCACGGCCATTCCTCGACCTCGCCGAAAACGAGGCTCAAGGGCACGGTCAGGCCGTGATCCACATCCATCTCGTTGATGATGGTGATGTCAAACTCATCGATGACGAGCTGTTCGGCGACATGGGCGGCGAGATCGATATGATTATGCACCAGCGGGACCGGGCGGCGTCCCCAGCCCTCATCCGCCGACTGAAACGTATCGGCAAATCCAATGGCGAAGGTCGGCACGATATCGAGCATCAGCGCCGATGCGTGATCATTATAGGCAAGGATGACCACATCGGGCGTGTTTTCCTTGATCCATCCTTTGACGAAATCATAGCCCGTGAAAATCGGGGCCCAGTAGTCGTCCTGCGTCTTGCCGAGATCGATGGCGGCGCCGATGGCGGGAACGTGGCTGGTGGCGATGCCGGCGGAAATTCTGGCCACGGATCAATTGCCTTCCCGGATGGAGCGCAGGCCCTCGGGGCTGCGGCCGCCTTCACGCATCATCGTCGCGTACTCCTCCGGCGTCATGCCGGTCATGGAGCCCACCGCTTTTTGCGCGCTCCAGCCATCGGTGGAGGCGATCTTGACGAGGAAGTACATGTTCCCGCCGAGTTCGATCAGCTTGTTGAAGTCGCGGTCGAGAACGCCCTGCTTTTGCTCCTCGGTCATCGCGAATTTGTCGAGATAGGCGCGCTCGTCCTTTTTGAACTCCGCGCGATTGTCCGCCTGCATCAGGCTCATGCAGAATTTGTGGAGATAATAGCCCTGCCGGCTGCGGCGGGCGGTGAACACCTTGGTGCCAGGAATATCTTCCAGGTCTTCAAGCGGGTAAAGGCGAGCACGGGGCATGGCTCCATGAATATCACGGCCGGACCCGATGCGCCATTTTCTTGAGGCTTTTTTCACGATCAAGGCCTGTGCAAAATCAGCGCCTTGGGCCCGCCAGCGAACGAGGTTATCAGTCAGGCAATGCTTGCCCCGACTTTCGATATCGAACACCACGTTCAACGTATGCATCCCGGCCCCGTGGCTGGCATCGACGAAGCGGGACGCGGGCCCTGGGCGGGGCCGGTGGTCGCGGCGGCTGTTATCCTCGATCCTGTGAACTGCCCTGATGGCCTCGCCGATTCGAAAATGCTGGCGGAAACGCGGCGCGAGGAAATCGCCCTTCTCATTCGCGAATGCGCCATCGTGAGCGTCGGCGTCGCCACGGTCGAGGAGATCGACGAGATCAACATCCTGCAGGCGACATTTCTCGCCATGGCCCGCGCTGAAGCGGGCCTGCCCGAGCGCCCGCGCGTCTGCATCGTCGACGGTTCGCAAAAACCGAAGCTCAGCGCCCGCACCCATATGGTTGTCAAAGGTGATGCCAAATCGCTGTCCATCGCTGCAGCGTCGATCATCGCGAAGACAGTTCGCGACCGGATGATGCGCGACCTGGCGCTGGAGCATCCGTTTTACGAGTGGGAAAAGAACAAGGGCTATGGCGCGCCGGCGCATCAACGCGGTCTTAAAACATATGGCGTGACACCACATCATCGCAGGTCCTTCGCGCCGATCCACAATATCTTGTGTGCTGCGGGCGCGCGTTAAAACTTCTTACTAGCCTATTAACATATTGAATCCGCTAAAAAATTCGCCCTGACTCTTGACGGCGAATCCCCGCCGACTCAAAGTGCCGCTCCTTGTTTCGGACGAGTGCAGAGGGGCGCGACATGCCGGCGAAAAAACCGAAGAAAACATCGGCTGCGAAAAACACAGGCGAGTTGCCGCTCGATGCGATCCTCATGGGCGATTGCATCGCGGCCATGAAAAAGCTGCCTGACAATTGCGTCGATCTCGTCTTCGCCGATCCGCCCTATAATCTTCAGCTTGGGCAGGCGGAGCTGACGCGCCCGGACAATTCGCGTGTCGACGGCGTCGACGACGAGTGGGACAAATTCGCGAGCTTCAAGGACTATGACAAATTCACCCGCGGCTGGCTGAAAGAGGCGCGGCGCATCCTGAAGCCCGACGGCGCGATCTGGGTCATCGGCTCCTATCACAACATCTTCCGCGTCGGCGCGGCGATCCAGGACGAAGGCTTCTGGATCCTGAACGACGTCATCTGGCGGAAGTCCAACCCCATGCCGAATTTCCGCGGCACGCGCCTGACCAACGCCCATGAAACCCTGATCTGGGCGGCGAAGTCGGAAAAGTCGAAATACACTTTCAATTACCGCGCGCTCAAAACCTCCAATGACGATCTGCAGATGCGCTCCGACTGGGAATTTCCGATTTGCACCGGCGCGGAGCGCATCAAGGGCGAGGACGGCGCGAAGACGCACCCGACGCAAAAGCCGGAGTCCCTGCTCTACCGCATCCTCATCGCCTCGACGAAGCCCGGCGACGTGGTGCTTGATCCGTTCTTCGGCTCCGGCACGACCGGCGCCGCCGCGAAATATCTCGGCCGACATTTCATCGGCTGCGAGCGCGACAAGACTTATATCGCCGCCGCGAAAAAACGCATCGCGAAAGTCATTCCGCTCGAAGGCGACGATCTTGCGACCCAGCCGTCGCCGCGGGCGGCGGCGCGCGTGCCGTTCGGCGCTGTGATCGAAACCAAGCTGATCAAGCCGGGCGCGGAGCTTTATTCGCGCAACAAGAACCATCGGGCGAAAGTGCGCGCCGACGGCTCGCTCTATGTGAAGGACGGCGATATCGAGATTCAGGGTTCGATCCACAAGGTCGGCGCCGCGGTCCAGAACGCGCAAGCCTGCAATGGCTGGACCTACTGGCATTACGAGGAAAAGACCGGCCTTAAACCCATCGACTTCCTGCGCGACAAGATCAGGAAAGGCATGGCGGGGTAAATCCTACAAATACTTGGGAGGGACTATGCCCAAGGCAGAATTTCGAGAATTTGAGTACGAGTTAGAGTCACTTTTTGCCACTTGGACTTATTCGCTAAAAGCTCATTTTTGGCCGAAGAAAGGCAAAGCTCGCCTTCCCAGCAAGGTGACAAGACAGCATGCAATCGAAAGAATGCAAGCAGTCGTACAGAATCATTTTTTCAAATCGCCAGACGGGAAACACTCATTAAGAAATTATGACCTGAAGGGCCAATGGCATCCGAAGAAAGGTAAAGGGCACGGCACGATAGCCAAAGCAAAGAATTTTAAAAGTTGGTATGATGAAAAAATTGGAACGAAGAACTGCGTTTATTTACTTTGGGCAGGCAAAAAATGCCTTTACGTTGGCCGCACTACCGGGGGAAGAAACAGACCAACAAATCATTTTGATAAATTTTGGTTTTCCCGATGTTCCCGTATTGATGTTTATGGGTTCCGTGGGGGGAGAAATGTTGCGCAGTTCGAATGCCTAATGACTCACAGGTATGAACCCACAAGATCGCGAAAAAAACCATCGGCAAGGCACTATTCGTCAAATTGCCCAGTCTGTGCCAATGATCAGTTTATCGCCGCTCGGGTTGCGGCACTTTTCCCACTGAGGAAACGAAAACGAAGAAAAAAGCGATAGCCACTATCTTTGTTTGGCCTGCACCGTCCAATGAAGCACATCGGTATTGTAACCCATCGCCTTCAGATCACTGACCGCGGCATCGCGCACTTCATCGGAAATCGTCGGCGTACGGCTTAAAATCCAGAGATAGCGACCGGAGGGTTCGCCCACGAGCGCGAGGGAATAATCCTCCGCCAGACCGATCACCCAGTAATCGCCCCAGAACGGCCCGAAGAAACTGACTTCCAGTTTCGCGTTGGTGTCTTCGTCGACGATGCGCGCCCGGCCCTTCGCGACGTCGACCTCTCCGTCGGGCGCGCCTTTGTGACAGGTATTGGTGACGGCGATGAGGCCGTCGTCGCGTCTGGCGTAGTCCGCAGTGACGCCTTCGCAGCCTTCCTCGAACGAATTCGGGAACCGCGCGATCTCGTACCAGCGGCCGAGATAGCGATCGAGATCCACATAGTCGACGGTTTCGAGCGGCTGGCTGGCGTCGCGGTTCACCGGAGGCCCGCCGCAGGCGGCGAGCGCGAAAAAGGGAAGAAGGGCGAGAAACCGCATGAAAGTCTCCTTTTTAGTCACGCTACGAACAATCCGGCTGACCGAAGGTTGCCTCTCAAATAAGAGTCTAGCACGGGCAGGCGCCGCCGCCATTCCGGAGAATGCGAGCACATAGCAATAAGAGGTGCGCGGAACGCGAAACATCCTCATCGCTTTACTCTTAGCACATGGACGCATCGCGTCCCGCGCGGGCGGCGTTATTCAGCATCGGCGGGCCCGGCCGTAATGACGACCCCTGACGTTTTCTACGCGCCAGAGTTACGCCGCCAGAAAGCCCGGGCGCTGCGACCGGCCGACATGGAAGGGTTTCCGTAACGCAACCCCGCCACCTCGCGCGCCGCGATCCGGACCGAAAGGAAACGGCAGGCCTTCCGCCTCTATTTGTCCGGACTGCCGCGCAGTATAAGGCCGAAAAAAAGGTGGTGAATTCTTATCCACGGTCTTGGAAATGGCCGTATACTCGACCGGCCCCCATCACCCCGTTGAATGGGGTTGGGGCCCCATTCAACAAATTTCTGTCAAAGTAAGCCCCCATCCCCTCGCTCCGCTCGGGACTTCCCCCATAAATGGGGGAAGAGGAATTTGCCGCAAAGTACGAGTTCTCCTCCCCCGCCTGCGGGGGAAGAGGGAACGTCACGAAACCTGGCCTAGTTCAGCTTGTCGCGGAGGCCCGCAATCGCCTTGTCGATGAACGGGCCTTGCGCGCCGCCGTCCATCCGCTCGCGGATGATCACGCGCGCGGCCTCGATGGCGAGATCCGCCGTCTGGCCGCGCACTTCGGAGAGGGCCTGCGCCTCGGCGCGGGCGATCTTGTCCTCGGCGGCCTTGATGCGGCGCTCGGTTTGTTCCTCGATCTTGGCGCGCGCTTCCGCGGTCATGCGGGCCGCGTCTTTTTTGGCCTGTTCGATGATGCCGGCGGCTTCTTCCTCCGCCTCGCGCTGGCGGCGTTGATAGGAGGCGAGAAGCTCCTGCGCCTCTTCGCGCATCTTGCGGACTTCGTTGATCTCATCCGCGATTTTCGCGGCGCGCTTGTCGAGACCCGAAAGCATCATCTTGTGCACGCCGGCGCGGGCGAAAACGCCGATGACGATCAGGAACGCGAACAGGACATAAATCGCCGTATCCTGAAACACGCCCGGCGACGCGTGCCCCGCTTCGGCGGCCCCATGCACAGCTTCGTGAGCGGCTTCTTCGGCGGCGGCGGCTGCGAGCGCGGCGAGGTTAAGCATCTTCTTCGTCCTTTAAGCGCGAACGGCGGCGATGGCTTTCGCCACGGCGTCGTCGGTCGGCGCCTCGTCGATCAGGGTTTCAACGACGGCGCGGGTGGTGTCCGCCGCCGCTTCGCGCACCTTGGCGGAAGCGTCGGTTTTCATCGCCGCGATGCGGGCCTCGGCGGCGTTCAACTGGTTGCTCAGCGCCTCGTCGGTTTCCGCCTGGAGCGCGGCGATTTCCTCGTCCATTTTGGCGCGCGTGTCAGCGGCGATCGCCCCCGCTTTTGCGCGCGCGTCGGAGAGCGCCTTGTTATAGGCGGTCTCCGCATCTTCGGCCTGACGCTTGAACTCCGCCGCCTGGTCGAGATCGTCCGCAATGCGGTCGCGGCGCTCCTCGATGGCGCCGCCCAGCGACGGCAGGAACTTGCCCGCCATCAGCCAGTAAAGAACGCCAAAGGTGAGCGCGAGCCAGAACAGCTGGCTCGGCCACCAGGTCGGATCGAGCTGCGGCAGGGAGGCGGAAGCGGCCTCGCCTGCGACGTGCGGTTCCGCGGCTGCGGCGGCGGCGATCAACATGAAGACGGACAATGTCTTCTCCCTCGATCAGGTCGTCCTTGAAGGTTACTGCGTGTAGATGAGCAGCATGGCGATGACGAAGCCGAGGAGGCCCGTGAATTCCGTCAGCGCGAAGGCGAGCAGCATGGTCGGCTGGTTCTGGGCGCTGGCCGACGGGTTGCGGAAGGCGCCAGAAAGGAACGCCGAAAAGATGAGGCCGAGGCCGATCGCCGCGCCGGCGAGCGGAAGAGCCGCGAGGCCTGCGCCAATCAGTTTTGCTGCATCTGCTTCCATTTTAGTCTCCTGTTGTTCTGTCTTCTTTTAGAACTGTTGAACCGTGGTGAGCCTCATGTTCCCGTGGGCGCGACCGGCTCGATCAAGCCGCGCGGGAAAACGTCATCGCCGTCCCTAGTGATCCGCCGCGTGCGCCGCATCCGAGAGATAGATGCAGGTCAGGACCGCGAACACATAAGCCTGCAGCGCTGCGACCAGAAATTCGAGCATCGTCACCGCCACGGCGCCGAGGAACGGGAAAATCCCGAGCAGGGCAAAGGCGCCGCCGGCGCCGAACAGCGAAATGATGAAGCCCGCGAAGAGCTTCAGGATGATGTGGCCGGCGAACATGTTCGCAAACAGTCGCACGGATAATGAAATCGGCCGCGACAGGAACGAGACCAGCTCGATCACCGCAATCAGCGGCAACAGCCAGGCCGGCACGCCCGAAGGCACGAACAGCTTGAAGAACTTCAGGCCGTTTTTCATGAAGCCGTAAACGACGACGATCAGGATCGTCAGCATGGCGAGGGCCAAGGTCACGATGAGATGGCTTGTCGTCGTGAAGACGTGAAGCTCATGGGGCGCCGTCGGAAATGTCGGCAACAGGCCGAAGAGGTTCGCGACCAGGATCCACAGGAACAGCGTGAACACATAAGGAAAGAATTTGCGCCCGTCCGAACCGATCGTGTCGCGCACGAGATCGGCGATGAATTCATAAACAACTTCGGCAGCGCCCTGCAGGCGGCCGGGAATAAGGCTCGCGCGGCGCGTCGCCATGGCGAAGAAAAGAATGATAGCGCCGGTGCCGATCAGCATCCACAGCGCGGAATTGGTGAGCGAAATATCAATCCCGCCTAAGGCAAGCGGCACGATCGGGACGATTTCGAATTGCTCAAGCGGCCCCGCGGCGCGTAATTCAATCATGTCGTTTCTTCTTCAAGCCTCGCGGGCGCAAGCGCTCCCGGCGTCCCAACAGTCATCTCCGGCGGCACTGGTCAGGGCGCGGATAGGAGCCCCCTGACAAAAGCCGTTTATTCCTTCATTGCGCGCGAGACGTTCAAAACGCCCGCCGCAAAGCCGACGCCGATCCCGACAAGCAGGAACAGCGGCGACGTTCCGAGCCAGCGGTCCAGCAGCAGTCCAAGGACGCAGCCGACCAGAAGCCCGGCAAGCAACTCCGTAGACAGACGCATCGCGCGGCCCATTGCCGACGCCCCCGGTTTGGGCCCCGGCTCTTCCGGTTCACCGCGCATGCGCTCAAGCCGGTCTGAAAACTCGTCCAGCGCTGAGGGGGTCTCCCTGCTGGCCTCGTCCCTGCCGGCTTTATCGCCCATGAGCATGCCCGAAAACAGGCGCGAACGGCCGCCCGCGCCCCTTGAAATCGCGCCGGACCATATAGGCGCCGCAACGCAGCGTCAAGCAAAGGCTTTTTCTCGTAAGCCATTGTTTTTCATGGGGAGATGCGAGCGCGGCGTCTGGCCGCAAGAGGGCCTGCGAGGAACGGCAGGCAAGCACCGCGAATCCGCACGCAGGTTCCATTGATATCGATCAACGCCCTCCTCCGGCTGCAGGCTTAGGCTCCGTCCCGCACATGGATGTGCAATCCAATGGAGGACGCTCATGAAAGCCAATATGGGAACGGCTGATCGCCTGATCCGCCTGATTGTCGCCGGCGTCATTGCGTATCTTTATTTCACTGGCGCGGTGACGGGCCTTGCCGCAACGGTCCTCGCGGTCATCGCGGCGGCGTTCGTACTGACCAGCCTTGTAGGCTTTTGCCCGCTCTATGCTCCGTTTGGCCTCTCGACCCGGAAGAAACGAGCCTAGGCCGCCGGCCGCGAAAATCATGACGCGGCGGTGAAGACCGCCAGTTGGGCGTCGAAGGCGCGTTTGAAAGCGGGCCGGGCTTCGCCGCGGGCGACATAAGCGGAGAGCGCCGAAAACTCCTCCAGCAGGTTCGCCCCTTTGAGCCGGCGCAGCACCGAAATCATCAGCAGATCGCCGGCGCTGAACCCGCTGTCGAGCCAGTCGGCGCCGCCAAGCCTGCTTGAAAGATCGCTCAACCTTTCGCGTATCCTGCCTTCAAGGACGCGCTGGCGTTGTTCATGCCATGGCTCGTCGCGCTCGAGGATGCCAGCCAGGCTGCGCTCGAAGATCGGCGGCTCCACCGTGTTGAGCGCGGCGAACATCCACGCAATCGCGCGCGCTCGTGCATCCGCATCCTCCGGCAGCAGCACCGCGTGACGTTGTGCGATGTGAAACACGATCGCTCCCGACTCGAACAGGGCGAGGCCGTCTTCTTCATATGTCGGGATTTGCCCGAAAGGATTGAGCGCTCGATGCGATGACCCTTTCAGCGCACTGAATGAAAGCAGGCGAACGTCGTAGGGCTGACCCGCCTCTTCCAGCGCCCAGCGCACTGGCATGTCGCGCGCGAGCCCCCTGCCGCGGTCGGGCGAGCGTTCAAAGGCGGTGATGGTCGCGGCCACGGGAAATCTCCAGATTGCAGCATGTTAAGAGATCGGCGCACCTCAGCTCGTTAGTCAGTCGCGCTCAAGCGGGGCGGTAGACTAGGGCAACGGCGCCGCCACTAAAAGTCTTTGCACTGATAAGTTTCAAATCGAGGGCAGCGCGCAAGTCGGAAAACAGCGGAGCTCCCCCGCCAAGCGCAACCGAACAAACCAGAAGCTGATATTCGTCAACGAGGCCCTGTGCCGCAAGCGCTCGTGCAAAACTTGCGCCGCCCATGACTCTGATATCCTTGCCGGGTTGCGCCTTCAAACGCGCGACTTCCATGGAAAGTTCGCCGCTTCCAACATTAGGATTGCCCCAAGAACCCGGAGGAGCTCCCGCGTCCGGCGCTTCGGCGAGCCCCTTCTTCGAGAACACGACTTTTGGAATTTCATTCATGGGTGCAGCGAACGGCGTCTCTGCAGTCGGCCAATAGGCCGCCATATCGGAGAAAGTGCGGGCGCCCATGGCAAGCAAGCCTGCCTGCCATAAATTTTCAATGATCCATTCGTCGGTGGCATCGTCTCCGCTTTTGAAGATCCAATCGGCTTCCCCATTCGGGCCGCTGACAAACCCGTCAAGGGAGACAAACATGCCTAGGATCAGTTTTCTCATCTTTATCTCCCCTGTTGCCTTCGTGAAGAGCGGGCAAAAAAGCAGCTACCGTGAACGAGGACACAATCTAGACGTCGACGATGGTCTCAAACCCGCCGAAGATCATGCGCTCCATATTGAAGGGCATGGGGTCTGGCGCTTTCATGCGCGGATCTTCCATGACTTTCTTCATGCCTTCATCGCGCGCTTGACGCGACGGCCAGACGATCCAGGAAAAGACGACCGTTTCGTCAGGCTCAAGCTTCACCGCCATGGGAAAGGACGTCAGCTTTCCTTCCGGCACGTCGTCGCCCCAGTTCTCCACCATGGAAAGCGCGCCGTGTTCCTTGAAAATCGGCCATGCGTCATTCGCCATCTTGGCATAGGCGTCTTTCATGCCGGTCTTCGCCGCCAGCAAAAATCCGTCAACGTAAGTCATATCCGTCTCCTTTGTTTTACCGGCCGTCAGCGAATCGCAGGCGCGCTTCTTTCATGACGGTCATCACCCCCGGAACGCCGCTTCGAGCGCGGCGATATCGATCTTCTTCATCTGCATCATGGCTTGCTGCGCGCGGCCCGCCGCCGCCTTGTCGTCGGACTGCAACAGTTGCGGCAGGCGTTCCGGGATGATCTGCCAGGAGACGCCGAACCGGTCGACACACCAGGCGCACATGCTTTCCTCGCCGCCATCGGCGACAAGCGCGTTCCAAAGCCGGTCCGTTTCCGCCTGATCTTTCGTCAGTACGGAAATCGATGCGGCGGGCGTATGCTTGAACATCGGCCCGCCATTCAGGATCATATAGGGCGCGCCGGCGAGCGTGAACTCGACGATCAGGGGCGGGCCGCTTTGTTCCGGGGTGAAATTGGTTTCGATATAACTGTCCGGCAGAAGCGAGACATAGAAGTCGACGGCTTCCTTTCCGTTCTTGTCGAACCACAGACAGGTGCGGACTTTGGGTTGCGTGCTCATGCGATTTCCTCGCCTAGTTTTTCAAGATAGGGGCCCATGTCGTCGAGCGTTGCGTTCCAGCTCGTCGAAAATCCCGCAGCGTTCGCGGCGTGAAGCGCCGCCTCGTCGGGGAACTGCGTTTCAATGGTGAGCTGCGTCTTCGTCTTCATCAGCGCTTCGAAGAGAACCGTGACGCGCGCCTTCGGGGGCAATCCGCAGCCACAAGCCGTCGGCGCGCGCGCATCGCCTTCATAGACAATGCGCTCCGGCTCGACGATCTCTAGAAACTCGCCGGCGGCGGGCACGATCTCGCCTTCTGGCGTTTTCATCATGACTTTGAATTCACCGCCGACACGGAAATCCATATCGCAGCTGGTGTGTTCAGGCCCGAACGGCCCCCACCATTGCCGCAAGTGCTTCGGGTCCGTCCAGACTTTCCAGACCAAAGGCCGCGGCGCGTTGTAAATCCGCGACATCCTCAGTTCGTTGGTGATGATCGGCATTTCGTTAAAGCCTTTCGTGTTTCAGTGCGTCGTCCAGCCGACCGAGGCCCCAGGTCCAGCCTTCGGTGCGCGAGGCGTTTTCATCCCTGCCCATAAGAAATGCGTTGTGCTCGGTCAGCGTCAGGCGCGTGCCGCGTCCTTGCGGCTTGAGTTCGATGCTGGTCAGCGATGCGGAATAAGGCGCGCCGTCGATCGTCATGTAATAAGTAAGAACGATTTTCTCGTCCTCGACGATGTAGTGATAGACGCCGTCATTGGTGAAGACGCCGCCGCCCGGTTTGCGGCCGTGGCAACGCTCCGCGCCGCCGGGCCGGAAATCGAGCTTGTAGTTCTCTATCTCGAACCCGTCGCTCTCCGCCCCGAACCACTGACGTTTCGCTTCGGCGCTCGACCAGGCGGCGAAAACGAGTTCCGGGGGCTGATCGTAATCGCGCGTGACGGTCAGTCTTGCGTGGACAATATCGGGCGCGCTCATCTAAAGACCCCTCGCGTTGTCTTCGAGCTGCTCGAAGACTTTGCCCCAGCCATCGTGGAAGCCCATTTCCTCGTGTTTCTTTTTATCTTCGGCGTTCTTGTGTTTGACGACCGCCGAATAGCGAACGCCTTCTGGGCAATCTTCCATAGTGATGATCGCCGTCATGAAGCTTTCACCGGAGGGGCGCCAACCGGCGGTCATACAGTCGGTGAAAACGATGCATTCTTTTTCTTTTACATGAACAATGCAGCCGTTTCCGGGGATTTCTTCGCCATTAGGGCCGCACATGGTCGTTTTAAACGCGCCGCCCGGCTTCAGCTCGATCAAGACATCTTTCACGCTCCACGGTTTCGGGCACCACCATTCAGCAAGGATTGCGGGATCGCTCCACGCTTTCCAGAGCTGATCGCGCGTCACGTTTTTCATTGTGCGGCTGATGTGAAGATCGTTCTCTTCGGGCTTCATGGGCTTCTCTCTCGTTATTTTTGGTTTTGATTTCGCATCAGGCGCAATGGATCATCCAGCGCGTGCCAAAACGGTCATTGAACATGGCGTATTTCTTGGCGAAGAACGTCGCCTCGAAAGGCATGGCGATCTCGCCGCCGTCAGACAAGGCATTGAAGATGCGCTCAGCTTCATCTTCGTTATCAAGGACAATGCAGATATGCGCGCCATTCGGTTTTGTATAAAACTGCTTCGGCGCGTCGGACGCCATGATGTCGCAACCCTCTAGCGAAAGGCAGCCATGCAACACATCATTCGCGCCATCGTGCCCGTAATGCCCTTCGGCCGGCGAGCCTTTGACCTTCATCATCGCGGTGATCTCTCCGCCGAGCACGCGCTGATAGAGGGTGAGCGCTTCTTCGCACTGACCGAGAAAATGAAGGTAATGATTGAGGCGCATCATTCTTTCTCCGTGGACTGAAGGCTTTTGAGATAGGCGTCGAGGCGGTCGAGACGGCCTTCCCAGACGGCGCGCTGATGGGCGATCCATTCTTCGGCTTCGGTAAGGCGCGTCAGTTGCGCCTCGCAGGTCCGAACCCGCCCCTCCTTCTTCGAGGTCACAAGCCCGCTCTCCTCCAGCACCTTGAGGTGCTGGAGGAAGGACGGGAGCGCCATCTCGAAGGGTTTGGCGAGATCGCTCACCGTGGCGGGGCCTTCGGTGAGGCGGGCGAGCACCGCGCGGCGGGTCGGGTCGGCCAACGCCTGAAAGACGCTGTCCAGATCTTTTGGGTTTTCGGGTTCTTGATAGTTAGGCATAGACCTAACTAATCACAGCCCGAACCGGCCGTCAAGAACAATTAGGCGATTACCTAAGTTTAATATCGGACGTCGCAAGTTCCCCGCCCATCCCGGCGCAGGCCGGGATCCAGAAAAAAAGCGAGCTAAGATATGAGGGGGCGCAACGTGCGCCACATGCTTATGCGGCACACACCGATCAAGGCTGCTGTCGGAAAGACTGGATCCCGGCCTGCGCCGGGATGATCGGAAAAGGAAGCAGCCTACTCCGCCGCGACGAGTTCCTCAGCCTTGTTGAGGTCCACCGACACAAGCTGCGACACGCCGCGTTCGATCATCGTCACGCCGAAGAGGCGGTTCATGCGCGACATGGTGAGCGCGTGGTGGGTGATGATGATGAAGCGGGTTTCGGTCTCCGCCGCCATTTCGTGAAGCAGGCGGCAGAAGCGTTCGACGTTGGCGTCGTCGAGCGGCGCATCGACCTCGTCCAGCACGCAGACCGGCGCCGGATTCGCCATGAAGACAGCGAAGATGAGCGCCGTCGCCGTCAGCGCCTGCTCCCCGCCGGACATCAGCGACATGGAGGCGAGTTTCTTGCCCGGCGGCGAGGCGAAGATTTCGAGCCCCGCCTCGAGCGGGTCTTCGGCCTCGACGAGGCGCAGTTCCGCCTGCCCGCCATTGAAGAGCCGCGTGAAGAGGCTCGAGAAATTCGTGTTCACCGTCTCGAACGCATCGAGCAGGCGTTGGCGCGCTTCGCGATTCAAATTGCCGATGGCGGTGCGGAGCTTGCGGATGGCGCTGTCGCAATCCTCGCGCTCGACGGCGAGTTCTTCGAGGCGCGTCGAGACTTCCTGCATCTCCTCTTCGGCGCGCAGGTTCACCCCGCCGAGATTTTCCCGCTCGCGCTTGTAGCGTTCCAGCCGGCGTTCGACGTCGTCGCGCTCCGGAATGTCCGCGCCTTCCTTGTGCTCGGCAATGGCGAGCAGCTGGTCGGGTTCGGCTTCGCAGGTCTCATGCGCAAGGTGTTTCGCTTCTTCAACGCGTTCCGCAGCGGCTTCCGCCTGCGCCTCAAGCCGCGCGCGCGCTTCGCGGGCTTCGGCGGCTTCGGTGTCGGCGGCTTTCGCCGTCTTCGCCGCCTCCATGGCGACGCGCTGGCCCTCGGCGAGGGCGTCGGCGGCTTCGTTGCGGCGGGTCTCGGCGACGGCGATCTGGTCGAGGAGACCTTTGCGCTTTTCCTCGATCACCGCCGGCGCGCCTTCCGCCGCTGCATGGGCGGCGGCGACGTCGTTGAGATGAGTTTCAATCTCAACGATGCGCCCGCGGGCGGCGTCGCCGCGCTGGCTCCAGGAAGTCTTGTCGCGGGCGATTTCATTGAGGCGCTCAGCGCGGCGGCGCGCTTCATTGGCGAGGTCGTTGTAAGCGGTGCGGGTTTCCGCAGCGCGGGCGCGGGCGGAAGCGACTTCTTCGCGCGCAGCCTCAACGCCTTCGGCGATCAGCGTCGCATCGGGGAACGCGTCGTGTTCCGCCGTCAACGCTTCGCGTGTCCGTTCGCTTTCGCTTTTCTCCTCGCCGAGACGCGAAAGATTTTCGTCGATGGAGGAGAGACGCGCGGCGGCGCGTTCATGTTCGCGTTCGAGTTCATTGAGCCCTGTGCGCGCTGAATCGAGGGCGCGCCGCGCATCGTTGAAGAGCGACCGCACTTCGCGCTCATTCGCCTGTTTCGATTTCAGCGTTTCCGTCGCCTGCGCATGGTCGCGGCGGGCCGTTTCCGCGGTCTCTTCAGCCGCAACGAAATCGCGGTCGAGCACCTGCAGCCGGTTGCGCTGTTCGAGACGAATCGCGGCCGAGGTTTTCGCATCCGCATGGGTCGTGAAGCCGTCCCAGCGCCAGAGATCGCCGTCGCGGGAAACAAGCCGCTGACCGGGTTTCAGTTGCGCGCGCAAAGAGGCGCCCATCTCGCGTTCGATAACGCCAATCGCAGCGAGACGGCGATTGAGCGCCGCCGGCGCGCGCACGAAGCGCGACAAGGGGGAAACGCCTTCGGGAAGAGACATGTCCGCCACGGCGTCGCCGAAATGCGACCAGTGCGCGGGCGCCGCCTCATCCACCGCGGCGCCGAGATCGTCGCCGAGCGCCGCGGCGAGCGCGTTTTCGTAACCGGCGTCGACCTCGATCATTTCGATCAGCGGCGTCCAGTCTTCGCTTTCATTGGCGGCAAGCACGCGGCGCAACGCCTCGCGCTCAGCATCAAGCTCGGTGAGGCTCTGTTCCGCCTTGCGCAGAGGCCCGCGCAGTTCCGTCTCGCGGTCTTCAGCGGCGGAGCGCTCCTCCTCCGCGCGATGGAACGCGGCTTCGGCGGCGTTTGCCGCTTCCTCGGCGGCGGAGAACCTGGCTTTCGCCGCTTCCAGCGCCTGCGCCTGTTCCGGCGTCGGTTCGATCAGCGTGCGCTCGTCCGTATAGTTGCGGATCTGCTCGGCGATTTTCTCGAGCCGGCGTTCGGCGGCGGACAGATTGCCGGCGACCGCCTTGCGGCGCGCCTCAATATCGGCCGCTTCTTTCGACTTCTCGTCAAATTTCGATTCCGCAGCGGCAAGCGCTTCAGCGGCTTCGTTCATGGCGGTTTCGGCGGCCGTCACATGCTCGGCCTCCGAGGCTTCGCGCGCTTCCAGGCTTTCTTCTTCGCGGCCCAGCGCTTCAACGGCGTTGTCGGCGTCGGCGAGGAGGTCTTTCTCGCGCGCCATGTCGTTTTTCAGACGCTCGATTTCCCCGGCGAGACGTTGCAGCTCGGCTTCGGCGCGGCGCGCCTCTTCATCGAGGCCTTCGCGCGCAACCGTCAGGCGATGCAGCGCCGCAGCGGCTTCCGCCTCTGCACGGCGCAACGGGTCGAGCGCTTCATGCGCGTTTGACTGCGCCGTCGAGGCCGCAGCCGCCACGCGCGTCGTGTTTTCGATCAGCACGCTGATTTCTTTGAGACCCGCTTCGGCTTTTTCCTGCGCCTCGACGGCGTCGCGCCAGCGGATATAGGAAAGCATAGCCTCGGTGCGGCGGATGTCGCCCGAGACGTTGCGATAGCGCGTCGCCTGGCGCGCCTGGCGGGCGAGCGCCGTCTTCTGGGTTTCAAGTTCGCCGATAACGTCGTCGAGACGTTCAAGATTTTGTTCCGCAGCGCGCAGGCGCAGCTCCGCCTCGTGACGGCGGCTGTGAAGCCCGGTGACGCCCGCCGCTTCCTCGAGCAGGCGGCGGCGGTTCTGCGGCTTGGCGCTGATCAGTTCGGAAATCTGCCCCTGACGCACAAGCGCCGGCGAATTGGCGCCGCTCGAGGCATCGGCGAAGAGAAGCTGAACGTCTTTGGCGCGCACTTCCTTCTGGTTGATGCGGTAGATCGACTGCGTGCCCTCTTCCTTGCGGATGATGCGGCGGGAAACCTCAAGCGTGTCGTGCTCGTTATATTCCGCCGGCGCCGAACGGTCCGAATTATCGAGCGTCAGGATCACTTCCGCCCAGTTGCGCGCAGGCCGCATGGTGGTGCCGGAAAAGATCACCGCTTCCATGCAGTCGCCGCGCAGGGCCTTGGCGGAGGTCGCGCCCATCACCCAGCGCAGCGCCTCTAAAAGGTTCGACTTGCCGCAGCCATTCGGACCGACGATGCCGGTCAGGCCCTCGCGGATTTCAAAGTCGGTCGGCTCGACAAAGGACTTGAAGCCGACAAGGCGGACATTAGTGAATTTCACTTATCTTTTCCCGATATGCGCAACGCCGCAGCCCACATCTGCGACGCTGTTTCCGAAAGATTCAATGATCGGCGATTCTTGAAGGAGGCCAAGGCCTTGAGCGCCCCCGCGCCACAAGACTTATTCCCCAGCCCGTTATTCTCCGGCCGCGCCGCCATCGGCTTTTTTCTCCAGCGCCTCATCGAGCGCTTTCGAGAAATCCTCGGCGTTCGAGAAATGGCGCGTCTGACCCTCAACCACGAAGGTTGGAGTGGAATTAATGCCGTATTTTTCGCTGCCTTCCTTGATATTTTCATTAATTAAATCAAGCAATTCTTTCCTTTGAACGCAGGCGTCGAAGTCCTCCCCGCTCATCCCGGCCTGGGACGCGATTTTCAACAATTCCTCGCGCGGGCTTTCGCCGTAAATCCAGGTCCGCTGCCCCTGGAACAGCGCATTAAGGATAACGAAATAGGCGTCGTCGCCGCGCTTTTCAGCGGCGCAGCGGGCGAGCATGGAGCCGGCGACGGAAAGATTGGCCGGCGCCGTGGGAAACTCGCGGAAGATGAAGCGGACTTTGCCGGTCTCGATGTAGTTCTCTTTGATCTCTGGGAAGATTTCAGCGTGGAACGTGGCGCAGTGCGGGCAGGTCACCGAGGCGTATTCGATGACGGTGATCGGCGCGTCAACCTCGCCCATGGCCATGTCGCCAAGGGCGCCCTCGCCTTCCTTTTCAACAGACGCCGTTTCGTTTTGCGACGCCGCTTCGCCCGTCGCCGGGGCGTCGGCCCCGCCGCAGGCGGCGAGCGCGAAGGCCGCAAGTCCCGCAAATACGACGGAGACGGCCGGGCGGCGGGCGGCATGAAGGGTAAGGGACATGGAAAACTGCCTTTCAATAGAGGCCGCAGCACGGGCGCGGCCTTCCGGGGATCGAATTGACCCGCAAAATCGCTGATGGCGCCTCCCGGCGCAAGTCAAAAGAGCTTTATTTTCCGCCATTTCGGCGGCGAACGGCGGCCCGGAACGAGGCGAGCGCGGCTCCTAATTCGGCATCGGAGGGGCCTTCCTCAACCTTTTCCGCGCCGGCCGACGGCCGCCCGGTCTGGATGACGGAAAGGCGGGCGACCGAACCGGGGCCCAGATAGGAATTCAGCCGGGCGATCAGACCGTCCCGCTCCATGTCGACCGCGGCGGCGGCGGCCCCGTTGGCGACATAGAGCTCCAGCGACCTTCCGGGCCCGCGGCCCGTGAGCCGGCCGGGGCGGCAGAGGCGGGCCAGTTTCTCTCCGGCAAGCTGCGGCCAGCGCTCGGCGATCGCCGGGTCCACATATTTCGTGCGCTTGGCGAGCTCGCGAAAAATCTCCGCGCTTGCACGGGCGATGGAAGGCGGCGCCCTGCGGGCGGCGCGCGTGGGTTTGTATGGGGTCATGAGGGCTTTGCCGTTTGCCTGGCGTCACTCTAACACTGGCGCGTCCGCAGTTGAAACGCCGTCACGCCAAAACGCGCCCATGCCCGCCAAAAAGAAATCCACAATCCCCCCTTCTATATCAGGCGCCCTGCTTCGCTGGTACGACGCCAATGCGCGGGACCTGCCGTGGCGCGTGGGGCCGAAGGCGCGAAAAGGCGGCGAGCGCCCCGATCCTTACGCCGTCTGGCTCTCCGAAATCATGCTGCAACAGACGACGGTGGCGACGGTCGCCCCCCGCTACGCTGAGTTCCTCGCGCGCTGGCCCGACGTCAACGCCATGGCCGCCGCGCCTTTGGATGACATTCTCGGGCAATGGGCGGGGCTCGGCTATTACGCACGCGCCCGCAACTTGCACAAATGCGCAGTTGTTGTTGCACAAGACCATGACGGCGTTTTTCCGGATAATGAGGAAGGTTTGCGCGCGCTTCCGGGCGTTGGCGATTACACCGCCGCCGCCGTCGCCGCCATCGCTTTCGACCGGCGCGCCATCGTCATCGACGGCAATATCGAACGCGTTGTCTCGCGCCTTTATGAAATCGAAACGCCCCTTCCCGCCGCCAAAGCCGAGATCAAAGAGCGGCTCGAGGAAATCTGGCCAAAGAAACGGTCCGGCGATTTTGCGCAGGCGTTGATGGATCTCGGCGCCGGCGTCTGCCGCCCGAAGGCGCCCATGTGTTTGTTGTGCCCGGTCTCCGAAAATTGCGCTGCGCAAAAAGAGGGAACGCAGGAAAAATATCCGGTGAAGGCGGCGAAGAAAGCAAAACCGAACCGCATCGGCGCCGTCTTCGCGCTCACTAATGCAAAGGGCGAAATGCTGTTTGAGCGGCGCCCGGAAAAAGGCTTGCTCGGCGGCATGCTGGGCCTGCCCGGCACCGAATGGAAAGAAAAGCTCAGCGGCGATGTTTTCGACAGCGCGCCCGCAAAAGCGAAATGGAAAAAAACCGGCGAAGCGACGCACACATTCACCCATTTCCACCTAACGCTGGATGTCTATGCGGGCGCCGCGCCGAAAGGATTTCGCAAATCGGTTGATCAGCAATGGATCGACCCGGAAGCAGCGCGCGTGCCGACCGTGATGAAGAAGGCGGTTGGCGCAGCGAAAACCAATGACTAGATTTATTGGAATGACAAACGCAAATTTACCACGCCCCACCAACGCAAACGGCGACGCCGTTCTCCATTTTTGGTTCGAGGAGACGAAACCTTACCAGTGGTTCCGCCGCGATGATGCTTTCGATGAGGTAATCAAGACTCGGTTCGGCGCGATGCATGACGCGGCGAAACGAGGCCAACTTGATGTCTGGCGCGCGCATCCGGTTTATTCCTTGTCGCTAATCCTCATTCTCGACCAGTTCTCGCGCAATCTCTATCGCGACACGCCGGAAGCCTTCGCGCAGGACGCACAAGCCCTCGACGTTGCGCGCGAAGCTCTGGCGCGGCGGTTCGATCATCTGGTGAACGATCAGCGGCGAGCGTTTTTCTATATGCCCTTCATGCACGCCGAGGACTTGGCGGTTCAGGAAGAAAGCGTCGCCCTCTTCAAAGCGCAATTGCCGACGACAAAGAACCTCCCCTTCGCCATCGAGCATCGCGACATCGTCAGGCGCTTCGGCCGCTTCCCGCACCGGAACAAGGTCTTGGGCCGCAAATCGACGCCGGAGGAAATCGCGTTTTTGAGGGCTGGCGGATTTAATCCGTAAGCTCTAACCCCGACTATCCCGGCGAAGGCCGGGATCCAGTGCAAAACTGTTCTGTGCTTGCGGCAACTGGACCCCGGGCGGAGTTTATACTCGGGCCGGCTTTAGCCGGACCCGGGTGCCGGGGTGATCGGAAAATAGACCTACCGTGCAGAAACAAAGAGGTCCCTGCTAGCCCCAGGCCTGCGCCACTTGCGAATAGGCAACCCCGCCATCGACGGCGAGCGTGTCGCCGACCACATAGTCGCCGGCGCGCGAGGCGAGGAACACAGCGACGCCCGCCATGTCGCTGTCGCGGCCGATCCGTTTCGCCGGGATCATCTTGCCCACCGCATCTTCTGCGTCGCGCGCCGCGCGGTTCATGTCCGACGCAAAGGCGCCGGGCGCGATGCCGGAGACGCAAATGTTGTCCTCGATCAGCCGCGCCGCCATGCGCCGCGTAAGGTGAATGACCGCGGCCTTCGACGCCTGATAGGCGTAGGTTTCCCACGGATTGATCTTGATGCCGTCGATGGAGGCGATGTTGATGACCTTGCCGGGTTTATCCGCGCTCGCCGCCGCTTTCATGAGCCCGTGGACTTTCTGGGTCATGAAGAACAGCGACTTCACATTGAGGTCCATGGTCTTGTCCCAGCCGCTTTCGGGATATTCGTCGAACTCGGCGCCCCAGGCGGCGCCCGCATTATTGACGAGAATGTCGAGTTTCTTTTCGTGCCCGGCGAGTTCCGCGGCCAAAGCTTCGCAGCCCGCAACCGTCGAGAGATCATGGGGCAGCGATACGCATTGCCCATATTGCGACAGCTCTTCGGCGGTCTGGTCGCAGGCCGGTGCCTTCCTCGCCGTGATATAGACCTTGGCGCCCTGTTCGAGGAATCCTTGCGCGATCATCTTGCCGATGCCGCGAGAGCCGCCGGTGACAAGCGCTGTGCGGCCCTCAAGTGAAAACAGGTCTTTCATCATGGCAAACGCCTCCTATTGCGGAGGGTAATACCAGAATCGTTTCACCCTGCCGTCAATGATTTCATACACAACGACGGAAGCCTGGCTCTTGCGCTCGCCCGCTTCCTCCCAGACGGGACGCTCGACGGCGGTGACGAAATTGCCGTTGACGATGATGTTTTCAAGGCTCGAGGAGACCGTAGGATACGCGTCGAAATAGGCGACGAGTTCGTCGTGAAGCTGCTGCGCGCTGGTCGTTACCTTGCTCGCCTGTTCGCCGGAAAGCTCGATCCATGTGACGTCCGGATGCCAGTAGTCGCGCATTTTATCGGCGTCATGGGCGTTGAACGCCGCCATAAGCCCGTTCACCACATTCACGTTGTCGCCAGCCGCCGGCGCCGGCGCCGTCCGCTCCGCATCGGGCGAACATGCGACGAGACAACAAAGTGATAAAAAGACGATCGCGAAACGCCGCATGCCTGTTCCCTACTCCGCCCCGAACCGTTCGCGCCACTCGGCGACCTGATCCTCCTCGATCTTCGCGAAGAGAACATCAGGCGGAGTGAACGCCTCGCCGCCCTTGAACCGCGACAATGCTTCTTTCGCCGAAGACGGCCAGCGCGAAGCCGTTTCCGGATCGAGGCCGAATATAGCGAACATTTTATCAGCCGTGAACGGAATAACCGGCCGCGACAGAGCTGCGAAGAGGACGATGAGATTCAAGGCGCAACGCACCGAGGCGGCGGCCCTCTCCCTATCTTCCTTGATGACGGTCCAGGGCGCCGCAACCTGCAGATATTCATTTCCAGCAACCCAGATGGCGCGAAGGTCGGCGAACGCCTTGCGGAACTCCATCTGGTCGAGATTATGCGTGTAGGATTTCAGCTTCGCATCGAGTTCTTGTTCGAGCGCCGCCTCGGCTTCCTCATACGTCCCTTCCGCCGGAACCTCCTCGCCAAACCGCGCCTTGCAGAAGCGCGTGATGCGGTTGACGAAATTGCCGAGCACGTCGGCGAGGTCCTTGTTCACCACCGATGCAAAGTGCTCGAGCGTGAACGACGCGTCGTCGGATTCAGGCGCATTCGCCATTAGATGCCAGCGCCAGTAATCCGCAGGCAGAAGCGCCAGCGCCTGATCCATGAAAATGCCGCGGTTCTGGCTGGTCGAAAATTTTCCGCCATACCAGGTGAGCCAGTTCAAGGACTTCAGCGTGTCCACAAGCTTCCACGGCTCTTCCGACCCGATGATGGTCGCGGGGAAACTCACCGTGTGAAAGGCGACATTGTCCTTGCCCATGAATTCCACATAGCACACATCATCTGCGCCTTTATCGGTGCGCCACCAGCATTCCCACTCGTCGCCTTTATCATTGGCGAGCGCCCATTCCTCGGTCGCCGCGATATATTCGATGGGCGCGTCGAACCAGACATAGAAAACCTTGTTTTCGAAACCGGGCCGCGCCTTGCCTTCATAGGCGACGGGAATGCCCCATTTGAGATCACGGGTGATGGAGCGGTCGCGGAGGCCCTCTTTCAGCCATTTCTGCGCGATGGATTTCGTCAGCTGCGGCCAATCAGGTTTGGAATTGATCCAAGCCGCGATCCGCTCCTGCATCTGCGCCTGAAGCAAGTAGAGATGCTTGGTCTCGCGCACTTCCACATTCTTAGAGCCGGAGATCGCCGAATAAGGATCTTTGAGGTCTGTCGGATCGAGCAGCCGCCCGCAATTGTCGCACTGGTCGCCGCGGGCTTTTTCGTAACCGCAATGGGGACATGTCCCTTCCACATAACGGTCCGGCAGGAAGCGCTCATCGTCGATGGAATAGACCTGTTTGTCCGTGCGCTCTTCGATGAGGCCTTTTTGTTCGAGCACATGGGCGAAATGCTGCGTCAGGCGATGGTTGGGCGGGTTCGAAGACCGGCCGAAATGATCGAAGGAAAGGCCGAATTCGGCGCCCGCTTTTTTCTGGATCTCATGCTGTTCGGCGCAATAGTCGGCGACGTCCTGTCCCGCGGCGCGGGCCGCGAGCTCGGCCGGCGTGCCATGCTCGTCCGTGGCGCAGATGAAAAGCACCTCTTCGCCCTGCTGGCGCTTGAAGCGCGCATAGACATCCGCCGGCAGCATGGAGCCTACAAGATTGCCCAGATGCTTGATTCCGTTGATGTAAGGCAGCGCCGAAGTGATGAGGATGCGGGCCATTGGGACTTTCCTGAATTCGAGCCCGGTCTATAGCCGCAAGCGGGCGCGGTCCACAAGAATGCCCCTCGGAGCGCGTCAGGCGGGCCAGAGCGGGCGCAGCGCCGCCGGTAGATTCTCATTGATCGCCCTCACCTTTTGCGGCGGCAAAGTCTCGCGCCAGACGGCGAAGACCGCTTCGGCGAGATCTTCCGGCGGCGCATGATGCTCTTTGAGGTTGCCGCAAAGGCGCCGGTGAAAGTCCTCGGGCGACGCGACGGAATGCTTCGGCGCGCCCAACGCCCAGCCTTCCAGCATGATCCCGCGGGCGAGCGCCGGCAGCGCGTTGGCGATCGCCAGCGCGTCTTCATCGGAAACGCTGTCGCGCAATTCTTCCATCACAGCGCGCATCATCGCCTGCGCCTGATTGAGCGTCGCCAGCATGGCCTTCTCTTTCAGTGCGACGAGCCATTTCTGATATTGTTCTGAAGCGAACTCGACATCATAGGGCTGGGTCACCGGCAAATTCCTATAGGCTCTTGAACATCACATTAGCATCGACGAACCCTAGCGCGGGATGACGAAAAGCGCCGGGCACGGTTGCGATGATTTCCATGCCCGCCTTTTTCCACGCCTTGATCGCGGCGGCGTTGCTTGAGACGACCAGATTGAACTTCATGCCGCGGAACCCCATTTCCCGCGCCTGATCCTGCGACTGCAGGCAAAGCGCCGTCGCATAGCCCTTTCCGCGCGCCGCCTCTGCGATGACGTAACCTGCATTGCAGATATGATCGCCCGGCCCGCCCTGATCGGGGCGCAGATAATAGACGCCGATGACTAAGCCGGCGGAATCGCGCGCCACAGCGTTGTAACCGTCAGTCTTTATCCAATAACGCCTTGCGTCTTCCTCGCTGACATCGCGGGGCAAAGGATACGATTCTCCAGCGCGAAACGCAGGCTGAAGCACGCGCCAGACCTCAACCCAATCCCGCTCGGTTTGCCGCGTCACATCGAAATCGCTCATCGCCGCGCCTTTGCCGCCTATTTCCAATACCCAAGCGAAAATCGCCATTTTCGTCTTTATACAGATTAAATAGGTAAAAATGAAGATTTTGCAACATGAGTGGAAAAAATCTTCTCTCTGCGGTTCAAATCTCGACTCTAACCCGGTATGGTGTGGGTCAAATCAGAAATCGCTGCATATTTTCCGCGGATTAGGGCTGCCATCCGCGGAAATGCTTTGTTTTTTGCCGCCCGGAGAGATTCATGACCGTAAATCAAGAAGCTACCGCACACGCCAAGAAACAGGAGAAGGGCGCGCCGCGTCAGGATTTTGGCGACAATCCCATTGAAGTGCGCGAAACCGACCATTATCAGGCCGAGTATATCCATGGATTTGTCGATAAATGGGACGAATTGATCGATTGGGACGCGCGCGCGAAGAGCGAGGGCCAGTTTTTCATCGACATGTTGCGGGCACGCGGCAAAAAGACTGTCCTCGACGTTGCGGCGGGCACAGGGTTTCACTCCGTCCAATTGTTGAAAGCCGGTTTCGACGTCGTCAGCGTCGACGGATCGGCCGAAATGCTGACCAAAGCGTTTGAAAATGCGCGCAAGCGAAATTTAATGCTGAAAACCGCTCATGCGGACTGGCGCTGGCTCAATCGCGATATTCACGGAAAATTCGATGCGATCATCTGTCTTGGCAATTCCTTCACCCATCTCTTCAAAGAAGAAGACCGGCGGCGCGCCCTCGCCGAATTTTATGCGGCCTTGAAACATGACGGCATCCTCATTCTTGACCAGCGCAATTACGACGCCATTCTGGATGTCGGTTTCGACAGCAAGCACAAATATTATTACTGCGGCGAGAAGGTCACGGCTGAGCCGGAGCACATGGACAATTCGCTTGCCCGTTTCCGTTACACCTTCCCTGACGGCTCAGTTTATCATCTGAACATGTTTCCGTTGCGCAAGGCGTATGTGCGCAATCTCATGAAGGAGGTCGGGTTCCAGCGGGTCAACACCTATGGCGACTTTCAGGAAACTTTCGACGATCACGACCCGGATTTTCTCGTTCACATCGCCGACAAGACCTTCATCGAGCAATCGTAATGAGCCAGACTTCTTCTGTTACCGACATCGCCCGCGACTATTACGACAGCGAGGACGCGGACAATTTCTACGCTGCGATCTGGGGCGGCGAGGACATCCATATCGGCCTTTATGACGGCCGCCGCTCCATCAAGGAGGCGAGCCGCGAGACGGTGTTGCATATGGCGCGGCGCCTTCGCGGGCTTAAGCCCGGCGCCCGCGTTCTTGACATCGGATCGGGCTATGGCGGCGGGGCGCGCGTCCTCGCCAGAGAATTCGGCGCGCATGTCACTTGTCTTAATCTTTCCGAGAAAGAAAACGACCGCAACCGCGCCCTGACGAAAGAGCAAGGGCTCGATGACAGGATTACGGTTCTTGAAGGTTCGTTCGAAGACATTCCCGAAAAAGACGGAACATTCGACATTGTCTGGTCGCAGGATGCGATCCTCCACGCCGGCGACCGCGGCAGGGTGCTCGACGAAGTGGCGCGCGTGCTGAAAAAGGGCGGCGAATTTATTTTCACTGATCCCATGCAGGCCGATGCGCTGACCGATACGGCGGTCCTGAAGCCGATTTACGATCGCATTCATTTGACCAGCCTCGCCTCTTTCGGCTTTTATCGGCGCGAGTTGGAGCAACGGGGATTTCGCGAAATCGCCATCGAGGATCTCACGAACCAGCTTCGCAATCATTATGCGCAGGTGAAAGCTGAACTGGCGGAACGCCGGGCGCAGCTCGAAGGAAAAATTTCCGCCGACTATATCGACCAGATGCTCGCAGGCCTTCAGCGCTGGGTCGACGGCGCCGATCAGGGGCATCTCGCCTGGGGCGTCATGCACTTCGAAAAAATCTAGATCCGCTTTTTCGCGGGCCCTCGCGCACGCGATTGTGATTGGACAGGCAAGCGGTCGCAAAGGGCCAGCGCTTCATCGCAAACGCCCGTGAAATGACGGTGTTTTGCGCCGATGCTGCGTCATCGCAACATCGGAGGGCTTCCATGAAACATTTCGCGCTTGTCGTCGCCGCGGCGGCCATGTTTGGCGCAGCGGCCGCCAAGGATGCTCCGGCCAACATCCAGGCCGGCATCGACAATCCTCAGCGCAAGGAGGAAAACCGCGCCGCAGACGAAGGACGCAAACCGGGCGAGGTGCTCACCTTTTTCCGCGTCGAGGAAGGCATGACCGTCGCCGACCTCGCAGCAGGCGGCGGGTACTTCACCGAAATTCTCTCCGGCGCCGTCGGGCCGGAGGGGAAGGTCATTGCGCATTATCCCGCCAGCCAACAGTTCGACCAGAACAAGGCGGCCTTCGAGGCGCAGTTCGCGCCTTACGGCAATATCGAGATTACCTCTGCTGCGGTCGGCGAGCCCTTCCCCATCGCCGACGATTCCGTCGATATGGTGCTGTTGTCGCTCATCATTCACCACCTGCATTACGCGGAAGAATCCGGTGAAGCGATGCCGCCCAATTCCGCGCGCGTTTACGGCGAAATCAAGCGCATCCTCAAACCTGGCGGAGTCTTCGCCGTGATCGAACATACCGCCGCCCCCGGCTCGACGCGCGCCGAAAGCGCGGCCTGGCACCGCGCGCCGGAAGACGTCATCAAGGCGGACGTCACCGGCGCCGGTTTCGAGTTCGCCGGGTCGGCGAACGGCATACACGCCAATCCCGGCGATGATTTGAAAAACAATTTCTTCGAATCAGGCTTGCGCGGAAAAACCACGCGCATGGTTCATAAATATGTAAGCCCGGAATAGACGCCGGACTATGCTCAAGAGAAAGCCGGCGCGCCTGCGCCGGCTTTTCGGAGGCGGCCGGACCGGCTAGCCCCATTTCGCCTTGGTCGCCTTGTAGGATTTCGCCACGATCTTTTCGAGCACGGCGAGATCGACCTTGTCGAGGCTTGTCACATAAAGACAGCTCTTGCCGTTCTTATAAGGGCCGAGCTTCTTCAGAAGCGGCTCATCTTCGCCTAGCGATCCCAGCACATAGATTGCCATATTCGCCTTGCGGGGGGAGAACCCGACAGCGAGCATGTCGCCTTCGCGCCCGCTCTCATATTTATAATGATACTCGCCGAAACCGATGATCGACGGGCCCCACATTTTCGCCTTTTCGCCTGTCACCTTGCGCATCATGGCGAGCAGCGTTTTGGCGTCCTTCTTTCGGGTTTCGTTGTCTAGACCTTCGATAAAGGCGAGGACGCGCTGCGCCGTCGGTTTGGTTTTAAGGTCGGCTTTTTTCGATGCTTTTTTGTCGGCCGACTTTTTCGCCGGAATTTTCTTTGCAGCCGGTTTCTTCTTAGTCGCCGCTTTTTTTGGCTTTATCTGCGCGCCGGATTTCAGCTTCTTCGTTGCGGCTTTGCGTTTTACGGTCATTCAACCTTCTCTCCCGTCGCGTTTTCCCAGTCGGCGGGAATGCGTTTCGCGACGAGATAGAAATACCATGCGCCGATGAGCCCGGCCAGAGAGACAAGCGTCAGCGACCAGCGCAGGGCCAGCTCCTCGCCCATCCCGCCTGAAAGGCTGCTGGAAAGGATACCGGCCGTCGTCGGCCCAAAACCAAGGGCGATCATGTTCAGGATGAAAAAGAAAATCGCTGTAGAGAGCGCGCGCACCCGCACCGGCGCCAGCGTTTGCGCCAGCGCGAAAGCAGGCCCCAGATAAAATCCGATGGAGAGCTGAACCGGGATTTGGAAGATCAGCGAGACGATGGCGCTCGGATGCCACAAGGAGATCAGGAACAAGGGCGCATTCACGAAAAGCGCAATCGCCGGCACATAGCCATACATGCGCTTATTCTTGTTCCCGAGCGTATCCACGAGATAGCCGCCGAGAAAGGTGCCCAGCGCATAGGCCGTACCGGAAATGAGGCCGAGCGCGAACAACACGGTCAGCAGGCTGAAATCCGAGTGAGACCGCGCATAAAAATCAACGATCCAGGTGCCGTTGGCGTAAGCCGAAAAGGAAATGGCGGTCGTCCCGAAAACAACGGCGCGATAGGTAGGGATCGACAGGAGATGTTTCGCGGTTTGCCAGATGACGCCGATCTCGCTCAAAAGGCTTCGGGCACCGCTGTTTTCTGCAGCGTCCGCCGCGCCTGCGCCTTCAGTCGCGCCTCGCGGCGGCTCGCGCACCGTCAGCTTTAACAGAATAGCGAGGATGATGCCGGGAAGACCCACCACAAGAAACGCGATGCGCCAGGAAAAAGTCTGGGTGATCCAGCCGCCGGCGAGATAGGCGAAGGCGACGCCGACCGGAATGCCCATGGCGTAGACGCCCAGCGCGCCTGCGCGTTTTTCTTTCGGATAATAGTCGGAAATCAGGGAATGCGCCGGGGGCGAGCCGCCCGCTTCGCCGATGCCGACGCCGACGCGCGCCAGCGCAAGCTGGACGAAGTTCTGGCACGCGCCTGAAAGCGCGGTGAAACCGGACCACAGGGCCAGCGCGATCGCAATAATGTTGACGCGGTTTGTCCTGTCGGCGAGGCGCGCAATAGGAATGCCGAGCGTCGTATAAAGAACCGCGAAGGCGAAACCTTTCAAGACGCCAAGCTGCCAGTCGGCGAGGCCGAGATCGGTTTTGATCGCCGGAGAGAGTATGGCGATGATCTGCCGGTCGATGAAGTTGAATGTATAAACCGCTGTCAGGAGCAGAAGAACGTAAGTGCGGTATGCGCGGCCTTTGGAAGCCGGAAACGTCACTGCGGGGCTCGCCGGAGCGTTGGCGTCTTCTTTCATGGGCGCCGCTTAAAACCGGACGCCGGTGACGCAGGCGGCTAGCATCAACGCGGCCAGCGCCGCTCCTCTTGACCGGTGCAGCATTCCCGTCCTCCCTCGATCTGTCATTGACCGTTTCTTTGTGCGCAAAGAATGCTTAAGAAACGGGAGAAGAGCAAGGATAAAGGGCGCCTATGCAGCGCGTTACAGTTTACTGCGCGTCGAGTCCTAAGACGCACCCGGATTATCTCGCAGCCGCAACGCGTCTTGGCGAGATTTTGGGCGAAGCAGGTCTCACGACCGTCTATGGCGGCGGCGCCATCGGCTCCATGGGCGCGGTTGCTGACGGCGCGCTTTCCCGCGGCGGGCGCGTCGAGGGCGTGTTGCCGCGTTTCATGTACGATCTCGAATGGGGTCATCCGGGCCTCACCGATCTTCACCTCGTCAACGATCTCCATGAGCGCAAACGTCTGATGATCGACCGCGCCGACGCGGTCGTCGCCCTGCCCGGCGGTTGCGGCACGTTTGAGGAACTCTTCGAGGCCATCACCTGGAAAAGACTCGGCCTCTTCGCCAAACCCATCGTCATTGTGAATATCCGCAATTATTACGACCCCGCTATCGCGCTGTTGGAACAGGCGGTGCGCGAAAATTTCATGAATGAAAAGCACCTCGAAATGTGGTCCGTCGCCGAAGATGTGAGCGACGTTCTCGACAAGATCAAAACCGCGCCGCCCTGGAGCGCCGATGACCGGCGTTTCGCGGCCGTCAAGTAAATGAGGACAAACAAATGAAAGCCATGATGAGCCATGAAGCCGGCGGACGGGACGCGTTGAAGCTGACCGAGGCGCCGACGCCCGAGCCCGGCAAGGGACAAGTCCGGATTGCAGTGAAAGCGGCGGGCGTCAACTTTCCCGACACGCTCATTATTCGCGATCTTTATCAGTTCAAGCCGCCGCGTCCTTTCGCGCCTGGCGGCGAAGTGGCGGGGATAATCGAAGCCGTAGGTGAAGGCGTGGACGGTTTCTCGCCCGGCGACCGCGTGCTCGGCGCCGGCGTCAATGGCGGCTACGCCACGCATTTCATCGCGAACGCGGCGAGCGTTCACAAGATTCCGGACGCCATGCCGTTCGACGAAGCGGCGGCGTTTCTCATGACTTATGGCACGTCGCATTATGCACTGAAAGACCGCGCGAAACTGCAGCCCGGCGAAGCGCTGTTCATTCTCGGCGCGGCCGGCGGCGTCGGCGCGGCGGCGATCGAACTCGGCAAAGCCATGGGCGCCAAGGTCGTCGCCGGCGTCTCCTCTGAAGACAAGGCTGCATTCTGCAAGGAGCTCGGCGCAGACGAGGCGCTGGTTTATCCGCGCGAACTCGACCGCGATTTGCAAAAGGCGCTTTCCGGCGAGATCAAGAAACTATGCGGCGGCGACGGCGCGGATGTGGTCTATGACGCTGTCGGCGGCGATTACGCCGAGCCGGCGGTACGGGCGCTCGCCTGGGAAGGGCGTTTTCTTGTCGTCGGTTTCCCCGCGGGCATCCCGAAGATTCCCTTGAATCTGACGCTGCTCAAATCCTGCCAGATTGTCGGCGTCTTCTGGGGCGCCTTCACCATGCGCAATCCGGCGAAGAATGCGGAATATATCGCCGAGCTGTTCGAGCTTTATGAAAGCGGCAAAGTCCGCCCCCGGATCACTGCGCATTTCCCGCTGCAGGACGCCGCCAAGGCGCTCGCCATGATCGAATCACGCAAGGCGACAGGCAAGATCGTTCTTACGATGGAATAGGCCGCTCATTTGACTTGTGGCGCCGCAATTCCGCCGAGTTCCCGCCCAACTGACTAACAAGCCGTTGCGCGGCAATCCCCAATGCCGCCCATCGGCAAAGCCCGTTGTTAAGCTCCCCGGCGATAGGCTGACCCTTCAAGAAGAGGGTTTGAGCCATGCGCATCATTGGATCTCTGGTTTTTCTCGCGCTCCTTTCCGGCTGCGCCGGCGGCCTGTCGAAATACGAATGCCTTTACGCCGACTGGCGCGCCATCGGCTATGAGGACGGCGCCCGCGGCGCGCCGGCGAGCGCGGTGTCGTCGCATCGCCAGGCCTGCGCCAAAAAGGCTGGCGTCACGCCCGACATGAACGCCTATCTCGCAGGCCGAAACGCAGGGCTTCGTGAATATTGCCAGGTCTCGAACGCCTTCTCCATCGGGGCCCGCGGCGGCCGCTATTACGGCGTCTGCACCGGCCCGGAAGAAGGCGCCTTTGTCACCGCCTACCAGCAAGGCAATCAGCTTTTCGTCCTTGAAAACGATCTCGCTCATGCGGAGCATGCCTTCGCCGCGGCGGAAAAACGCCTTCAGGAAATCGAACACAATATCGATCACGCCGAAGCGGCGCTGATATCGCCGGCGACGCCACATCTTGAGCGCGTCGACATTCTCGCCGATCTCAAAAATCTCAATGAAGAAAAGACCCGCGTGAAGCGCTCCTTCGGTCCCTTACGCCGCGACATCGACGTCGCGTATGAAGAGCTTGCGGATTATCGCGCCTTTCTCGCCGCCAACGGCCCTTATCCCGGCGCCGCTGGCGTGACGGCGGCGAGTTATTGACGGTAAGCGAGCTCTGCAAACTCGCACAATAAAGGCCGGGTCTCGCGCGGATCGATAATGTCCTCGACGAGAAAATGCTCGGCCGTACGAAACGGAGAAGTAACGCGGGAAAGCCGCGCCTTGATGTCGGCGAGCGCCGCCGCCGGGTCCTCGGCCTTTTCAAGCTCCGACTTGTAGGCGACCTCGACGCCGCCTTCCATAGGGAGCGAGCCCCAGTCGCCCGACGGCCAGGCGAAGCGATATTGAAACCGCGTATGGTCCGACATGGCGGCGCCCGCGACGCCGTAAGCCTTGCGGATGATCACCGTCGCCCACGGAACCGTTGCATCGTAGATCGCGTTCATTGCCTCGACGCCGCGGCGGATGGTGGCGGCGCGTTCGGCTTCGAGCCCGATCATGAAGCCGGGATTGTCGACCAGATGAATGACCGGCAGGCGGAATTGCTCCGCTAGCTGAACGAAACGCCGCGCCTTTTCCGCGGTATCTGCGGCCCACGAACCGCCAAGAAATGTCGGGTCGGAGGCGAGCACCGCAATCGGCCAGCCGTCGAAACGCGCGAAGGCCGTAATCGCCGCGCGGCCCCAGCGCTTGCCCATTTCGAAGACGCTGCCCTTGTCGGCGATCATCTCCAGGATCTTGCGCATGGAATAGGCTTCGCGTTTGTTCTCCGGCACGGCGGAAAGGAGCGCCTTTTCTTTTCGGTTCGGCTTGTCGCCGGTCTCGCGACGCTCAATTTTTCCGCCTGCATAGGAAGGCAGATAGGAAAGAAATGCGCGCGCCATGGCGAAGGCCTGGTCCTCGCTCGCCGCTTCGTCGTCGATGACGCCGTTTCGCGCATGAATGTCGGCGCCGCCGAGCTGTTCCTTGTCGAGATTTTCTCCCGTACCCAGACCGGAAACGACCGCAGGTCCCGCGGTGAAAATCTGTGAAACCCCGCGCACCATCACCGAATAATGCGACGCCACCATGCGTGCGGCGCCAAGCCCCGCGGCAGGCCCCAGCGCCAGCGCGACCACCGGCACGGTTTTCAGATTCTTCACCACATGCTCCCAGCCGGGAACGAAAGGCACATAGGTGAAGCCCATCTCTTCGAGCATCTTCACCGAGCCGCCGCCACCCGTGCCGTCGATCATGCGGATCAGCGGCAGGCGAAGTTCATGGGCCATTTGTTCGGCCTGCGCAAACTTGCGATGGATCGCGGCGTCAGCCGCGCCGCCGCGCACGGTGAAATCATCGGCGCTCGCCACCACAGGCGCGCCGTTTATACGCCCACGACCGAAAATGAAATTGCTGGCGGAGAAATCCGTCAGCTCGCCTTGTTCGTCATAGCGCCCGCGTCCGGCGATCTTGCCGATCTCGCGAAACGAATTCTCATCGAGCAGGCGGCGAAGGCGCTCGCGCGCATCGAGCTTGCCGCGCTCATGCTGGCGCGCGACTTTTTCCGCCCCGCCCATCTTTTCGGCGAGCGCAGCGCGGCGTTTCAGCTCTTCGAGTTCTTTTTCCCAGGCCATGGCGCGAGCTTAATCGCGCCTGCTGTTTCGTAAAGCGGGAAAAGCAGGCCGGGCCCCACGTCAGGCGTTTCTGTATTCATGCGGCGCCATGGGACGCCGTTTCTCCATGAGCTCATTCAAGGGAACCGATGTCCCGTCCGCCTGCTGGATGCGCACATGCAAGGGTTTCAGCGCGCGGGCGTGGGGCGCGCCGCAGGAATGGGCGATCATGGCGACATCCTTGCGCATCTTGTCGAGATAGTTCGCAACACGCTTCGCCTTCACCTTCGGATCGAGCCCGCCTTGCAGATGTTTCTTGTGCGTGGTGACGCCTGTCGGGCAATTATTGGTGTGGCAGCGCATGGCCTGAATGCAGCCGATGGAAAACATGAAACCGCGCGCGGTGTTCACCACATCCGCGCCCGCGCAATAGGCCCATGCAACCTCGGCCGGCGTCACTAGTTTGCCTGAGGCGATCACCTTGATGCGCTGGCGCAAACCGCGACGCTCCAAGATATCCGTAAGCATCGGCAGCGCCTGTTTCAACGGCAGCCCCACATTGTCCATCAGCGACATGGGCGCCGCGCCCGTGCCGCCGTCGCCGCCGTCAAGCGTAATAAAGTCGGGCGCCGATTCGACGCCGCGCCGGTCGATGACGTCGCATAGTTCGTCGACCCAGCCATAAGCGCCCATGACGGTCTTGAACCCTGTGGGCAGTTTTGAAACCCGGCGCACGCGGTCGATGAAATCGAGAAGCTCTTCCACATTGTCGATTTCGGGATGACGGTTCGGAGATATCGACGCCTTGCCCACGGGGATATGCCGGATCTTCGCAATCTCTTTCGTCACTTTCGCCCCCGGCAGAATGCCGCCCTTGCCGGGTTTGGCGCCCTGCGCCAGTTTCACTTCGATCATCTTGACGTTCGAATGGGCGGCGATTGTCGCAAGCTTGGCGTCGTCGAGCATGCCCGCGGCATCACGGCAGCCATATTTCGCCGTACCCATCTGGAAGATAACGTCGCAACCGCCTTCGAGATGATAGGGCGCAAGACCGCCCTCTCCCGTATTGAGCCAGCAGCCGGCAAGTTTGGCGCCGCGCGACAGCGCCTGCACGGCCGGTTTTGACAGAGAGCCGTAACTCATGGCGGAAATATTGATCACCGATGGCGCATAATACGGATTAGGCGTGTACGGACCGAATTCCACGGCCGGCGGATCGGACGCTTCTTCATCGAGGCGCGGGAACGCGCAGTTGATGAAGATCGGCGTGCCGACCAGCGTCAGATTGCGGGTCGACCCAAAGGGCTGGGTGTTGTTGCCGCCTTTTGCGGATTTGTAAATCCAGTCGCGTTCCGCGCGGTTGAACGGCATCTCCTCGCGGTCGAGGGCGAAGAAATATTGCCGGAAGAATTCGCCAAGCCGCGTAAAGAGATCGCGGAACCGGCCGATCACCGGATAATTGTGACGAATGGCGTCGCGCGACTGCGAGGCGTCTGAGATATACATGAAGATGACGGCGAGCACGCCAAGCCCGACAATGAAAACGAATATCGTCGTCAGGAGCTCAAGCCCCGTCATCGTGAAACGCGCAAGAAAGTCCATAAAACTCGCCCCTTTGATGTCGGCGCGAGCCCTACTCTCTATTCATTCGCGCCGAAAGCCAATCGACGCGCCGACATACAAAATGTGAAGTTCCGTGAGCGCTACTCCGCCGCTTCCGCCTTTTGCGGCGGCGTCCATCTGAGAACCGGATGGCGCGCCGCCGCGGTTTCATCGAGCCGGCGGCGCGGGGCGTAGACCGGCGCGGCCTTGAAGGCCGCGCTCTCTCCCGCCTTTGCGCGTTTCGCAAGCGACAGAAGCGCGCCGCAGAACAGATCGAGCTCGCGCTTCGATTCCGATTCCGTCGGTTCGATCAGCATGGCGCCGTGCACGACCAGGGGGAAATACATGGTCATGGGGTGATAGCCCTCGTCGATCATGGCTTTCGCGAAGTCCACCGTCTCGACGCCAGTGTCTTTCAGAAAGCGGTCGTCGAACAAGGCTTCGTGCATGCAATAGCCGTCAAAGGCCGGCGTCATTTCCGCTTTGAGGCGCGCCAGCACATAGTTGGCGTTCAACACTGCGTCTTCTGACGCTTGGGCGATGCCATCCTTGCCATGGCTCATCATATAGGAAAGCGCGCGCACGAACATGCCCATCTGGCCGTGGAAGGCCGTGAGGCGCCCGAAGCTTTCAGCGCTCTCCCCTTCCGCTTTCGCGGCGCGGCGGGTTTCGACGAGATCGTATGTTCCATCCTCGCAAACGACGTAAGGCACGGGCGCGAAGGGCGCGAGCGCTTCGGAAAGCACGGTCGGGCCCGAGCCCGGCCCGCCGCCGCCATGGGGCGTCGAGAATGTCTTGTGCAAATTGATGTGCATGGCGTCGACGCCGAGATCGCCGGGACGCACTTTGCCCGCGATGGCGTTGAAATTCGCGCCGTCGCAATAGAAATAGCCGCCCGCTTCGTGCACGGCGTCGGCGATGGCGCGGATGTCGCGCTCGAAGAGGCCGCAAGTGTTGGGGTTGGTCACCATGATGCCGGCGACGTCATCCCCAAGTTTCGCCTTCATCGCCTCGAGATCGACGCGGCCGGTCTTGTCGCCGGGAATATTCTCGACCTTGAAGCCGCACTGCACGGCGGTCGCCGGATTGGTGCCATGCGCGGATTCAGGCGCCAGCACGCGCACGCGCTTATCGCCTTCGCCGCGCGCGACAATCGCCGCCTTGATCGCCATCATGCCGCAAAGCTCGCCATGGGCGCCCGCTTTCGGCGACATGGCGACGGCGGGCATGCCGGTCAGTTCTTTCAGCCAATGTGCGAGAGTATCGATAAGTTCGAGCGCGCCCTGCGCCTGCGCCACCGGCGTCAGCGGATGCAGATCGCCAAAACCGGGGAGCCGCGCCATTTTCTCGTTGAGGCGCGGATTGTGTTTCATGGTGCAGGAGCCGAGCGGGAACGGCCCCATATCGATAGCGTAGTTCTTCTGCGACAGCCGCACGAAATGGCGCATGGTCTCCGGCTCGGAAAGACCCGGCAGGCCGATATCCGTGTTGCGGTCGAGGCCGCCGAGGCGGTTTGTTCTCGCCTTCGGCTCGGGAAGATCGACGCCGGTCTGCTGATAGGAGCCGATCTCGAAGGAGAGCGCCTCCTCGATCTGCAGCGCCTTGTTGCCGGTGAAGGTTTTGACGTTGGTTTCCTTTGCGTCGCTCGCGCCAGAAGTCGGCATTGTGGGGCGGCCTTGGTTGTTCATGCTCATGACAGCGCCTCATTCAGTTTCGCTGCGAATGTTTCGATATCCTTATCCGTCACGCATTCCGTCGCGGCGACGATCAGAAGATTGTGCGCGGCCTTGTCGTGCGGCCACAGGCGGGCGCCGGGCACGCCGGCGAGAACGCCGTCTTCCGCCAGTTTCTCGACAACTTCCGACGCATCTTTCGGAAGGCGCAGGGTGAATTCGTTGAAGTAGCTCTTGTTGACCACCTCGACGCCTTTCACTTTCGAAAGCGCGTCGGCGGCCTCGCAGGCGGCTTCGTGGTTGAGCATCGCAAGCTTGCGCAAACCCGCCTCACCCAAAAGCGTCATGTGGATGGTGAAGGCCAGCGTGCAGAGCCCCGAATTGGTGCAGATGTTCGACGTCGCCTTGTCGCGGCGGATATGCTGCTCGCGCGTCGAAAGCGTGAGAACAAAGCCGCGCTTTCCTTCCGCATCCTGCGTTTCACCGCAAAGCCGGCCCGGCATCTGGCGCATATATTTCTGGCGCGTGGCGAAGAGGCCCACATAAGGTCCGCCGAAATTCAAGCCGTTGCCGATGGACTGGCCTTCGCCGACAACGATATCGGCGCCCATTTCGCCGGGGCTTTTCAACGCGCCGAATGAGACCGCCTCCGTGACCACCGCCACAAGCAGCGCGCCTTTGGCATGCGCCGCCTCCGCGATCGGCGCCAGGTCGCGCACATTGCCGAAAACGTCGGGCGACTGCACGATGACGCAGGCCGTGTCGTCGTCAATCTGCGACGCGAGGTCTTCCGTCGCGTCAACATCCATGGGCGCCGCCGCGACCTCGGCGTCAACGAGTTCGAGATTGGTGCGCGTCACCGCGCCGTAATGTGGGTGAAGACCGCCGGAAAGCAGCACCTTGTTTTTCTTGGTCACACGCCGCGCCATCAGCGCCGCCTCGGCGCAGCCGGTGGAGCCGTCATACATGGAGGCGTTGGCGACCTCCATGCCGGTCAAGGCCGCGACCTGGGTCTGGAATTCAAAGAGATATTGCAGCGTGCCCTGTGCGATTTCCGGCTGGTACGGCGTATAGGCGGTCAGAAACTCCGAACGCTGAATGATGTGATCCACCGTCGCCGGAATATGGTGCTTGTAGGCGCCGGCGCCGATGAAGAAGGGTCCCGCCCCCGCCGCGCGGTTCTTCGCCGCCATCGCCCCGAGCGCGCGCTCGACTTCGAGTTCGCCCATGTGATGGGGCAGATCGAATTTCGCGTTGAGCGCGTCCTTCGGCACGTCGGAAAACAGCGCGTCGATGTCCTTTACGCCGATGCTTTTCAGCATCGCCTGACGATCGACCTCATTATGGGGCAAATATCTCATCGTAGTTTCCTCAACGCACTCGCTTGCAGTGTTTTAATTCCCAGCGAAATCCTTGTAGGCGCCTTCATCCATGAGCGCATCGATCTCTGCCGGATTGGACGGTTTGATCTTCACGAACCAGGCGGCGCCCTGCGGGTCTTCATTCACCTTCGCGGGCTCATCGACAATGGCGCTGTTGACCTCCACGATGTCGCCGGAGATCGGAGCATAAACGTCGGAGGCGGCTTTCACCGATTCAACAACCGCCATTTCCTCGCCCTTAGCGAAAGTCTTGCCGACTTCCGGCAATTCGACGAAGACAACATCGCCAAGCTGTTCGGCGGCGTGGGCGCTAATCCCGATGACATAAGCATCGCCCTCGGTCTTCACCCATTCATGATCTTCGGTGTATTTCACGGTCATTATTTCCTCCCTAACCTCGGTAATAGCGATGAGGAACAAAGGGCATGTCGGCGACGACGGCCGGCAAGGGCTTGCCGCGCACCATCAAATGGACCTGCGTTCCTGTTGTTGAATAGTCCGCGTCGACATAACCCATGGCGACAGGTCCGTTGATGGTTGGCCCGAAGCCGCCAGACGTCACTTCGCCGATAGTCTTTCCGTCCGTAGACTGAATTTCTGCGCCTTCGCGGGCCGGCGCCCTACCTTCAGGGCGGAGCCCCACCCGCAGGCGCTTCGGTCCCTCTGCGAATTCCCGCTGAATGCGCGCAGCGCCCGGAAAGCCGCCTTCTTCGCGCCGGCGCTTGCCCACGGCGAAGGCGATGTTGCCTTCAACTGGCGAGGTTTCCGGCGTCAGATCGTGACCGTAAAGACAAAGCCCCGCCTCAAGGCGCAGCGAATCGCGCGCTCCGAGCCCCACAGGCTCCACTTCCGGCGCCGCGAGCAGCGCTTTCGCCAGAAGCTCCGCATGAGAGTTGGGAACGGAGATTTCGAAGCCGTCTTCGCCCGTATAGCCAAGCCGGCTCACCACGACATAAGCGCCGTTGTCGGCGGCCGGCCAGGAATAGCCGCGCATGGTCATGAACGTCTGGTCGGCGGCGCCGGGAATAAGCCTTGCAACAACCGCCGCCGCTTTCGGGCCTTGCACGGCGAGAAGCGCGCGGTCATGCGCGATCTCCAGCCGCACGCGATCGCCGAGCTTTTGCTGAACAAGAGCGAAGTCTTTGTCTTTGCACGCGGCGTTCACAACAAGGAACATCATGCCCTGAAGGTCATCGCGCAGCGGACGGGAAATCATCAGATCGTCGAGAACCCCGCCTTCTTCCGAAAGAAGAACCGTGTAGCGCGCAGCGCCCTTTTTCAGCTTCGCGATCTCCCCGGGCATCAGCGTCTCAAGCGCAGCGGCAATCGCCTCATGGGCGCCCGGCGCGCCCCGCTCGACTTCGAGAGAATGCAGGAAAGCCTGTCCCATATGAGAGACGTCAAAAAGGCCGGCCGCCTCGCGGGTGTGAAGATGCTCTTTCAGAACGCCAGAGGAGTACTGTACCGGCATCGCATAACCGGCGAACTCCACCATCTTCGCGCCGAGCGAAAGATGCAGGTCGTAAAGAGGCGTCTTTTTTAGTTTGCTGTGATCCTGATCCGGCATCCGGTATTCCCATGACATATCGCCGCCTAGTCGCGGCGACCCCGGCTGTCACGGGAACCTGAGAGATTTCGCAAAAAACGCCGGTCTAATGCGGACGCGTCTTTGCTTACTCCGTCGGTGGAGCAGCGCTCTATCTAATGGCGCCGCACGCTTTCCAGCCTGTATTGCAGCAAGCGGTCCTTTTGCCTGAGAGTTTCCGGGGCGGTTGCTCCTTCGGCGTCCGCCTCCGCCTTCCGGCTTTGGCGTGATCTCTCCCGCATGCTGCGTGTCCGCCAAGGGCGAACATGGCGCGACATTAGGCGCGCCGTTTCCAGAGTCAATCGATCTGATATGAAGCCGCAGAAAAACTTATGCAGCCGCGGCCGCAGCCGCGCAGGACCGGCAATGACCCTTAATTTCAAGACGCGCCGTGTGCATGTCGAAAGCAGCCGCGCGCACCGCCGGCGCAATATCCGCTTCCACCGCAACCACCTGAAGCTCCTTGACCGTGGAACAGCTTTCGCAAACAAGAAACGTCTGGACCACATGCGGGCCTTCGTGATTGCACACGACAAACGCGTTGAGGCCGTCGAGCTTGTGAATATGCCCCTTGGCTTCCAGCCCGTCTAAGGCGCGATAAACCGTCATGGGCGCGCGCACGCCGCGCTCCTTCAGCCGGTCAAGAATTTCATAAGCCTTCAAGGGGTCCCTGCTGGCCGCCAGCACGTCCCACACCAGTTTCTCGTTCTTCAACAGCCCCGCCGGCCTTTTGCGGGAGCCCCCGTCGTCGTGATTATGGCTTTTATCACTCACAACTTCTCTCCTCGTCCGCTGCCTTTGTTATAGCTTTGTTATATCATCCTGAAAACCCTAGTGGCGGTAGTTTTTTTCCCGAAACCAGGTCGATCCAATCCACTTTCCGCCTGACCTGACCGCGAGACCCGCGTGCCGTGAATCGGGATCGGGATCGCCATTTTTCTTAAGATTCTCAAAGACGAGAACGTCCCCCATTCGCCCTTTGAAGGCAAGGTCAGGGAGAATAAAACGCGTTTCGCCGCCCTCATAGTCCTGATTGAGATAAAGGAGCCCCGTCGCTGCGCGCTGGCCGCCCCGGTCGAGTTCCGGTCCCGGAGGCAGCCAGTCGCAATGCGGCCGGTATTCCTTTCCAGGCGCGTAAAAGAGGACGCCGAGACATTCGGCGGTTTCCGGCGGCCGGCCCGCGAGCGCCGCAAGCCGGCGGTTGACCATGACCAGGGCAAGATCGAGATCGACCAGCGCGAGGATCGCGGTCAGCGAGGTTCGATAGGGATCCTGTATCGACGCGCCGGTGCGCGGGTCGGCGATCATGGAGGGCGCGAGCAGACGCGCCGCAGAGGCGATGACATATTCGCACTCCTCCGGCGTAAAAGCGCCGCGGAAAACCCGCGCGGGCGGCGCATCGCACAAGACTTCCGCTTCGGGCGAAGGCGGCGCCGGCTCTTCGCCCAGCTTTTCCGCGATACGCTCCCAGTGCGGCGATAACGGTTGAAAGTTTTGCGATCCGTCAGCGCTTGCAAATGCTGTCCGCAGCGACGTTGCATGCGGATATTGCGCGCGTTCTAGAAGGTCGAGATGAGCTTTTGCTGCGTCAGCATCCGCATGCCTGCGGGTTTCCCCGAAGCGGCGCACGGCCACCGCGCCGGCGACGGGATCGCGCGGCGCCGAAAGAGCAATGAGCGACGCGCCGTCTTCATCGTTCGGGTCCGCAGCGAAGAGCAGCATTGCAAGTTCGCGCATGGCCGGCGCCATGCCCGCTTTCGCCGCTTCACTCACAAGCCTTACCGCCTCGCGCCAGTCGCGTTCAACTCCCAAGCCCATGGCGTATAGAACGCCTAGGAGGCGCTGCGCCAGCGCCGAACCATTGTCTGCGGCTCGCCTGAGTTTCTTCGCAGCCTCTTCAAGACCGGAATCATGCAACTCGCGTGTTGCAAGCGTGTAAAGCGCGTCGCCGAAACCTTGCGCCGCGGATGCATTGAGCCAGCGTTCCGCTTCGTCTTTGGCGCCGGCGCCGCTCAACTGCGCCGCCAGCATATATTGCGCACGCGCATCGCCCGCTTCGGCGCTGCTTTTCAATTGGTCCAGTGATGAGGTCGGCGTCATTGCGCGAGGCTAGCACTCGCCTCACGATCAGGGCCAGCCGACGCGATCGAAAATCTGCACGGCCTCAGCCTGATGCTCGCCCAGCGCCGAGGCCGGAAGCTCGTCCGCCTTGAAATCGGCGTAGGCGGCGATCGGCCCCTCCGCTGTTATGCCGGGGACGACCGGGTATTCGTTATTGCCGCGGGCGAAGGCGGTCTGCGATTCATCGCGCAGGAGAAAGGCGATCAGGCGTTCAGCGTTCTCCGCATTGGGCGCATGTTTCGCAACGCCGGCGCCCGAGATGTTTACATGGGCGCCGCGGCCCGCCTGGTTCGGGAAGAAAAGCTCGAACTTCTCGCCGATCTCTGCAGCTTTTTGGTCATCCGCACCCTTGTAGCGCGCGGTGTAATAGGAATTGACGATTCCGAGACGGCAGAGCCCGGCGGCGACCGCTTCGATTTGCGACGTGTCGTTTCCTTGCGGTTTGCGCGCAAAATTGGCGACGACGCCTTGCGCCCATTCCTCTGCGGCTTTCGTGCCGTCATGAGCAATGATGGAAGCGAGCAGCGACTGATTGTAGATGTTCGACGAGGACCGCACGCAAATCATGCCGCGATAGGCGGGGTCGGCGAGATCTTCGTAGGTCTCAAGCCCTTCCGGCAGGCCCATTTCCTTGTTGTAGATGATGATGCGCGCCCGTTTCGAAAGCCCGAACCATTTTCCGTCCGGATGGCGATATTGCGCGGGGACGCGTCGTTTCAATTCTTCGCTGTCGATGGCGCGGAAGACATCGCGCTCATCGGCGCGCCACAAAATCCCGGCGTCGGCGGTCATGAAAATATCGGCCGGGCTTGCATCCGCCTCCTGCGCGATGCGCTCAATGAGGGCGTCGCCCCCCGCCTCGATCAGATTGACGCGAATGCCGGTTTCCTTCGTGAACTGGTCGAAAAGAACGATGTCGGAATCATAGTGGCGTCCGGAATAGACATTGACCTCGCCAGTGATTGGCCGCGCCTCCTCTTTCTCGCCGCAGGCGGCGGCGAGCAAGATTGCGAAACCAGCGATCCAGGCCTTCATGGTCATTTCCGACAAGCTTTCTAAATTGCGAATAATTCTCAGTATCAATCTATCAGAGCGGTTTGTAAAAGCAAGGCGCGAAGCGACGCACCGGGTGCAACCCAATCAGTGAGAGAAAACAAAGACTTTCGTCCAGTCGACGGCGACGGAGACGCCGTCGCCAACCGCAGGCGGAGCGTCCATCGTCACCCAGAGCGGAGCCTCGCCCGGCCCTTCGAGACGAACCCGCCAACCCGGTCCCGCAAAACGGATATCGGCGACCCGGAACCGCGAGAGCTCGTCGGGAGACGCCGTCAGGCAGTCGGCGCGCAAGACGGCGCGGGCGGGGCCCGATCTCAGACCCGACGTCTGAACCTCTCCCAACACGCAATGAAATACGCCGCCGCGCACTTCGCCCATAAGCGTCTGGCTTCCCGGAAACAGGCCGGCGCCATCGGGCGTTTGCGGACGTTCATACAACTCTTCGGGCGCTGCTGTTTCTATGATCCCGCCTTCGCGCATCAGCGCGATGCGGTCGCCGAGGGCCAGCGCCTCGTCGGCGTCATGGGTGACGAGAAGCACGGCCGCTTTCTGTTCCTTCAGCACACGGCGCAATTCTTCGCGCAGGCGGCGGCGCAGCGCGACATCAATGCTGGCGAAAGGTTCGTCCAGCAACAGCGCCTTGGGTTTGCGCGCAATAGCTCGGGCGAGCGCCACGCGCTGCTGCTGGCCGCCGGAAAGTTCATGAGGGAAACGCTTGGCCAAGTCTTCGATGCCAAACGTCGACAATTGGTCTTCGATGCGCGCTTTCGCGTCGCCGGCGCCTTTCAACCCGAAAGCAATGTTCTTTTCGACCGTCAGATGCGGGAAAAGAACGTAGTCCTGAAAGACGAAGCCGATAGGCCGCTGTTCGGGGGGCGTCTCCCTGCCCGGCGCGGCCAGCACGGCGCCGCCAAGGCGCACCTCCCCCTCCTGCAAATGCTCAAGCCCTGCTGCGATCCTGAGCAAGGTGGTCTTGCCGCAGCCCGAAGGGCCGAAAAGGCAGACGATCTCCCCCGCCTCGACGGAAAGGCTCGACCCGTGAACAGCGGCGACGCCGCCATAGCGGTGAGAGATGCGATGGAGATCGAGGCTCATGAGACTTTCGGCGCCGGTTTCTTCCGATGGGGATTGGGAATTGCCTCACTTTCGCATAGATGTCACCAGTTAAGAACGAGAATTAAGAACAGAGCGCAGCGGCCATGAGCGAAATGACGGCGAGGAAGGGAGACAGGCGCGGCGGCGCCGCGATCCTTTTGATCGCCTTGTTCGCCGCCGCTCCAGTGGGCGCGATGCTCGCCGGCGCGCTGGAGGCGGACGCGGCGCCCTCTATCTTCGCCAGCGATGTGGGCCAGCGCTATGTGGCGACGACATTATTGTTATGCGCGCTGGCCGGCGCCGGCGCCGGGGTCGTCGGCGCCATCGCGGCGATGCTGGTCTCCCTGACGGAGTTTCCGGGCCGCAGGATTCTCGGCGTGGCGCTGGCGCTTCCTTTCGCTATTCCGGCCTATGTCGCGGCCTATGCTTACGGCAATCTTTTCGGTCCCTTCGGACCGGTCGCCGCGATCATCGGCGCTGAGGCGCTCCCCGAAATCCGCTCACTGCCGGGCGCGGCCTTCGTCCTGATGCTGACGACTTATCCTTATGTTTATCTCGCCATGCGCGCGTCGCTCGCGGCGCGGTCGGGCGCGATGATGGAGGCGGCGAGGATGCTGGGCGCCAGCCCCTTGCGCGCCAGCGCCGGGGTGTTGCTGACCGCCAGCCGTCCTGCGTTCTTCGGCGGGCTGGCGCTGGCGCTCATGGAAATCGCCGCCGATTACGGCGTCGCCGATTTCTTCGGCGTTCCCACTTTAAGCGTCGGCATTTTCCGCACCTGGCACGGGCTCGGCGATTTGCACGCCGCCATGCAGCTTGCTGCGGCGCTTTTTTTCGTGGCGCTCCTGCTCGTGCTCATGGAAAGCGCAAGCCGCAGGGGGCGCGCCAGCGAAGACGTGCGCGCGGCGAGGAAGGCGCGCCGCATCCGCTTGTCGCCGCTCCAGGGCGCCGTCGCCTTTCTCATCTGCTTGGCGCCGGTGCTGTTCGGTTTCATCGCGCCGGCAGGGCTTCTGATCTCCATACTGCAGCCGGAGATGAACGCCATTGTCTTGCGCGGGCTTGCGCAGGCGGGAATCAACACCGCGCTGATCGCCGCCGCTGGCGCGCTGATCGCAGTTTTCCTGTCGCTCCTCCTCGCCTACGGCGCGCGCGCGGCGCGGGGGCGATTCATCAAACTCGCCTTGCGCGCGGCGACGCTGGGCTACGCCGTGCCGGGCGCTGTCATGGCGATCGGCGTCCTCGCCCTTTCAGCAAGTCTTGCGCGCGTTTCCGGTCATGCGCTCGCCGGCGGCGCGCTCGTTCTTCTTTACGCCTATGTGGCGCGGTTCCTCACCGCCGGATACAACGCCGCCGCAGGTGGCCTCGCGCAGATCAGTCCGCAAATGGACGGCGCCGCCAGAACGCTGGGCGCCGCGCCCGGCCGCGTCATCAGGGAAGTGCACTGGCCCATGGCGCGGCTCTCACTCCTGGCAGGCGCCGCCATCGTCGCCATCGACATCGCCAAAGAATTGCCCGCAACGCTGATTTTACGGCCCTTCAATTTCGAAACCCTCAGCACCCAGATTTACCGGCTCGCGTCGGACGAACGGCTCGCCGACGCGGCGCCCGCGGCGCTGATACTGATCGGGCTCGGGCTTCTTCCGTCCATCGCGCTCAGCCTGATCGCGGATGGCGGACAAAAAAAGACCCGCAAGAGCGAAGCGCTTGCGGGTCTTGAAACGCAGACAGTGAACTAAGTTATTCGCCGCCGCGATAGGCGAAGGGAAGATCGCCCCGCTCAAGATTACGATAGCGCTCCATCAGCATTTTCTGACGATTGTTGAGATCCTGCGGACGGCCGTTGATGTAGACCGCCTCCGGCCGCGTCGTCACTTCCAACGGATCGCCGTCCCAGATCACCACATCGGCGATCTTGCCCGCTTCGAGCGAGCCGAGCTGGTCGCCGAGGCCGTAGAATGTCGCCGGGTTGAGCGTGATCGCCGCGAGAGCTGCATCGAAGGGCAAGCCTTCAGCGACGGCGTTGCCCGCATGCTGACGGATCAGCCGGATGTTATGAGCGTCGTCGAAGAACGAGATCTTGACGCCCGCCTGATGAAGCCGCGCGGCGTTTTTGAGCGTCGCATCGATATCCTCGAACTCGCCCGGCAGGTTATAAAGCCCGCTCGTGATGACCGGAATATTCGCCGAGGCGATGTCGCGCGCCACGCGCCAGGCTTCCGATCCGCCGAGAATGATGACGTTAAGACGATAGGTGTTTTTCAGCCGGATCAGCGTGCGGATGTCATTGGCGCTGTTTACGGAGACGATCAGCGGCTGTTCGCCGTTGATGACGGGGCCGAGCGCTTTCAAATCCGACACGGCGAACCGGCCGTCATGAGGCCGCCTTATATAGTCGTTGGGATTGGCGTGATAGGAACGCGCCTCGTCAAGATATTCGCGCAAGACCGCCCAGGCGCCCATGCGCGTGCCGCCCTGGCGTTCGGCGCCGCGCTCGCCCATGGCGACATATTGCGCCGCCTCGGCTCTGGTGACGGAGTTCGGCCGGCCCGAAAGGTCGATGACCGCGCCGAGCCCCGCGAAGAAAGACGGTCCCGGATTGGGCGCCATCAAGGCGCGGGTGACGCCCGCCGCGCGGTTCACCGGAATGAGCGATGACGAAGGATTGTACGCGTCGATGGCGTTAAGCGACGCGCCGAGCGGGAAGCTGTCCGTGGGCGACTGCAGCTCCGGCGTTGCGTCGTTGGAATCGGCGACGGCGCCGATCTCCACGAGGCCGATGGCAGAGACTGGCGAGAAAAGGCCGGGGGTTACGACCTTGCCCGACGCGTCGATGACGGTCGCGCCCGCCGGCGCCGAAAGATCGGCCCCGACCTGCGCGATGCGTCCGTCGCGGATGATGACGTCGCCTTCCTCAATAACGCCGCCCGAGACGGTGTGGACGCGCCCGTCCATGATGGCGACGGTTTGCGCGCTCGAGGCGCCCGCAACAACAGATGCGGCGGCGATGAAAGCGGTGAACGTTTTCATGAGATTTCTCTTCCTGATCTTGCCGGTCATTGTCCTGCCCCGCCCGTGAAGTCGTTGTCATGAAGGCCGAGTTCGAAATCGACCCGCGGCGACAGCTCCGGATTAGAGCGGTCATACATCAGCGCGCCGTCGATATAGACCTTCTCCGCCTTGGCGTAGACCGAGAAGGGATTGCCGTTCCAGACAACGACGTCGGCCATTTTTCCGGCTTCAAGCGTGCCGGTTTCATCGAGGATGCCCATGGCGTCCGCCGGGTTGGCGGTGATCCAGGCGATGGCGTCTTCCGGTTCGATGTCGATGCCGATGCGGCGCCCGTCGGCCATGGCTTTCGCCGCTTCCTGATTGAGACGCTGAATGCCCAGCGCATCGTCGGAATGGATGATGGCGCAGCCACCGGGCTGGGCGTGCACCAGCGCCGCGTTTTCGCCCACCGTGTCGAAGGCTTCGAGCTTGAAGCCCCACCAGTCGGCCCACACCGCGGCGCAGACATTGTTCTCCGCGAGATAGTCGGCGACTTTGTAGGCTTCGATGGCGTGATGGAAGGTCCGCACCTTGTAGCCGAACTCCTTGGCCATATCGAGCACCTGCACCATTTCATCGGCGCGGTAGCAGTGCATGTTGACAATGACGTCGCCATTGAGCGCGCCGGCAAGGGTTTCAAGCTTCAGATCGCGCGTCGGCGCTTCCGGCGCATCGCCCTTGTCGTCGTCGTCATTGTCGACCCACTCGTCGTAATCGGCCCAATAATCCTCCCACTTTTTCTTGTAGGCGGCGGCTTCGATCCAGGCTGAGCGATAGCCGGCGAAATTGCCCATGCGGGTGCCGGGACCGCCGCGCTCGCCATAGACGCGCTTCGGATTTTCGCCGCAGGCCATTTTGAGGCCGTAAGGCGCGCCCGGAAATTTCATTCCCTGTACGGAGCGAGAGGGCACGTTTTTCAGGATCGCGGAACGCCCGCCAAAAAGATTTGCCGAGCCGGGAAGAATTTGCAGCGACGTGATCCCGCCCGCGAGCGCGCGGGTGAAACCCGCATCCTGCGGCCAGACCGAATGTTCGGCCCAGACATAGGCGGTATTGGGGCTGACGACTTCATTGCCGTCTGACGTCGATTGATTGGACGGGGACGGATAGTCGCCGAGATGAGAGTGGATATCGATAATGCCCGGCGTGATCCACTTGCCATTGGCGTTCACCGTGCGCGCGCCCTCCGGCGCTTCGATTTCGCCCGCGGCGCCGACCGCAGTTATCTTGCCGTCGGTAATAAGAACCGCGCCATTGTCGATGCGATCGCCGGCGCCGGTCAGGACGGTCGCGCCGGTCAAGAGCACCGTTTCTCCGGGATAGGGCTCGTAGGTGGAGGGGTATGGATCTGACGGAGGCCGCACGGGGCCCTTCGCGTCGTCTTCTTCCGCCGCTGCGGCGGTCTCGGCAGGCGCCGCAGCTTCGGCCGCATCCGCCTCTTCGCTGTCCGCCCCGTTTTGCTGGGCGCAGGCGCTGAGCATCAGAACGGCGAGCGCCGTCCATCCCGTTTTTCGCATAGGTCCCTCGACTGGCTGCGGCGCTTATTCGACTGCGCCGGTATTTGTGTCATAAGACTACCGCAAAATCGGGGCGCGGCCACCCCGCAGGGGAGCGGGGGCGGCAACGGCGCGGACAGATTGGCGGCCTTCAACGCCGCACGGGATGGGAGACTTTGATGACGACAGGCAAGATTACCCGGCGCGCAGCGCTGTTATCCGGCGCGGCCATGGGCGCCGCGTCCTGCACGGCCACGCCGAAGATGACGCCTTATGTCGCAGTCAGCGAAGCCCCCGGCGGCGTCTTTGCCCATGGCGTCGCATCGGGCGATCCGGCTGCGACGTCTGTGGTGCTGTGGACCCGGGTGTTCCAGGCGCTTATGTCTTCCAATCCTTCCTCCCTGACCGTCAGCTGGCAAATCGCGAAGACCGAAGACTTCGCCGTCATCGTCGATGAGGGACGTTTCACCACAAGCGCGGTCCGAGACTGGACCGTCAAAGTCTTGGCCGAAGGGCTCGAGCCCGGCACGCATTACTATTATCGCTTCGAACTCGGCGGCGCCTTTTCGCCGACAGGCCGCACCAAGACCCTGCCCGAAGGCGCCGTCGATCAGGCGCGCTTCGCCGTCATGTCGTGTTCCAACTATCCGTTCGGTTATTTCAACGTCTACGATCTCGTCGCGCGGCATGACGATCTCGACGCCGTCATCCATCTCGGCGACTATATCTACGAATACAGCAATGAAGGCTATGGCGGCGACGCCGGCCGCGCGCTTGGCCGCTCCCACGAGCCGCCGCATGAAATCATCAGCCTCGCCGACTACCGCATGCGTCATGCGCAGTACAAAGCGGATCCGGCGTCCCAGGCGATGCATGGGAAGCATCCGCTGATCCCGATCTGGGACGATCACGAAACGTCGAACGATTCCTGGTCCGGCGGCGCGGAGAACCACGACCCGCAAACGGAAGGCGATTGGGACGCGCGCCGCCGCGCGGCGCTGCAGGCCTATTACGAATGGATGCCGGTGCGCGAGCCGGAGATGGCGCGGGAAGCGTTTTTCCGCTCCTTCTCCTATGGCGATCTCCTTACCGTCGCGGCGCTGGAAACGCGCCTGATGGCGCGGGCGCGGCAGTTCGAATATTCCGAAGTCATCCCGACGCTTCAAACGCCCGAAGATGTCGCGCATTTCCGCGACGTGATCTTGTGGGACGAAACGCGCGAAATGCTCGGCGCGGCGCAGATCGATTATCTCGACCGCACGCTCAAAACCTCCGTCGCGAAAGGCCAGCCCTGGCGGCTCATCGCCAATCAGGTGATCATGGCGAAAGTGACGGCGCCCGATCTCAACCCGCATGTGACGGAACCGCAAATCGTCGAGCTTGAGCAGCAATGGAACGAGGCGCGCGCCTTCGTCAAAATGTCCGCCCTCGGATTGCCGCTCAATTTCGACGCCTGGGACGGTTATCCCGCGGCGCGCGAGCGGTTTTACGATCTTGTGCGCGGCGCCGAGGCCGGCGGCATGATCGTCGTCACCGGCGACACCCACACCTGGTGGGCGAACGATCTTATCGACAAGAACGGCGCGCATATGGGCGTCGAGCTCGGCACGCACTCGGTCACATCCCCCTCGCCTTACCGCAAGGAGTTTCTCGGCGGCATGGGCGCGGAATATGCGCTCCTCACCAATCGCGACAACAAGGATGTGCGCTATCTTTCAGGCGAATATCATGGCTTCATCGACCTGACGATCACGCGCGATGCAGCGCGGGCCGAGTATAAGGCCGTGGATACGATCGATAGCGGCAATTACAACGCGTTCGTCCACGCCGCCTTCGACATCGCGCGCGAAGACGGCGATGCGGTGTTTTCCGACATGGACGGCGCCGGTTTCAAGGACCGCTATCTCTTCGGTAAATAAGCGGCGGCCTTTGATATATTTTCGCGCTCGGCCGGCCTATGTTAAAAGTTCCGGCAGGAGGGTGAGATGGCTTTCATTTCTCGCATGATCGAGCAAGCGAGCTGGACAAGGTTTTTCGTCTGGTTCGTGATCCTGTTTGTGTTTTCCGCCTGGGCGTTCAATATGGACAGCCCGTGGACGCGCGCGCTGGAGGCGGCAGGCGGCGTCCTGCCCGAGACGAAGCCCGGCATCCCTGCGCTTGAACCGGTGCGCACGCTCGACGCGTTGGGCGATGACCGGCGCGACTATATCCTGTGGCAGCTTGTCGACATTCCTTATGCGCTGATGAATTTCTTCTTTGCGAGCATGGGGATGGGGCTCGGCCTCAAAGCCCTGCGTCTCGATAAAAGCATTTTGCGATTTCTGTTGGTTCTCCCGGCGATCTATGTGGTCTGCGAAGTCATCGAGAACGCCTTGGTCGCAAGTTTCGCCGCCAAAATCATTGCGCCGGCCGAAGGCGTGGTCCTGGTTCAGCAGTTGGCGACGAGTTTGAAATTCGCGTCGGGCATGCCCGCTTTGCTGCTTGGCGTTCTCGGCGCTGCGCTGGCCTTTATCGCCCTGCTCATCCGTCTCATCAGAAAGAAAACATGACCAAACACGATCTCATCGCCTATGCCTCGGCGCTGCCCAAGGCGGAGCTGCATCTTCACATCGAAGGCAGTCTTGAGCCGGAAATGCTGTTCAAGCTGGCGCGGCGGAACAAGATCGACATACCTTTCAAGTCCGTGGAGGAAATCCGCGCAGCCTATGAATTTTCGAACCTGCAGGACTTCCTCGACATCTATTATCAGGGAATGAATGTCCTTCGGACGGAAGAAGATTTTTTCGATCTCACCATGGCCTATCTCAACCGTGCGCGCGCGGACAATGTGCGGCACGCGGAAATCTTCTTCGATCCGCAAGGACACACGGAACGCGGCGTTCCTTTCGACACGGCGATCAGCGGGATTTTGACGGCGCTCGGCATGGCCAAGGCGCAATTCGGCATGACCGCGAAATTGATCATGTGTTTCCTGCGGCATCTGCCCGAAGAAGACGCATTAGAAACCCTGAAACAGGCGGAAACCTGGCTCGACCGGATCGAGGCCGTCGGGCTCGATTCCTCCGAAGTCGGGCATCCGCCGTCGAAATTCGCCCGCGTCTTCACGGCGGCGAAGGAGCGAGGGTTAAAGCTCGTCGCCCATGCCGGCGAGGAAGGCCCGCCGGAATACGTTCATGAAGCGCTGGATCTTCTCGCTATCGACCGGCTCGACCATGGCAATCGCTCGCTGGAGGACGACGCGCTGGTCGGTCGCCTCGCACAGGAGCAGATGACTCTCACCGTCTGTCCGCTGTCGAATTTGAAGCTTTGCGTCGTCAATGACATGGCCGAGCACCCGTTGAAAAAGATGCTCGACCTGAATCTGCGCGCGACAGTGAACTCAGACGATCCGTCCTATTTCGGCGGCTATATGAACGACAATTTCAAAGCCGTGATCGAGGCGCTTCCTCTGACGCGCGCTGATGTCAAAACCCTCGCGAAGAACAGCTTCCTCGGCTCATTCCTCAGCGAGGGCGAAAAACGCGCGCAGCTTGCGGCGATCGATCTTGTCTGATCAGGCGAAGCGGTGGCCGTATTTGCCGAAGACGCCGCGCAGAACCTCATAAATCTGTTCGGCTTCGAACTCCGTAAAGCCCGTCGTCAGCCCGACCTCTTTGGACCCGTAAAGAATGTAGAGGCCGTAGCCATATTCCGACGCAAGATTATGCGCGTCCGTCGTCGCCCGGCGCCGGTGAAAATCGATTTTCGTGCCGAGCCGGTTCCTGTAGCTGAGGCTGTTGATATCCTCGAAGAGGTAAAGCTTGCCGCGTTTTGCGATACCCCGGTCGTCGATCCTGAATTTGTCCGTAATGTCGCCGAGGCCCCACCACCAGAGGGCGCCCAACGCCGCCATCAAGCCAAAAGCCGGCATCGCGCCGCCTTTGTTGAAGCCAATCAAGGCGACGGCCACGGCAAGCCCAAGCGGAAGGCTCAGGATAAAGGTCAGCCATATCCGGCCGGGGGACTTCCTCCTCACGATGACTTCCGTATCGGACCCGGTCTCGTTGACCTGATAGCGCTGCTTGGCCTTTACAACTTTCGCCATATCGTCCCCGCTTGTTCGTCCGGCTCGCGGCCAGGAAATGACAATACGCGGAAAACTTTAGAGAATATTTCCTTCCGGTTTCTTTCCGGCGGGGCTGAAAATCGAAGGAGCGGCGCCGTCGGCGCCGCTCCCCTTCGCAATCACGGTAAATCAGCGGTTAATGACGAAGCTTAGTCGTCATCGTGAATCCGGCTGATCTTCGAACCTTCGAGAGACAGATTGTACATCAGGCCCTTATTGTCGAAGACGAACGCAACAATGGGCTGGTTCAACTGCGTCGTGTCGATGGCGCCGCCGGCGCCGACAGTGACCACGGCGACGGAGGCGTCAACGCCGATCTCCCAGCCCTGGCTCGAGCGGAACTTGTCGAGCGCGCCCTGATCGAGAAAAACGATGATCTGGCGGCGCGACTGACCGCCGAACTGAAGACCGATGGAGGCGGCGGCCGTGGAATAATAGGCGACCGTGTCGCCGCCAATGCGCAAAGCGCCCTGACCGTATTCACCGCCAATCCCGATGCCGCCTTTTCTGATCAGCGGAAAGACGAGAACGCCCTTGGCTCTCGCAAGCACTTCATTCGCACCGCCGATATCCTCGCGGAATTCAGCGAGCGCTTCATTCGTGCGCCGCTCGATTTTTTCTTTTGAGGCGGCTTGCGCCGCGCCGGTCGCGAACATCATCGCCGCCGCAAGGGCGAGCGCGGGTTTAAGGAATTGAGACAGGGTCATGGAAGCCTCCCGCTTGAAAGTCGGTATGGAGAATATGGCCGATTGGGGCTAGATTGCGGCGCAATGCGTTAACCGCAAATTACGATTGGTTCAGGGCTTTTTCCAAGGCTTCGCGAAACGCCGCAAGACGCGGGGCGTAGCGCTCCTGCTGTGATTTGAGGGCCGGGGGCGCAGCCTTGTCCGGAGAACCGGCGAGAAAAGGCGGCGCAGGATCGTATTCGAGGCCGAGCTGGATCGCCTTCGCGACCTCTTCGCCTGCGATTTCCGCCGCCAACGTGAAAGCGAAATCGATCCCCGCCGTCACGCCGCCGCCGGTAAAGAGATTGCCGTCGCGCACGACGCGCGCCTTCACCGGCTCCGCGCCGACGCTTTTCAGTTCGCTGTGATAGGCCCAGTGGGTCGTCGCTTTCTTTCCCTTGAGCAAGCCCGCCGCGCCGAGAATTAAGGCGCCGGTGCAGACCGATGTCACATATTGCGCACGCGCGCCTTCGCGTTTCACGAAGGCAATAGTCTCCGCATCCTGCATCGCGTCGTCGACGCCAAATCCGCCGGGAATGCACAACAGGTCCGTTGGCGGACAATCGGTAAAATCATGGGTCGGGTTGAGCGTCAGCGCCGTATCCGTCGCGACCGGCGCTTTATGCTTGGCCGCAAGGGCGACTTGCGCGCCCGGCAGTCGTGACAACACCTGCAACGGCCCGGTGAAATCGAGCTGCGTCAGGTTCGAAAAGAGAAGGAAAGTGATGTTCATCTTTTCCAGCTGGCGATGATCTCCATCACCTCTTCGATCTCACGGCCGGATTTGTCTAACCACTTTTGCGAAGGGCCCTTCCAGCGGCATTGCGCCCAGTCGACGGAACCGTTCTTTTTGAAGGCGACGCCTTCCTTTTTCAGGCGCCGCCGCTGTTCCTCTGCGCCGGAGTGATCCGCAGGCGCGCCGGAGGCGGTGATGATCCGATACCAGGCAAGGGTCTTCGGCGCGGTCCACATGGCGCGCGCCACCTGCCGCGGGCCGACGCCGGGCAGGAGGCTCGCAATCATGCCGTAGCTCGCGACCTCGCCTTTCGGCACTTCGCGGATGAGGACGTGGATCGCGTCGTAATCCGTCGCCACTTATGCGACTTCGAACAACCCGGCAGCTCCCATGCCGCCGCCGACGCACATGGTGCAGACGACATACTTCGCGCCGCGGCGCTTGCCCTCAATAAGCGCGTGGCCGACCATGCGCGCGCCGGACATACCGTAGGGGTGGCCGATGGAGATGGCGCCGCCATTGACGTTGAGGAGCTCGTCGGGAATGCCAAGCTTGTCGCGGCAATAGAGAACCTGCACCGCAAACGCTTCATTCAATTCCCAAAGGCCGATATCGTCCATTTTGAGATTGAATTTTTCAAGAAGCTTCGGGACGGCGAAGACCGGTCCGATGCCCATCTCGTCGGGATTGGTTCCCGCAACCGCCATGCCGCGATAAATGCCGAGCGGGGAGAGGCCGCGTTTCGACGCTTCCTTTGCTTCCATCACCACAGCCGCCGAGGCGCCGTCGGACAATTGCGACGCGTTGCCCGCAGTGATGTATTTGCCTTCCTGCACGACCTGACCGCCCTTGAAGACGGGTTTCAGCCCCGAAAGACCTTCCAGCGTCGTTTCCGGGCGGTTGCCCTCGTCCTTATCGAGCTTCACTTCGACGTCGGAGCTCTCGCCGGTTTCCTTGTTGACGAATTTCATTACCGACGCGAGCGGCACGATCTCGTCGTCGAACTTGCCCGCCTGCTGGGCGGCGTGGGTTCGCTGCTGCGATTGCAGGGCGTATTCGTCCTGGGCCTCGCGCGAAATCTTGTAGCGCTCAGCGACAATCTCCGCCGTCTCGATCATCTGCATATAGGTGGCGGGCAGATTCTGGAGGAGCCACGGGTCGGGATGAACGAACATCTGCTTCGTCTGGTTCATGGAAATCGATTCCACGCCAACGCCGATCGCCACCTGCATATTGTCGGAGATCACCTGTTTCGCAGCCGTCGCAATCGCCATCATGCCGGAGGCGCATTGCCGGTCGAGCGATTGCCCCGGCACGGAATGCGGCATCCCCGCGCGCAACAGCGAAAGCCGCGCCACGTTCGGCGTCGCCGTACCCATCTGCAGCGCCGCGCCGGCGACCACGTCTTCGACTTCGCCCGGCTCGACTTTCGCGCGCGCAATCGCATTGGTCATGGCGTGGGCGGCGAGCGCCGGCGACGTCGTGTTGTTGAAAGCGCCGCGATAGGCCTTGCCGATGGGCGTGCGGGCGGTTGAAACGATGACGGCTTCTCTCATGACGATATTCCTTATTTGCCGATGGCGTAATCTTTGGCCTTGCCGATGAAGTTCATATTCGGCCCCGACGAGTTCTCGTAATAATGTACGTCTTTCGTGTCGGAGATTTCATCCCACTTTTTCGCGATCTCTTCCGGCGTCTGTTTTTCCGGCGGCAGGTAGACGCCGTCGGTCTCGACGATATAGGCGCGGGAATAGCCGCCGGCGGCGCAGCTCACGATCGCGCGAGAGGGCGCGTCCTCGCTGACGAGATAAAGCATCGCCGCTGTGATGGCTTCCGGGGTCATCTGATCGAGGATGGCTTCGGGAATGCCGAGATCTTCGGTCATCCGCGTCTTGGCCGACGGTGACAAGACATTCGCCCTGATGTTGTATTTCGCGCCTTCGAGATGCAGAGCGTTCATCATTCCGATCATGCCGGCTTTTGCTGCGCCGTAATTCACCTGGCCGAAAATGCCGTGAAGCCCCGAGGGCGATGACGTCATGATCACGCGGCCATAGGTCTGCTCGCGCATGATCGGCCAGACGGCATGGGTGCAGATCGCCGAGCCCACGAGATGGACGTCGATGACCATCCTGAAATCGTCGAGCGTCATTTTGTGAAACGACTTGTCGCGCAGGATGCCGGCGTTGTTCACCAGAATGTCGATGCGGCCCCATTTGTCCATGGCGGCCTTCACCATGGCGGCGACTTCATCAGCATTCGTCACATTCGCGCCGTCGGCGATGGCCTCGCCGCCTGCCGCGTTGATGTGGTTCACCACGTCTTGCGCGGCGGATATTGATCCGCCCGAGCCGTCGCGCGCGCCGCCGAGATCGTTGACGACGACTTTCGCGCCGCGCTCGGCGAGCGCCAGCGCGTGGCTGCGCCCGAGACCATTGCCGGCGCCGGTGACAATGGCGACTTTTCCGTCAAATCTGATCGACACGGGGAAGCTCTCCTTATGAATTGACGACAATCTCGGTTTTCACCGAATTGGCGATGAAACAGTTTTCATGGGCGCTGTGGTGCATTTTCTCGAGCGCCGCCGCATCGACGTCAACACCCGGCGCGAACACGATTTTCGGATGTAGATCGACGCGGGTGATGGCGAGCCGCCCATCGGTGTTTTTCTCCATATGGCCAACGGCGTGGTCTTCGTAAGAATCGACTGTCAGACGCTTGCGCGCGGCGATGGCGAGAAAGGTCAGCATGTGACAGCTTGAAACGGAAGCGACGAACGCCTCTTCGGGATCGACGCAGGCAGGATCGCCGAGATAGGCGGGCGCCGCCGCGGCTTTCACTTCCACGCCATTATCGAAACGCCAAACATGGGTGCGGTCGTAATCTTCATAAGCGAAACTTTCCGTTTCGCGTTTCCAGCTAATGTCTGCGACATGCTCTGACATCTTCCGCGCCCTCAAACGAACTGCATGGTCAGCCACTCGGCGACGAGCGCCGGTTTCGTCTCGCCTTCGATCTCCACCTTCACGGCGTATTTCAGCGTCCACTGGCCCGGGACTTTCGTGTCCGCCGACATCAGGGTGAAGCGTCCGCGGATTTTCTGGCCGGATTTCACCGGGTTTACGAAGCGGACTTTCTCGAAGCCGTAGTTGACGCCCATCTTGACGCCCTCAAGGATGATGACGCTGCCCGAGGCGAGTTTCGACAACATGGAAAGCGTCAGAAAGCCGTGGGCGATCGTGGTTCCGAAAGGGGTTTTCGCCGCCGCTTCCGGATTGATGTGAATGAACTGATGGTCTTCGGTCACATCGGCGAACTGGTTGATCCGGTCCTGATCGATGGTGATCCAATCGGATACGCCGGTTTCCTTGCCGACGAAATCGGCGATCTTGTCGGGCGTCGTTGCGGGCATGGCTTTCTCTCAAATAGCGGCGCACCGCCTATATCAGTAACCCCGCATTTGCGCGAGGCGGTCGGCGTGAAAAGCGGCGTCTCCGAACATTTCCTGGGCGACGCGGATGCGCTTCATGTAAAAGCCGATATCATACTCATCGGTCATCCCGATGCCGCCATGCATCTGCACCGCTTCCTGGCTGGCGAGTTTCGCAACTTCGCCGGCTTTCGCCTTGGCCAGCGAACAGATCGGCCCCGCCATGCCGTAATGGGCGTCGAGATCCTGCAGGGCTTTCAGCACCGCGGATTTCGCAAGCTCGATCTCTGAATAAAGATGCGCCGCGCGATGCTGCAGCGCCTGGAAAGAACCGATCTCGGTTCCGAACTGCTTGCGCTCTTTGAGATAGTTGACGGTCATCTCGAAGGCCCGCTGCGCCGAACCGGACATTTCCGCGGCGAGACCCGCGCGCCCTGCATTAAGGACGCCTTCGAGGGCCATATAGCCGCCGTCGACTTCGCCCAGAACATCGTCGCCGGTCGCCTCGACGCCGTCGAATTTGATCCGCGCGGCGTTGCGGCTGTCGACCATTTGCGTACGCTCGATCTCAATGCCTTTCGATTTCGCATCGACGAGAAACAGCGTCAGGCCATCCTGTTCGCCGGGCGCGCCGGCGGAGCGCGCCGCAACGATGATCTTGTCCGCCACATGACCGTCGGCGACGAAGGTCTTGTCGCCGGAGAGCTTGAAGCCGTTTCCGTGTTTCTCGGCTTTCATCGCGGTTTTTGCCGGCCCGTGCTTTCGATTTTCATCGACAGCCAGCGCGTAAAGCGCCTCGCCCGCCGCGATCTTCGGCAGGTTCGATTGTTTCTGCGCGTCGGAGCCGAGCTTCTTCAACGCGGTTGCCGCGAGGATCGACGTCGACAGGAACGGCGACGCCGTCAGCGTACGGCCCATTTCCTCCGCCAACACGCCCGCGCCCACAAACCCGAAATCCGAGCCGCCATGCTCTTCTTCAACGATAATCCCGGCCCAGCCCATCTCCGCCATTTCTTTCCAGAGATCGCGGGAAAAGCCGTAGGGATCGTTTGTGTCGCGCAGTTTGCGCAAAGCGGAAACCGGCGCTTTTTCATCGAGAAACCCGCGCGCAGACTCGCGCAGCATTTCCTGTTCTTCGGTAAGGACGAGAGGCATTTGACTTCCTTTACGCGCCGGGCAATTCGAGAATGCGTTTGGCGATGACGTTCAATTGCACTTCCGACGTGCCGCCTTCGATGGAATTGGCTTTGGTGCGCAGCCAGCCGCGGGCGAGCTTCCCGTCTTTTGTGCGCGCCCCTTCCCATTCAAGCTCGTCGGACCCGCCGATATCCATGAGGATCTCAAAGCGGCGCTTGTTGAACTCGGTGCCGTAATATTTGAGCATCGACGAATTGGCGCCGACGCCCTGCCCCGCTTTCGCCTCGTCTTTCATGCGTTCGAGCGTCAAGAGGAAAGCCCAGCCGTCGATTTCGGCCTGCGCGATTTTCGCGCGCAATAGCGGGTCGGAAAGTCTGCCATTTTTGGTGCCGATTTCATTCGCCGCGACCTCGCCCATGCCGCGCCCCCCGAGAAGGCCGCCGCCGCCCGCAGAGATCATTTCACGCTCATGGGTCAGAAGATATTTTGCGACATCCCAGCCTTTGTTCATCTCGCCGACAATGGCGGAGACGCCCGGCGCATGCTCCTTCGGCGTGGTCGCATCATCGAAGAAAGTTTCGCAGAAGGGCGACTTGCCGGAGATCAGTTTGATCGGTTTCGTGGAAACGCCCTTCTGGTCCATGTCGACCAGAATGAAGCTGATGCCCGTGTGCTTCGTCGCTTTCGGATCGGTGCGGACGAGCACGAAAATCCAGTCGCTTTCGTCCGCGTAAGAGGTCCAGATCTTCTGGCCGTTGATCAGCCAGTGATCGCCTTTGTCCTCGCATTTGCACTGGAGCGAGGCGAGGTCCGAACCCGCATTCGGTTCAGAATAGCCTTGGCACCAGCGCACTTCGCCTCGCGCAATGGGCGGCAGGAAATGCAGCTTCTGTTCGTGCGTTCCATATTTCAGGAGCGCGGGCCCGAGCATCCAGATGCCGAAGCTTTCGAGAGGCGAGCGGCATTTCAGCTTGCGCATCTCCTCTTTCAGAACCTTGACTTCTTCCTTGGATAGGCCGCCGCCGCCATATTCCCTGGGCCAGGCCGGAACGGTCCAGCCCTTTTCGGCCATGCGGTCGAGCCAGGTCTTCTGGGCTTCGGACTGGAATTTCCAGCGCTTGCCGCCCCAGCAGATATTCTCTTCGCCGCCAGCGCCGTCGCGCATTTCCTTGGGACAGTTCTCTTCAAGCCAGCTTCGCGCCTCTGCGCGGAAGGTTTCAAGGTCGCTCATGGGCGGCGTTCCCTTTCTCGATTTAGGTCAAGCGCGTTTGTCCGGCGCCGGGCCCCCGGGCGCAAGCGCTTTATGCAGTGCAAAATGGGAGGATATTCGGTTACTGGAGGAGGAAGTCGCGCCAAGCGGCTATTGCGTGGCTATCGGCCTTGGCCGCACGTTCAATGTTGACAGCGACCTCACCGTCCTTTTCCGAAATTCGCGCGTTGAGCCCATAAAAACCAAGAAGGTCTTCAAGCGGCAAGGCTTCGCCGCCATATAAGTGCGCAGCGAAAAATTCGGCTGCGCTGACGCTATATTCTTGCTTTAGTATATCCGTCAGCATGTTCATGGTTAGCGGCTCCGCCCCCCCGGCATAGCGGCGGTGAAGGTCGCGCATCAGATCGTCGAGGCTTTTGGCGCCGTCTGACGCCCTACGGATTTCGGCATCGAGCGCGGCGCAGAGCATCATGCCGCCGCTATAGACAAGGTTGTAGCTCCCTGCATCCCGCAGCTTGCGTGCGCCGCCGCCGGCGATGCTGTCGCCCTGCAGCGCTGTCAGATAAATACCGGCGCGATTTCCAAGTTCAGCTAGAAACTCTTCCTCGCTTACATCTCCGCCGCGCAGCCTCGTCACATTGGCGTAATATTCGGCGAGACCTTCCTTTAGCCATTCCATGTCCCCGTTGTTCTGTTCCAGCGTCCACTGGACATTCCAGACATGGAAGCCCTCATGGGCGGCGATATAGGCCGGCAGATTGTTTTCATCGTCTCCAAGCACAATAGAGATGCTGCGGCCCATGACGCCGCCGCCGGAGAATGACGCGTCGCCGACGATGACCAACAGCGCCTCCGGCATTGGCGCGTCAAATAGTTTTTCGTAAGCGCCGAGCGAATGCTTGAGCGTTGAAACCATGACCGGCTTGACCTCATGCAGAGGCGGCGCCACGGCGAGGCGCGCTTCATTGCCGGCGACAGGAAGAATTTCCTCAAGATGTTCGCCGCCCATGAACGCGCTATCGAGAAGGTCGTCAGTGTTCTTGGCCGTGAAGTCGCGCCCGTCGCTTGAAACTTGCTCCCAAGGGGTCGTGAAGCGCCAGCTTTCGGGCGCATCGAAAGAAACGCCGATCTCTTCCTCTGACGCCGCCCCCTCCATGAAAAGCGCGCGCCCCGTCCACATTACGCCATAGGGGCGGCCATAAGCGATTTCATCGTCCCCCGGATCATTGGGGAAGCGGTCATGCTGCAGCAGCATGGTATAGTTGACCGTGACCGGTCCCGCTTGCCAACCAAGCACCTTCCAGCGCCCGCCGGCGAGATAGCGCGTCTTTAGTTCAGCGCCGGATTGGTCATGGACTTCAATTGTATAGAGAAACGTCGCCCAGCCATGAGGCAGGCCCACATCTCGCTGATCTCGGAAAAGACCAACGATCCCGCCATCCGGCGTGATGACAGCCTCCACATTTGCGATGCGATATTGGCCCTTATTCTCGGGATTGCGGCTCGCGACAAATTCCACCGCATAGCTATCGGCGTTCGCCTGAGCGGTCATCGCCATAAGAGCGCCAAGCACTCCGAGCAACCGAAAGCCTGTCATAAGCCGCTCCCTTAAATCCCGAGGACAGCATCGGCAATTTAAAGTCTTGCGTCACGCAATCGCCCAACTTTTTGCGGCGGAGCGTTTCGATTTCGCGCCGAATCAAACCGAAAGCGCCGGCGGATGCTGGAGGGCGATTTTCCGGACAGTGATCTTGTCGAATTTCGCGGTGCCGAGACGCGGCAGCTTGGCGGGCGAAATCCAGATGCGTTCCGGCACCTTGAAGGCCGCGAGCTCCTCCGCCACGAAATCGCGCAAATCCGCGGCGTCGACGCTCATGCCTTCCTTGGGATAAACGACGAGGCCGACGCGCTCGCCCAGCACCTCATCGGGAACGGAGAAAACCACCGCTTCGGCGACATCGCCATGCTCATAGACGCGGTTTTCGACTTCCAGGCAGGAGATGTTTTCACCGCCGCGAATGATCAGGTCTTTGAGGCGATCAACAATGTAGAGATAGCCGTCCGCATCGAACTTGCCGAGGTCGCCGGTCTTGAACCAGCCGTCGGGCGTGATCGCCTTCGCCGTCTCATCGGGCAGGTTGTGATAGCCGCGGAAATTGGCGGGGCTCCTGATCCAGACCTCGCCGACGCCTCCGACAGGCTGTTCCTTGTCGCCTTCCATGATCTTGATGTCGGTCACCGGCGGCACCGGCCGGCCCGTCGAATCCGGGCGCAGCTGATAGTCGCCCTGGGAAATGACGCAACCGAGGGCGTTGGTTTCCGAGAGCCCGTAGCCGGAAGACGGCTTGCCGTTCTGGAATTTCGCGGCAAGTTTTTTTACATGGTCTGCGGGGCGCTTGGCGCCGCCGGAGCCGATGTCGATCAGCGTCGGCAGACCTTCCGGACCCACCGCCTGCATCAGTTCGAAAGACTGGCTCGGCACGCCGACGAAATTGGTGAGCTTTTCGCGGTTGATGATCGCCGCCGCTTCCTTTGGGTCCCAGCGATACATCATGACGACGCGGCGCCCGACCATGTAGGAAAGCAGAAAGATTGAATGCGATCCGGTCACATGGAAGAGCGGTATCCCGAGGAGAATGCCGGGATCGTCGCCGAACGGGCTGACCCCGCCGCGCAGCTCCTTCAAAATCGCCGCAATGAAAGACCATGAGAACAGCGCCGAAATCGCGCCGCGATGGGTGAGAACGACGCCTTTCGGATGACCCGTGGAGCCTGACGTATAGACGATGCAGAAATCGTCGTCGGGATGGATGTCGACCGCCGGCATGGCGTCGTTTTTCGACTGCGCCAACAAGTCTTCGTAACGGTAATCGGCGCCGTCGCCGCCCTCACGGGCGAGCACCAGCGTCAGGCCGAGCTCCTTTTTGGAGGGAAGAATATATTCCAGCCGCCTTGCGTCGGCGATGACGATCTTCGCGCCGCAATCCTGAAGCCCGTAATGCAGCTCTTCGTCTTTCCACCAGGCGTTCAACGGAACGACCACGCCGCCAAGCGCGATCACCGCCATATAGCTGACGCACCATTCGGGATAATTGCGCATGGCGAGGGCGACCTTGTCCCCCTGTTTCACGCCAAGCTTGTCCTGAAGCGCATGCGCAAGCCGGCAGGCGCGGCGCCAAATCTCCGCAAAGCTGACCCGCTCTTCCTCAAAAATCAGGAATTCCTTGTCGCCATGCGTCGCCGCCCCATGAGCGAACAGCGCGGCGAGGCTCGGCGGCGCGTTCTCGAACACGCGGTAGACATTGCCGCGAATGTCGGCTTCGCCCACCTTGAACATGGGATTTTCTGCAAGCAGCTTGAAAGCGGCGGCGGCGGTTTTCGCCGGGTCGAGCGGCGCCATATCGGCCATGGTCGATGATGTCCTTACCCTGTTTTGTCCCTGACCTCTTCCTAGCCGAAGGCGAGGGCGCGCGGAACCGCCGGTTGCAGCTATCCCTCTTGAAATCTTCGGCTGGCTCAGCCTGGCGACAATTTTCGCCAGGCTGTTGAGCATGCGGAAAGGATGCGGCGCTCGATCCCGTCGGGCCCGCCCTCAAGCCGCCAGAGAGCGAAAAGCGCGGCCCCGTACAGCGCCGCCCCTGCCGCGATGTCGGCGCAAAGCCGCAAGGGCGCAGGTAAACTATCGAGGACAAAGATCGTCGGGTGGACGAGCACGAACCAGATGGCCATGACCGCAACCGCCCCAAGCGGGCGGCGTGCGGCGAAGACCGGTTCCCAGAAGGGCCCGCCGCTCGCCCGGGCGTAAAGGGCGAGATTGAGCACCACATGAAAAAGGCCCATTCCCGCCGCGGCGAGGATCGCGCCCGGAAGCCCGTGCGCCAGCGCCGCCCAGAGAAAGACCGGCATCCGGACGAGGAAAAAGATCAGCTCACGGAAGAATACAAGGCGCGTGAGGCCAAGCGCCACCGCATAGGCCTGGGTTGCAAAAAAGAGCGACTGCAGGCCGATGACCGGCGCCAGGAACTCGATCGCCGGGACGGCGGCGTCCCATTTCTCGCCAAGAAGAACGAGGGTGAGGTCCGGCGCAGTGAGCGCAAGCCCGAAAGCGGCGGGCATGGCGAAAGCGCCCAGCGCCTCCACCCCTTTCAAAAAGCCGGCGCGCATCCGCTGCGGCTCTTCCTGCAACTCGGAGAGGCCAGGATAGATGGCGCGCGTCAGCGGCGCGGCGATCTGGCCCGCGGCCATTTCCGACAATTGCAGGCCCATAAAATAAACTCCCGCGCCGCCAGCGCCCGCAAGCCGCGTCAGGATCGGCACGTCGAGCTTGTTGTTGAGCGCCGCCATGAAACTGACGCCGGCGAGCCAGCCGGAAAAGCCGAAAACCTTGCGCAGCGACCGGAACGTAAAACGCGGCGCATGGGGGCGGAGAAGGTAAGAGAGCGACAATTGCACGATTGCGCTCGCCAGCATGCCGGCGATGATCGCCCAATAGGTTCGGAACATGATCGCGATGGAAAGCGAGACGGCGACCCCTGCGATCCGGTTCAAGATCGTGACGATGAACTCGCGGGAGAATTTCAAATCGCGTTCGAACTCGTAAAACCGCGGATTGAGAAAGCCGGTCAGCACCGGAAACAACGCCACTGCCGAAAACGCCCAGAAAAACCGCGGGTCGCCGTAAAATTCAGCCGCCAGCGGCGCCCCGGCGAACAAAAGCGCGCCAATCAAAAGCCCGCGCAGCACGGAAAGAGTGAAGAGCGTATCGAGATCGTCGCGGTCCGCGTCGCGGAATTTCACCACGGCCTGACTGACCCCGATATCGGAGATCCCCTGCAATAGCTGCATGGCGACGGTCGCCGTCGCGACAATGCCGATGTCGTCGGGCACGAGAAGCCGCGCGACGATGATCGTGTTGATCGCACCCAGGAGCCTCGCCGCGACGCCCGCCCCGAAAATCCACGCCGCCCCGCGCGCGACGCGCGCCGTCAGCGAGGCGTTTTCAGGAGACGGGGTTAACGGTTCGGACATTTAACCCTTCAGCTTGGGCTTCAGACTGCGGCGTCGCTTGTTCAACTCTTTCAGGGGTTAGCCCTGTTTGATGGTCAAGGCGACAATAGCCGGGCAAAGATTAAGGGGATGCTTGCACCTCGCGCCGCCATCGCTATGGTGCGCCGCCACGCCCACCCCCCGCTCCGGACAAATCCCATGGCCCACGCCTCCGCCCTCATGACCGTGATGATTAACGCCGCGCGCAAGGCCGCCCGCGGCCTCATTCGCGATTTCGGCGAAGCCCAAGCGCTGCAGGTCTCGCGCAAGGGGGCCGCGGATTTCGTCTCCCGGGCCGACCACAAGGCCGAACAGGACATCTTTGAGGAGCTCTCCCGCGCCCGTCCGAAATTCGGCTTCATCATGGAAGAGCGCGGCGAGATTGAAGGCTCGGACAATTCCAACCGCTGGATCGTCGATCCGCTCGACGGCACCACGAATTTCCTTCACGGCTTGCCGCAATTTGCAATCTCCATTGCACTCGAACGCGACCGCCAGCCCTATGCGGGCGTCGTCTTCAATCCGGCGACGGACGAACTCTTCTGGGCAGAAAAAGGCGAAGGCGCCTATTTGAACGACCGGCGCATTCGCGTGTCGGGACGCGACGATTTGAGCGCATGTCTTTTCGCCTGCGGCCTGCCCTTCGCTGGCCGGTCGGGACGCAAGCAGGCGCTCGACGAAGCCGAACGCGTTCTGGAAAAAACCGCGGGCGTGCGCCGCTTCGGCGCCGCCGCGCTCGATCTCGCCTTTGTCGCCGCCGGGCGTTTTGACGCGTTCTGGGAGCGCGATTTGAATAGCTGGGACGTCGCCGCCGGCGCAGTTCTGGTGCGCGAGGCGGGCGGCATGGTGTCGGAAATCGAAGGCGGCAGAAATTTCATCAGCGGCGGGTCCATCCTCGCCGCGAACGCCGAGATTTACGAAGAAGCGAAGGCGCTAATCGCGGGTGCCTAGTCCTTTACGGGCAGGTTCATCAGCCCGTCGACCATGTCGTTGCGGGTTTTCTCGAACTCCGAGCGCGCTTCGGGAATCTCGCCCATATCCATGAACGCCGCCTCCATCTCGCGGTTGCGCTTCATGACTTCTTGCAGAAATTCTCCATGAGTCAGAATATGCGGGCGGTTTTCGCGAATGCCGTTGACCACCGCCGCGCCCATCTCGTCAGGCGACATCGCCTTGCGCATCGCCTCCCAGAGTTTTTTCAGAAATTCGCCCGCATCGCCTTCCGGCGCATCGCTGTCGTCTTCGGGCGCCGGAACGAGCGCGGTTTTGACGGCCCCGGGATAAAGACAGGAAACGCCAATGCCATGCGGCGCGAGCGCGAGGCGCAGCGATTCCGTATAGCCCCGCACCGCGTATTTCGCCGTTGAATAGGCGGCGAGCCCCGGCAGCGGCACGATGCCCGCCATGGAAGACGTGTTGACGATGTGCCCGCCCTCGCCCTGTTCCTTGATGATCGGCGCGAAAACCTTCACGCCGTTGACGACGCCGCCGAGATTGATCGACAGCGCGCGGTCCCAATCGTCGAACTCGGGATCGTCCGCCGCGCCGCCGCCGCCGACGCCGGCGTTGTTGCAGACCACATGCACCTTGCCGAACACAGAGAGCGTTTCTGCGGCCGCCTTTTTCATCTGCTCGCGGTCGGAGACGTCGAGCTTGATGAAGTGAACGGCGTTCGACCCGGCGAATTCCTTGCGCACAGCGTCGAGATGATCGTCGTTCCAGTCGGCGATGACGACTTTCATGCCTTCGGCGATAAAGTTTCGCGCCATGCCGAGCCCGATGCCGCTGGCGCCGCCGGTGATGAACGCAACCTTGCCCTCGAAGTTCTGCATGGCGCGCGCTCTCAGCTTGCCTTTGGCCGTGTGATCGCTTCGGTTTCGGCGCGGGTCGATTCAGGACCCGTATTGCGTTTCGCCTGACCTCCCCAAGGCCCGCCCTTCATCCACGGATCGGGATCGCCCTCTTTGGTTTCGAGGCCGAAGAGCGGGAAGAGACCAGGATGACGGCCGAGCCCGCCGAACAGATCAAAACAGCGGTCGACCCAGTCGCGCAACGGATCGTCATCGGCAAGCGCCGGGATCTTGGCGACGGACGCCGTGAAGAGGAAACCGCCGAGAATGCGATAGTCCGCGTAGTTGGGCTCCTTGCCGCCAAGCCATTTCGATTCGTAGAGCGCCTTGCGCAAGGGTTCGAGCGCCAGAGAAATTCCGGGCAGCCGGCCTTCGCGGCCTTCCTGCATTTTTTCGAGCGTCGTCCCAAGCATGTTCTCGCGGGAATGCGTCACATATTCATGATCCTGCGGCAGGGAGAGATCGCGATAGTCCTGGCAATAACATCGCATCCACGGGCCCACCGCGGCGCCCCAGAACCAGGTGTCGAGAGCCCGCGTCAACACCGCGATGCCGGGATGGGGAATGAGCGCCGGACGGTCGGGATAGGTTTCGTCGAGATATTCGACGATGCCCCAGCTATCGAGCACCCATTTGCCGTCATCGACAATGGCGGGAAGACGTTCGGTCTTGCCGCCGGTGCGCTCCATGATGCCGGTGAACCCACCGGGCACGATGTCCATTTCGAATCCCTTATGCGCGATCGCATATTTCGTCGCCCAGACGAACGGGCTGATGGTCGCGCCGGTCGAAAGCGCGAGATCGTAAATCGTGATCTTGTTGTCTTTGGCCATGAATGCCTCCCTTCAGAAACACTTTGTTCTTTAAAACTGAAAATCCGACTCCGGCGTCGCGGCGAGCATCGCTTCGGCGCGTTCGCGCATCCGGTTTTTGAACTGGCCATGCGTGATGATGTAAAGATCGTTGTTGAGGACGCCCTTGGCGACCATCTCGCCTACTTCTTCCGGCTCCATCCACTCGGCGCCGATTTCGCGTTCGGAAAGCGCTTTCTCTGACGCCTTGAACCCGCTGTCCTTGCGCAGATGCGCCGGGCGGTTCCGCGCCGCTTCGTGAATGTTGGATTTCGTAAAGGCGGGCAACAAAACGCTCATGCCGATATTCTTGGCCGCAAGCACTTCGCGCATGTTCTCAGACATATTGAGCACCGCAGCCTTGCCCGCTGCATAGATGACGAATTGTTCCGGCATCATCACCGCCGCCGCGAGGGACGACGTATTGACAATATGACCGCCGCGGCCATGAGCGATCATCTGCGGCAGAAACGCCTGCAAACCGTTGACGACGCCGTTCACATTGACCCCGAGACCGAAATCCCAGTCGGCGTAACGCGCTTCGAGGATCGGCCCTTCGACGCCGACGCCCGCATTGTTGACGAGAATGTCGATGCCGCCGAACTCGGCCTGCATCTTTTCCGCCGCATCGGCGTAGGCTTCGCGGTTCGTCACATCGATTTCAATGGCGCTGACGCTATTCGACTGTGCGCCGCCGGCGAATGTGGCGAGCGCCTTTTCGATATGGTCTGGACGCAGATCCGCAATGACGATGCGTGCGCCCCGTGCGCTGAACGCCTTCGCGATGCCAAGACCGATGCCGCTGGCGCCGCCGGTGATGAACGCGGTTTTTCCCTCGAAGCTTTTAATCGCCATGGGGCCTCCTTGCTGCGAAACGCTTTAGCGCAGACGGCGGCGAGCGACATGTCCAGATAGGAAGTCAGCCTGACCTTCACGGGCCGGGCGAATGCGAAGCGGACTTCAGGAAAGGTCAGACGCAGCGGTAATGGCGGTAGCGCCAGCGCACTTCATGGGGGTTCGCCGTCTCGCCATCGAAAACCGCCCTGAGATTATAGGCGCGGCAATGGGCGTCGGCTTCGGCCTGGAGATCGTCGGGATCGAAATCGTAAGGATCGTAAGGAATGGAGATTGACTGGTCGCTGACCGGCTCGCGCGTCGCACAAGCGCCCAGCGCCGCGAGCGCCGCCCCGGCCATCATCACTCTCAACCCAACCATGGCCCCGTCCCTTCCCGCTTGAGGCCGCATGGTAACAAGCCGGGCCGCAATAAAAAAGAGCGCGGGAGGGAAATCCCCGCGCTCCAGTTTATCTCGGTTTTTCAATTAGAGAGGGAATGAAGGCCAGAAGGCTCCCTTAGGCCGCGTCAGCGTCTTTCAGGATTTTAACATTATTGGCTTTGCCCGCGCCGATCGAAATCTTGCGCGGTTTCGCCGATTCCGGGATTTCACGCTTCAGTTCGATATTCAAAAGCCCGTTCACCAGCGATGCGCCGGCGACTTGGACATGCTCGGCGAGCTGAAACCGGCGCTGGAAAGAGCGCCCGGCGATGCCCTGATAAAGGAAGGTGCGGCCTTCGTCTTCGTCCTTGCGCGAACCGGTGACGGTCAGCGTGTTTTCATGAAGCTCGACGTCAAGCTCGTCTTCAGAGAAGCCGGCGACGGCGAGGGTCACGCGATAGTCGTTTTCGTCGAGACGCTCGATATTATAGGGCGGATAGCCGCCGGTCTCAGCCTTCCCGGCACTGTCGAGCAGGTCGAAGACGCGGTCGAAACCGACCGTCGAGCGATAAAGGGGGGTTAGGTCGAAAGTACGCATGTGCTTGGTTCCTCCTTGGTTCAAGCGAGGGTTGCGCGCGTCCCGCCTCCGCCATCTGGCCGGAATGGACGCGAACGGAGCCGTCTGGCCTCCGTCAAAAACGAGATAGGCGCTGAAGGAGCGACTTCAAGAGGTTGTGTTTCAGACCTCCCGAAAACCATGGTAAAGAGCCTGCAAAACATGGACGGGAGCCAAACATGACTTTGAAATCAGCCCTTTACGCCGGATTCGCCGCTTCGCTCGCCCTCGGCCTGGCCGCCTGCGGGGGCGGCGAGGACGCGACGACCGCTACGCAGGAGGCCGCGCCCATGGACGACGCCGCGCGGCTCGACGCCGTCCTCGCCGGCGACCACCGCAGCGACGAAGAGCGCGCCCGGGACGAATTCCGCCATCCGAAGGAAACGCTTGAATTCTTCGGCCTGGAGCCCACGATGACCGTGGTTGAGGTCTATCCCGGCGGCGGCTGGTATACGCAGGTAATCGCGCCTTACATGAAAACCGGCGGCGGCAAGACTTATGCGGCGAGCTTCCCGGCGGAAGGCGCGAGCGAGCGCGCCCGCGCCGCGCTCGACACGTTCCGCAAAACCTATGTGGAGAACCCTGACCTCTACGGCGCCGTCGAAATGACAACCCTCGGGGAAGGCCATCACATCGCACCCGAAGGCTCGGCGGACATGGTCGTCACCTTCCGCAATATTCACAGTTTCATGGGCCGCGGCATTGCCGAAGAAACCTTCGAGGAATTTTACCGCGCCCTAAAACCCGGCGGCGTTCTCGGTATTGTCGAACATCGCGCCGACGGCGCAGAGCTCCCCCGCGACGGGTCTTCCGGTTATGTCTATACGGATGATGTCGTCGCCATGGCGGAAGCCGCCGGTTTTGAATTTGAAGCCGCCTCCGAGATCAACGCCAATACCGCCGATACCAAAGACCATCCTTTCGGCGTCTGGACCCTGCCCCCGGTGCGCCGCTCGGCCCAGATCAACGGCGAGGACGACCCCAGTTTCGATCGCGCACGCTACGACGCCATCGGCGAGAGCGACCGCATGACCCTGAAATTCCGCAAGCCCATCGCGGCTGACGGGGCGTTGCTCGAATAGGGGCGGTGACCATGGCGGATGCGGGCGATACGGACGCACTGATGATCGCGGCGAAGAAAGCCTTCGCTGCGCCTTTCGGCGCCGTCCTGAAGATCGCGCCGGACAATGGCTGCCCGCTCTGGGTCGACGGGCGCCAGAACCCGCCGCAGATTTCCTCCGATGCGCCGGGCGGCCTGGAAGCGGATTGCCTCTGGCGCGGCGCGCGCGAGGCGTTGGTCCGCGCCATGTCGGGCGCGCGAGCGTTTGAAAGCGCCTATGTTTCGGGCCGCGTCGCCGTGTCCGGCGACATCAGCGTCATGGCGCGACTCACCCTCGATGAAAGCCGATGAGCCGGTTCATCGACATCGCCGGCAATCCTCTGCCCGCCAATGCAAGCATAGAGGACATCCCGGCGCCCGACGGCGCGAAACTGCGCGCCGCGTTTTTTCCGGCGGAACATGCGCGGGGCACAGTTGTGCTCGTGACGGGCTGGTCGGAATTCATTGAAAAATATTTCGAGACGGTGCGCGACCTTCAGGATCGCAGGCTCAACGTCGCCATGATGGACTGGCGCGGCCAGGGTCTTTCCGATCGCGACAGCCCCCGCGCCGTCAAATGGAACGGCTATTTCGAGACGCTCAAAGAAGACTTGCGCCATTTCACCGAGCGTTATGTAAAACCGCGCTTTGCGGGGCCTTACATCCTCATGACCCATTCCATGGGCGGGCTCCCCGGCCTGATGCTGCTCGCAGAAGGCTATGAAGGCTTTTCCCGCGCGGTTCTGTGCGCGCCGATGACGCGGCTTTTTCCGGAAACCAAAAATAAGGTGATGGCCTTCGCCGCGGCGGCCGCCTGCACGCTGGGACTTGCAACGACGGAAACGGCGCGGTCACGCGATCACTCGGAGCTTTTTGAAGGCAACATTTTCACCAGCGACAAGACGCGCCACAGCCGCTTTCGCGATCTGAAACTCGCCGCGCCCGAGGCGACATCGACGACGCCGACCTATGGCTGGGTCAATGCGAGCATGGCGGAAAGCGCGAAAATTCATGCGCCGGGCGCCCTATCCGGCGTTAAAGTTCCCGTGCTGATCGTCTCCGCCGGAAACGAGCAGCAGATCGATGGCGGCGATCACAAGACTATCGCGGATGGGAGCGACATGATTTCCCTGGAAGTCATTCCAGGCGCGTTGCACGAAATCATGATGGAGCGCGATTCCATCCGCGCGCTCTACTTCAAGGCGTTTGACGATTTCGTCGCGCCCACCCTGAACGGCTGAATCTTATGCCTACTTACAGGGGCTAACGAAATCTCCGGAATCAAGTCCCGCCTGCGACATCTCTCGCCTCGCGCCTTCGGCGCCAAGCTGTACGCAATCGAAAACCAGAGGCAGCGGGCGGGCGTGCAAAATATCAGAGCCATCCTGCAGTTGCATATGCAGATGCGGATAAGCGGTGTCGCCAGACAGACCCAAAGCGCCGATGTAATCTCCGGCCTTGATGCGCTGGCCTGGCTCGACCTTCAGCGAACCGGCCTTCAGATGCGCCAACACCAGATAAGCCTCATCTATTCGCAAAATAACGTAATTTCCGAGACTTGCATTGTCGCCATATGAGTCATACGCATCGGGCTTCATTACCCGCCCGGCGCCCGTCATGACGCCTTCCGGCATATCGCCGCGCATATGCGCCACAACGCCGTCGGTAGGCGCGTAGACGGCGCGGCCATAAGCCGGCCAATTGGAGAGCTCGCTGTAATCGCCCGTCGCGAGTTCACCCGAGACCGGGTCGATTGCGGTCAAATCGAGCGCAAAACGCTGCGTGATGCGTTGCATGTTAAGCGCCTGCGCCGGCGCGCTTGTCAGCGACACCCGCCGGTGATGAGCGAAAAGATCGTTTCCGGTAAAGACATAGGCGCCCTCGCCTAATGGAGGGCGTTTCATTACGGGCCCGTCGAACCGGCTTGGCTGAAAAGACGCTTCAAACGAGCCTCCTTCATAGTATCCGCGCAGAACAACGCGGGCGACGGCGCCGGTAGCATGAAGATCGGGAAACGGATTGAACAGATGCAAGTCGTCCCCGGCCGGAATAACACGATCCGGGAGCATGGCGATCGCGCCTGGCAAGCCATTGCCGTCCATAATCCGGCGCATGAGGATACGGCCTTTTTTATCATACAGCCGCAAATCCAGATAAGTGAGATGCGCGTCCTTGTCAGACCGGTTTTCCAGTATCAGGTCGAAATTCAATCTCAGCGCTCCGCGCCGGCGTTCCGTATAGACAGTCTCCGGCAGAATGCGGCTTACGCTCACGCCGCCTTCGCTTTCGACCGCAGACGCTGGAAACGCTGTGGATAAGGGCAACATCGCAGCGGCAAGCTTGACCAGACTGCGTCGTCTTCGCTGCGCCATAACCATTCCGCCCGCCTCAATATAAGCCCGGATAATTACGGTAAGCGCCTCATGGTCCGCAACCGTCCACAAGACGACGTGTTCGTTTTACACGATGAACGGGCCAAACGCGCCCACTGTCTCTCACAGTCAAAGCCGCCGGAAAATTCTAATAATCCGGAAATTCAGTATACTGCGCCTGCAGGAATGCGACGAGATCGATGAGCTCGCTCACCGTCAGCTCGTCATTGTAATTGCGCATTTTTGATTCGCCGTCTTCGGAATAGGCTTCCGAACGATAAGCGCGGGCGATCCTGTGCGAAGGGTTGATGACCGATGTCACCAGCTGGCCATAGGTGTCCACGGTGGTCTTCATGCCGCCGATGGGCACGGTGTTTTCAACTTCGAGCCCTTCCCGCAAAGCCTCCATGCCATCGATCACATGACAGCTTGCGCATTTCTTATCGATGAAGACCTGGCGGCCCGCCGCCGCATCGCCGTCCGGCAAGCGAAAGCCATGACTGGAAGTCGGCCGCAAATCGCAGCCGGCGATCGCTATTGTACAGAAGAAGAGACACAATGAGCGCCGTAACATCGCTGCCTCACGAGACTGCTGCAAAAGAATGTTATTCGCCGGGCATGTCAGATTTGTAACAACGCAGCGCCGAACAGCCCCCAAAGCGCCGCACCAAACGTTTTGGATTGCCGCGCAGATAGGCGAATTGAATGACCAGCAGTTGACAAGAATCACTGTTTGCGCAAAAATTTGCGCAAATAGTGATAAGGTTGATAATGGACGTTCTTTCGGAGAATCTCTTTGGGCTGCAAATGCGGCGTGTCTCCGATCTTATCGGCGAACAGGGACGGGAGGTTTTCTGGCGTTCCGGCATTGCGCTCGACGCAAAGCTGATTTCGCTGGTGATCGCGCTTTATGAGCAGGACGAACAAAGCTCCAGCGAGCTTGCCGCCTTCACCGGCCTGTCGCGCCAGCTTGTGGAATCCCGGCTCAAAACTTTGGAAGCCGAAGCTTATGTGAAATCCGCAGTGAGTAGAGAAGACGCCCGAAAACGCGTCTTTTCCTTATCCCGGCGCAAGCGCGCCGAAATTGAAGAAGCCGTCGACATGATGCGTGACTTTGAAGCGGTTTATGACGCCTTGTGGCGCGAAATCGGCGTCGACATGAGCGAAGCCGTCCTGAAACTCGAACGGGCGCTTCACGCAAAACCCTTGCTCGCGCGCCTTTGTCAGGAATTCCCGCAATATCAGCAGGATTTGAAGGTCAGCAGCCATGACCGTTAATGCGGAAATCCTTCTCCTTGTTCTCTTATTGATCTCCGGCTGCGCTACGGCCCCTTATCAAACAGCATCCGCCCTGCAGCGCGCAGAGACAGCTGCGGCTATCGTGCGAGAGACATACGATCCCGCAGGTCCGGGCGCGGCCTATCTCCTTTCGAAAAACGGCGATGTTCTTGTTGCCGGCGCCGTTGGATACGCCAATCTCGAATGGGACGCTGAAATGAAGCCCGATACGCCGGTTCGCATCGGGTCCCTTTCAAAACCAATCACCGCCGTGATGGTCTTGCAGCTCGTGGAGGAAGGCCTTGTCGAGCTTGACCGGCCCATCGCCGCCTATGCGCCAGACCTGCCGGATCAATTCGGCGCGGTCACTCTACGCCAGCTTTTGAGCCATCGTTCAGGCCTTGCGGACTTCCTTTCCGATCCGGCGCTGATGGAGCATATCTGGCTTCCCATCACGACGGATAAACTCATCGACCTCGCCCGGGATGCGCCGGCTTCTTCTCCCCCTGGAACGAAATATGAGTATGTGAACTTCAATTATGTTTTAGTCGCGCATGTCATCGAGAAAATCACCGGGCGGCCCTACAGGGATGCAGTTGATTCATTTTTCGACGAGACCGGCATGACGAATTCTCACTTCGACGCACATGACGCCATCATCGAAAACCGTGCTGCGGCGTATGAACTTCGAGACGGCGGCGTCTTCAACACGCCGGGTCTTGATATGTCCCATGTGAGCGCCGCCGGCGCCCTCCTCTCTTCCGCAGAAGACCTGAATCGCTGGATCATGCTTTTGACGGCGGAAGAGCTTATCGGCAGGGAAAGCCTCGATATGGCTTGGACGCCCGAGCCTCTGCCTGAAGGCGAAGCAACGGCTTATGGCCTTGGATTCAATGTGCGCGAGTTTTGCGGCGCTCGTACGATCTGGCACACGGGGCTCGCGCCGGGCGGACAGGCCTCGTTTATGCTCGCGCCGGAGAAAGGCTTGTTCGCAATTGTGCTAAGCAACGCCTACAACACGCCCAACACGGGCAAGCTGACGCGGCGAATGTTCGCGATGCTGCTGACCGGCCAAGCGGATGCGCCATGCGCCGCTGGTTAGGCGTCATCCTTTGAGCAATTCGAGCGCCGCAGCATGCAGCTCCGGCGTCGCCGCCGCGATCAGCTCGCCTTTTTCATCTGTGCCCGGGGCTTCGCCCTGCCAGTTGGTGACGATGCCGCCGGCGCCTTCGACCACGGGGATGAGCGCCGCGTAATCGTGGCGCTGCAAACTGCTCTCGATGACAATGTCGAGTTCGCCGATGGCGAGAAGACCGTATGCATAAGCATCGAGGGAAAAGCGTGCAACGCGCGACGCCTTCGCCACCCGCGCAAAAGCGGCGGCTTCGGCGTCCGAAAAATAGCCGCTCGCCAGCGGGTCGGTCGTGGAAAGGCGAGCCTTGGCGATGTCCTTCAGCCCGCTTGTTTTCGCGGCAACCGTTTCTCCGCATCGCGTGTAAAGCGTTTCGCCGCCGGCGCCGATCCAGCGCTCATCCGTGAAGGGCTGGTCGATAAGACCAAGCACGGGCGCCGCATCATATTCCAGCGCGATCAACGTCGCCCAACTCGCCGTCCCGCACATGAAGGCGCGCGTGCCGTCCACAGGATCGAGCACCCACCGCCAGGCCTCTTCTCCCTTTGTTTCGCCGAATTCTTCGCCGAGAACGCCATGACGCGGATAGATTTTTTCAATCATTCGCCGCAAGGCGCGCTCCGCCTCGCGGTCTGCATCGGTGACGGGATCGAACCATGGGCCCGCCTTGTTGAAGATCGTCGTCCCTTTACGGAAGCGGGGAAGCGTTTCGGCCCGCGCCGCATCGGCGAGACGCGCAGCGAAGCCGGAAAATTCCTTTAGATCATGTGCAGAAAAAATCATGGCGCGGGGATCATGCTGATCGCCGCGCCATGGCGCAAGCAGGAAGTTCTCGGAGGGGATTGCTTGATTAACTGCCAGAGAGGGCGCGCGCCAGATCAAGCAACCGGCGTCGCGGTTCTTCGTCAAGCTGGTAGTAGTAACGCACAAGATCCATTGTTTCTTTTTCGTCGAGCAGACCTTCGGCCGGCGCTTCGGCGAAACCGTATTCTTCACGCAGATTGATATCGAGCTTCGGCTCGGCGCCGTTCATGCCTTCGAAGAAATAGGTGATGGAAACTTCGAGCGCTTTCGCCAGCGACCAGAGCCGCGAAGCGGAAATGCGGTTCGAACCGCTTTCATATTTCTGAATCTGCTGGAAGCGGATATCGACCGCCTGCGCCAGCTTCTCCTGGGTCAACCCGAGCAGACGGCGGCGCTGCCGCAGCCTCCGCCCTACATGCACGTCAATTGGATGCGCCATTACTCTAAACTCCACACCGCGACCCCCGCACGCTCACTTCTCGCGCGTTGTCTGAATGTGAGAGCCCCACGCAAACCCCGTGCCGAAAGCGTGAACCCGAATAAATCCGTTCGCCTAAAACGGGCTTTTCACGCGCAAAGGATGTGCCTGCGTCCCGGCCGAACGCGGTAAGGAGGCGCCGCCTGTGTCAGGCTGGCACAGATCAGCAGGGCTGACGGCGCGGTCAGTCGATCATTTTCGCCGAGCGAAGCCAGAAATTTTCATCGAAACCGGGCGTTTCGAGATTGGCGATGAACTGGCGCGAGGCCGCCTCCCAGGAGAAATTCTCCGCCCAGGCGCGGCAGGCTTGCGGGTCGCGGTTCTCGTAGGCGGTCAAGCACGCCTTGGTTAAATCTTCATCCATGGCGCCGCAGCCCGCCGGCGCGCCGTCGAGAATTTCGAGCGGCCCGCGCACAGGATAGGCCGCGACCGGCACGCCGCAGGCGAGCGCCTCGACATTAACGAGGCCGAACGTATCGGTGCGCGATGGAAACACGAAAACATCCGAGGCCTGATAATAGCGCGTCAGCTCATCGCCATATTTCGGGCCGGTGAAAACGGCGTCCTTGTATTTTGCTTCAAGTTCTTCGCGCTGCGGCCCGTCGCCCACTATGACTTTCGTGCCGGGCAGATCGGCTTCGAGGAAATCCTCGATGCTTTTCTCAACCGCAAGCCGGCCCACATAGAGGAACACCGGACGTTCATGCTTGTCGAGCAGGGAGCGGTCGCCGGGAACGAACTGCTCGAGATCAACGCCGCGCGCCCACAGCTTCATATTTGTAAAGCCGCGCTCTTTCAGCTCGGTGATCAGGCCCGGCGTCGCCACCATCATGGTTTCGCCGTCCTTGTGAAAATCCTTCAGGATGCCGTAGCCCCAGCTGGTGGGCACTTTCCAGCGTTCATTGGCGTATTCGGCGAAGCGCGTGTGAAAGCTTGTCGTGAACGGATAGCCCCGGCGCTTGCAGAAGCGGCGCGCGGCGCGGCCGATGGGTCCTTCGGTGGCGATGTGAATGGCGTCCGGCTGAAAGTCGTTAATCATCTTCGCGACCTTGCGGTTCGGCATCAGCGACAGCCGGATCTCAGGGTAGGACGGCAAGGGCACGGATCTGAATTCGTTGGGCGTGATGTAGAGAACTTCATTGCCGAAATCGGTGAGAATTCGTCCCAGGGTATCGAGCGTCCGGACGACGCCGTTAAGCTGCGGCTTCCAGGCGTCGGTGGCGATGACGATTTTCAGCCCCTGCTCGCCCTTGGGCATGTCGAACATCTTTTTGGCCCTGGTCAGCCGGCCGACCCCGGAGCCGAGACGGCGCAGGGCGCTTTTTTTCTTTTCGATGGGTTCAGCTTGGGGCTGAGGCTGCTTCTGGGGCTGCGGGGGCTGGCTGTCGCTCATGCGGGGGCACCTGTCTGAAGGCGGCGAATAACATCGTTAAGGAGAGCGCGTGGGGTACGGCGCCGGAGCCAATTTGACAATCTTAGGCGCCTTCAGGGAGCTGGATTTGGCCGCTCTTGCCCTATGAGCATTCGCAGGCTGTGGAAAAATTGGCTTAAGCGCTTGATTTTCCTTCTGAGTTCAGCCGATTTTCCTAAATAGAATGCTGCGTCGCAAAAATTTTTGTTGCATCGCAATAATTGTTGGTGTTATAAATGGTTTTGCAGTGCTTTGGCGCTGCTGCCCAGTTCTTGGGCGTTTCCTCCCTAACGACTTTGGCCGCGGCTCTGCCGCGGCCTTTTTTCTTTTCAGCCGCCAAGACATTGATTTTGGGCTATTCCGCCGCCTGGGGCAAGCGCAGATCGTCGGCGTCAAACGCAGTGAGACGCTCCATCAGGGAGATCATGTTCCGGCGCAGGGGCTCGAACCCGTCGGTGCGAGCAATCCGGCGCTCATCAAGATAAAGCGACCGGTTAATCTCGATCTGAAGGGCGTGAACGCCGTTTCTGGGCCGGCCATAGGAAGACGCCACATAGCCCCCGGCGTAAGGCGCATTACGCGCTGTCTGATATCCCATGCCGGTGAGAACATCCTCCACAAACCGGATGATCGACGGGGCGCAGGAAGACCCGAAACGGTCGCCCAGAACGAAATCGATGCGCGGCTCGCCCGCCCGGAAGGGCGCACCCCCGGCGGACGGCATGGAATGGCAGTCGATCAGGATGGCGCAACCGAACCGCGCCCGCGCCTGATCGATCAGCTCGCGCAGCGTGCGGTGATAGGGATCGTAACAGGCGGCGAGCCGCCCTCTGGCGTCGAGATAGTAAAGCTTGCGCCCGTAAATATCCTGGCCGTCGGCGACGATCCGCGGGATCACCCCGAGCCCGGCGATCACCCGGCTCGACCGGCTGTCGGCGGTCTTGGGAACGTCATCTGCGAACATGCGCGGGTCGATCTCGTCCCGGGAACGGTTCACATCCACATAGGCCCGGGGGAACAGCGCCCGGAGCAGAGGCGCGCCGAAATGCGGCGCCTCGTCAAAAAGGAGGTCCACATAGCTGTCTTCAGACTGGCGCAAGGAGTGCCGGTCGAGCCGCGAGTTGCGCAGCAGCTCGCCCGGATAATCCCGGCCGGAATGCGGGGACGCGAAGATCAGCGGCGACTGAAGCGCCGCCGGGGCCAGCACCTCGACCGCCCGCCGCGCCTGAAACCGGCCTTCTTTATCCATGTCCTGCGTCATTGCGGCGGCAGGCTCCCTCAGACTTGAATTCAAAACGACTTTCGGCATGTTAGCGTGAAGTTGCAGGATTCGTTAAGGCCATATTGTTAATGCCCGCTTCAACGGAGCGGTTTTTGCAGAATTCGGAGCCGAGCACCGGATCGGGCCTGGCCGCGATCCCCATATAGGACACTGACACCCCTAAGGGTCGAAACATTAAGGGTTAGCGTAAATGGCGGCGATTCTACTGGCGGAAGATGACGACTCCATGCGGCGGTTCCTGAAAAAGGCGCTGGAGCGGGCTGGGCATACGGTGATCGACGCCTCGCAGGGGGATGAGGCGTTGACCGAGTTGCAGCTGCGCGAATTCGACCTTCTGCTCACCGACATCGTCATGCCGGTGATGGATGGCATCGAGCTCGCCCGCCGGGCGACCGAAATCGATCCGGAAATGAAGATTATGTTTATCACGGGCTTCGCCGCCGTGGCGCTCAACGCCGCCAATCAGGCCCCTGAGGACGCCAAAGTTCTCTCCAAGCCCTTCCACCTCAAGGACCTCGTGCACGAAGTCGAGCGGGTCGTCGCGGCCTGACTTTTAAGGACGGTCGCAGTCTTGCGCGGCCCGGAATTTCCCGTTAGAGAGCGACCCCTTCGACGCGGGGGCCTCCCCCGCCTCGGGCGCATAGCTCAGGGGTAGAGCGCTACCTTGACATGGTAGAGGTCCGTGGTTCGAAACCACGTGCGCCCACCATCATCAGCCTTAAAGCGAATTGCCATGCAATCGCCTCCGGCAATGGTGATTTCCAAGCTCCATGACACCCTGACGCCTAAAGACCGTTTTGTTCCGGCCCTGTTTCCGGCTGGTGAGGATCGGCGTTTGCATCGCCGGAAGCCTGCCGTCTCAGCTCATCGGGATCGTCTTTTTCGCCGGGCGTTGCCGCCGCGTCTGCACGCGGCGCTCCGGATAGCGGCTCTGTCATGGCGCGTTCGTCAACGAGCGGCGGTTCTTCGACCGCGTTGCCTGCGTTTGCAACAGGGCGCCGGTCAACCGATGGATCCCCGGTCACCGCGGAGCTGAACGCGATAGCCATAGCAACGATCAGAATGACCGCAATGAGCGCCAGCGTTTGATATCGGGAGGTCATAGGATCAAATCCTTTAGCGCCAGCGCTGTATCAGCCTGGCTGTATAATGAAATTCCTCCCGCCGATTGCGTTTTCAAGACTGTTTCCGGATGAAGTTTTGTTCATCCGTATGGGTCCTTTTTTGGATCCCGATTGTAACAAAACTTGATTTACAGCGCCCATTGCGCGCCTTACGCGAGAAGCTCATCTTCAGCGCGCAACAACAAAAGGGCGGCGCGGCCGTCCGGCCGCTTTCCCTTTAAGGACAGTCATATATGAAATTCGCCCTTATCGCAGGGGCGCTGGCGCTCGCCTCAACGGGCGCAGCCGCGGCCCCGGCCAAACAGCAACCAGAGCAGACAAAAGCGGCACCCAAACACGGACCCATCATCATGCACCCGGTCACGCTCTATAATGCATCGACAATGACGATCATCACCAAGGCGGACATGGACAGGAACAGCCGCAATCGAGTGCAGATCACCATGACATCCAAATAAAGCGGCGTTCCGCCGGGGTTTACCTTAATGGACGGAAAATTTCCCGGCCCTTTCCGCCCGTTTGCCGCTGATTTTCGTCTCTCCTTGCTTCAAACCGCGCTGAGCCGTGTTAGACACCCATGACGGGAATGCCAGCGGCGCAATTCTTGCTGCGTTGCGCACATTCCCCGGCTCAAGACGGCCCGGTTACGGCGGCAAGGAGAGACAGATGAGGCTTATGGTTACCGGCGGCGCCGGCTTTATCGGATCGGCTGTGGTCCGGCGCGCGATTGAACGGGGCGACGATGTCCTCAATGTGGACAAGCTCACCTACGCCGCGAACCCCGACAATGTGGCCATGGTCGCCGACAACCCGCGCTATCAATTCGCGCAGGAGGATATTTGCGATTTCGAGACGATGTCGCGCCTCATGAACCAATTCAAACCGGATGCGGTGATGAACCTCGCCGCCGAGACCCATGTTGACCGGTCCATCGACGGGCCCGGCGCCTTCATCCAGACCAACATCATCGGAACCTATTCGCTGCTCGAAGCCGCGCGCGGCTATGTCGCCAAAGGCGACGCGCCGAAGGATTTCCGTTTCCACCATATTTCAACGGATGAAGTGTTCGGATCGCTGGGACCCACCGGCGAATTCACGGAAACCTCGCCCTATCAGCCTAACTCGCCCTACTCCGCCGCGAAAGCATCGTCCGACATGCTGGCGCGCGCCTGGCGGGAAACCTTCGATCTTCCGGTGATCGTGACTAATTGCTCTAACAATTACGGGCCTTACCAGTTTCCCGAAAAGCTGATCCCCGTCGTGATCATCAACGCCCTCGAAGGCAAAACCATTCCGATCTACGGCAAGGGCGACAACATCCGCGACTGGCTGCATGTTGAGGATCACGCGGACGCGCTGCTGCTCGTGGCGCGCGACGGCAAGCCTGGCGAGACCTACAATGTAGGCGGGCGCGCAGAGCGCACCAATCTCGATCTCGTGCACATGATCTGCAAAGTGCTCGATGAAGAGTTGAAAGATGCGAAACATGCGCCCCATACAGGGCTGATCAAATTCGTCGCCGACCGCCCAGGCCACGATCACCGCTACGCCATCAATTGCGAAAAGATCGAGCGTGAGCTCGGCTGGACGCCGGCGCATACGATCGAGGATGGCATGCGCGATACGGTGAAATGGTATCTCGACAATCGCGACTGGTGGGAAAAGATCCGACAGCGCGGCTTCGACACCGCCAAGCGTCAAGGCCTCAAACAAAGCGCCTAAGAAGCGGAGAGCGCCACCATGCGCATGCTGGTTTTCGGCAAAAACGGACAGGTCGCGAAAGCGCTGAAAGACCTCGCCGGCGAGAGCGTTGTTGCGCTTGGCCACGATGAGGCCGATTTAATGCAAGCCGGCGCGGCGCAGGACGCTATCGGCGCGCATCAGCCGGATGTCATCGTCAACGCCGCCGCCTACACCGCCGTAGACAAGGCCGAAACCGAAGAGGATGCGGCCTCGCGCCTTAATTGCGCGGCGCCGGAGGAGATGGCGATTGCGGCGGCTGAGGCCGGCATTCCCTTCATCCACATTTCCACCGACTATGTCTTCGACGGAACCGCCGAAGGCCGGCTCGACGAAAACGCGGCGGTCAATCCGCTGAATGTTTACGGCCGGACGAAACATGAGGGAGAGCGCGCAGTTCTGAAAGCCAATCCGGACGCCGTCATTTTACGCACATCCTGGGTGTTCTCCCAATATGGCGCGAATTTCGTCAAAACCATGCTGCGCCTCGCCAAAGAACGGGATGAACTGACCATCGTCGCCGACCAGATCGGCGGGCCGACGGACGCCGCCGACATCGCACGGGCGATCCTCGCCATCGCCGGCAAGAAACATCGCGGCGCGCCGGGCGCCGGGATCTATCACTTCCAGGGCGCGCCGGCGGTGAGCTGGGCCGATTTCGCCACGAAGATTTTCGAGATCGCTGAAGCGCCCGTAAAGGTTTCGCCCATTAGAACCGAAGACTATCCGACCCCCGCCAGGCGTCCGCGCAACACCATGCTCGATTGCGCCAAGATCGAGCGCGATTTCGGAATCGGTCAGCCGGACTGGCGCGAGGGACTGCGCCGCGTCATCGCGGCATTGAAACAAGAAGGACAAGCTTCATGAAGGGGATCATTCTCGCCGGCGGTTCGGGCACGCGGCTTTACCCGGTCACCCGCGGCGTCTCGAAACAGCTGACGCCTGTCTACGACAAGCCGATGATCTATTATCCGTTGAGCGTTCTCATGCTCGCCGGGATTCGCGACATTCTGGTCATTACGACGCCGGACGACAGCGCCTCCTTCGAGCGCCTCCTCGGCGACGGTTCCGAATGGGGGATCAAGATCAGCTATGCGGTGCAGCCGTCGCCGGACGGCCTCGCGCAGGCGTTCATCATCGGCGAAGAGTTCATTGCGGGCGATAAATGCGCTCTCGTTCTCGGCGACAATATCTTTTACGGACAGGGCCTCACCAAACAGCTTCGCGAGGCTGCCTCGCTCGACAATGGCGCAGTGATTTTCGCTTATCAGGTGACGGACCCCGAGCGTTATGGGGTTGTCGAGTTCAACAAGGAAGGCGACGTCATTTCCATCGAGGAAAAACCGGCGAAACCGAAATCCAACTTCGCCGCGACCGGTCTTTATTTCTACGATGAGACCGTCGTCGCGCGCGCCAAAGAGGTGAAACCGTCAGCGCGCGGCGAGCTTGAAATCACCACGCTCAACGAAATGTATATGAAGGACGGATGTCTTCGCGCGCAGATGCTGGGCCGCGGTTTCGCCTGGCTCGACACGGGGACGCATGAATCGCTTCTGGAAGCCGCGCATTTCGTCCAGACGATCGAGACACGGCAGGGTCTAAAGGTCTCCTGCCCGGAAGAGATCGCCTACCGCTCCGGCTTCATCGACCGCGCACAATTGAAAGCGCTCGCCGAGCCGCTGAAGAAAAATCAGTACGGGCAATATCTCCTGCGGCTTGCAAGCGAGTAAATCTAGTCTTTCTTGACCGTGTGAATGCCGCATTCGGTTTTCGCCTGGCCCGCCCAGCGGCCGGCGCGCGCATCCTCTTCATCCTCGACCTTCGACGTGCATGGCATGCAGCCGATGGAAAAATACCCCTGCCGTACAAGCGGATGCTCCGGGAGTTTGTGGGCGGAGAAATAGTCGGCCACATCCCCGCGCGACCAGCCGGCGATCGGGTTGAGTTTAAAGGTCTCGCCGTCATGCTCGACCACGTCCATCTCGCTGCGAAACGCCGTCTGGTGGCGCTTGCGGCCTGTCGCCCAACAGCCAAAGCCTTTCAGCGCCCGGCCCAAAGGCTCCGTTTTCCGTAGACGGCAGCATTCGTCCGGGTCGCGCATGGAAAGCGTGCCTTGCGGGTCTTCTCGCTCCAGATCGGCTTTGCGCGGCCCGATCACGCGGACATCCTCAAGCCCAAGAAAATGCTGAAGCCGGGAGCGATAACGCAGGGTTTCCCCGAAGAGTTTATTGGTGTCGAGAAAGAGGACCGGCACGGAGGGATCGACCGAGGCCATCAGATGCAGGAGCACCGCGGATTCGGCCCCGAAAGACGAGACGAAGGCGATCCGTGCGGGGAACGCCTCATGGACGGCATGATCGATGATCGCCGCCGCCCCCAGGCCTTTATAGCGCGCGCTTAAGGCCTTCGCTTTGTCCGCCGCCGCCAACATCCATGTTTCCTTGACCGCCGGACCCGGTCCGGCTGCTCGCGCCTGCAAAAAAAAGGCTAGCGGGGGGGCATGCGTGGCGTCAATCGTTCCTTGGCCTGATCCGCAAAACCGGAAGGGGTTGCATTGTGCGCCTCCGGGGCTCTAAGACGGCTTCACCTCCCGCAATGGCGACGCATTGCGGAGACTGAAACCATTCAGGAAATGGAAGGCGATATGAAGATCCTGGTGATTGGGGGAGACGGGTTTTGCGGCTGGCCAACGGCGCTGCATCTGTCAAATGTGGGGCATGATGTTGTCATTGTGGACAATCTTTCACGCCGCAAGATCGACATCGAACTGGAAGTCGAATCCCTTACCCCGATCCAGCCGGTCTCGACCCGCCTGAAGGCGTGGGAGGAAGTCTCGGGCCGGCGCATCATGTTCGAGAATATCGACGCGGCGAAAAACTATGCGCGGCTGATGAACCTCATCAAGGATTTCGAACCGGACGCGATCGTACATTTCGCGGAGCAGCGCGCCGCGCCGTATTCCATGAAATCCTCCTATCACAAGCGCTATACGGTGGATAACAATCTCAACGCCACCAACAATGTGCTCGCCGCGATTGTGGAATCGGGCGTCGACGCCCATCTCGTCCATCTCGGCACCATGGGCGTTTACGGCTACGGCACGGCGGGCATGAAAATTCCCGAAGGCTATCTGCCGGTGAAGATCGAAACCGACGACGGCCAGGAAATCCGCCAGGAGATTCTCTATCCCGCAAACCCGGGCTCGATCTATCACATGACGAAGACGCAGGACCAATTGCTCTTCGCTTTCTACAACAAGAATGACGGGCTGAAGATCACGGACCTTCATCAGGGCATCGTCTGGGGCACGCAGACCGAAGAAACCAAAAAAGACGAGCGCCTCATCAACCGCTTCGATTATGACGGCGATTACGGCACCGTCCTGAATCGCTTCCTGATGCAAGCGGCGGTCGGGTTCCCCATGACTGTTCACGGCACCGGCGGCCAGACACGCGCCTTCATTCATATCCAGGATACGGTGAAGTGCATCGAGCTCGCGATTGAAAACCCGCCCCAGCACGGAGAACGCGTGCGCATCTTGAATCAGATGACCGAAACCCACCGGGTCCGCGATCTTGCGAAACTCATCGCCGACAAGACGGGCGCGGCCATCGAATATGTAAACAATCCCCGCAAAGAAGACGCCGAAAACGACCTCAATGTCGAAAACCAGCGGCTTCTGGGCCTGGGGCTGGACCCCATCACCCTCGAGGAAGGCCTTCTGGAAGAAGTGACCGACATCGCGCGGAAATACGCCCACCGCTGCGACAAGACCAAAATTCCGTGCGTTTCTTATTGGACCACGGAACAGCAGGCGAAATCTAAAACTTAAAACCCATTCCCGGCGAAACGCTCGAAATAGCGGAGCGTTTCGTCATAAGGTTTTGAATCGGCCGTGCGCCAGTCATGGACGCTGTCGCGGTTTAAAAGTTCCCCTTCCGGCGAAAGCACGAGCACAGTGGGCGTGCCGTATAGATCATCAACCCCGAAGCGTTGCGCAACATCGAGATTGCGATCCCGGCGGCCCACATCGACCCAGACAACCTCATAGCCGTCATCAATGACACCCGCGAGTTCCTCGCGTTCGAATTTCGCCGCCAGGCCTCGACTATCGTGACACCAGTTGCCGCCAAGAACGAGGAGAACGTTTTTGCCGTTTAACTGGGCTCTATCAAGCGCCGCGTTGACATCGGCCATGGCGTTGCGCGCATCATCGAAAGGCCGCGGATCGTCGTCATGATCGCGAGGCTCAAACGCCGCCTCCACAGCATCGCCGGAAACACCGGCCGTGGTTTTCACCGCAGCTGTCGTCACACCCGCGGCGGCGCCGACTGTTGTCGTGACGGCTTTCACGCAACCGGCTGACAAGAGCGAAACGACAAAGACGGCGAAAAAGCTGTTTCTCATGACGCGCTTCCTTAAGCGAAATAGCGCGCGAGACGCGCCGAGGCTTCCTCCAATATCTCAGGCCGCTTGCAGAAGCAAAAGCGCGCATAATTGCGCGGCGCGTTTGCCTGCGAGGGATGGTAGAAAGCGGAAATCGGCACCGCGGCGACTTTCGCCTTTTCGGTGATCTCCCGGCAGAAGGCGGCGTCGTCCTCATGCCCAACGGAGCGGATATCGATGGTTAGGAAATAGGTCCCCTCGCAGGGCAAAACTTCAAACCCGGCCTTTTTCAATCCGCCCGCCAGCAGATCGCGCTTCGCCTGCATGGTTGCTGTGAAGCGCTCATAATAATCGTCGCCCAGCGCCAGTCCCGCCGCCACCGCTTTCTGCAGAGGTCCCGGCGACGTATAGGAAAGGTGCTGATGCGCTTTCATCAGTCCGGTGATCAGCGGCGCCGGCCCTGTGACATAGCCAATCCGAAATCCGGTGACGGAAAAGGTCTTTCCCGCTGAGCCGATGCGGATTGTGCGCTCCTTCATGCCGGGCAAGGTCATCAACGGGATATGCGGGCGTCTATCGAAAACCAGATGCTCATAAACCTCATCGCAGACGACAATAAGATCGTGGCGACGCGCCGCATCGGCGACAATCTCAAGCTCTTGCCGGCTCATCACCTTGCCGAGCGGATTGTGCGGCGTGTTGATGACGATGAGTTTGGTTTTCGCCGTGATCGCCGCTTCGAGCGCAGCCGCATCGAGGCGCCATTCCGGCGGAACGAGATCCACGAACCGGATGCGCGCGCGCGCGGCTTCGGTCTGCGGCGCATAGCTTTCATAAAAGGGCGCCAGCAGCACGACCTCATCGCCGGGTTCGAGGTAGCCCTGGAATGCTGCGGCCAGCCCCTCGGTGGCGCCGGAAACGATCTGGACTTCCCGTTCTGGATCGATGTCGAGGCCGTAAAACCGCTTGTTGGCTTTCGCTACCGCATAACGAAGCTCCGGCAGACCTTCCACCGGCGCGTACTGGTTCGGCCCCTCGATCAACGCTTTCGCTGCAATCTCAAGAATTTCTTTCGGCCCGTCCTCATCGGGAAAACCCTGACCGAGATTGATGGCGCCATGTTCGCGCGCAAGCCGCGACATGGTGGGAAAAATCGACTGCGGACGGCCGGAATAAACTGGGTTCAAGGAACGGGTCATCGAAGAAGATTATCAGATGCTGACGGCGGCGCCATGAATCAATGCTTTCCGCCCCCGGCCCTCAACAAACTTTCCATCCCGTTCGCGAGACGGTTGGCGATGCGATGGCGCATGTCGCGCGGCATATCCGGCGCGCCGGGGGTTTTGTTGGCGTCCAACAGGACCGGTTTGCCCTCGTTAAGCACAAAATCGAACTTTCCATATTGAACGCCCAGCCTCTCGCGTTCGGCATACATCTCCTCGGGAACGTCCACCCTTTCCGAACGGATCACGCCATGGGATTTAATGACGGGCTGGGCCGACACATGGCGGACACAGCCGCCTTCGTCGCCTAGAAAAAGCCAGGTGCGCATGGCATAGCCGTCCGGGCCCTTCTCCGGCATGAATTTCTCAACCACGAGATCAGGATCATCCCATACTTCCGGCGGCACGGCCTGCGGGTTGTCGTAAATGTCGTAAACCAGCTTTTCCTTCGCGCCGGGATAAGGTTCCGGCAAGCCGCGGCGCTGCGCTTCCCTGTTGCGCCGGACTTCAACCAAGCCTCCATAATTCAGGTCGGACTTCACGATCACCTGTCCGGGCCATGACGTATCTTTCGCGAGAAGAGATCTGCTGACATTGCGCTTGGAAATATCCGCTGCGCCGAAATTGATGGTGCGCGGAAAAGCATCTGCTAGAGCGAGATACTCCTTGTCGACAAATGTGCTGTCCGTATGCATAATCGCCAGATCAGCGCGCACGGGCCGAGGCTCTTTCATCACGCGGTAACGGTGTCCGCGCAACGCCATTGCCCGCAATGCGCCGCACAGAAGATAGCCATGTACAACCGGCGGCCAGCCGGCTCGCCAGATGAACAGCTTGTCCATGGGATTTGTATAGACGACGATGCTCGCCACACTGGCGCCCTTCTTGCCTCAAGCCCAAAGATTTAGCTCATAGTCTTATAGATTGAACGGCGTCATGACCAGTGAATGGAATTTCCACGCCAAACACTATGCACGCATGGGCTCGCCCATGCGTCCCACACCGCTTGATGTCGAGAAACTCCGCGGCCTTATCGACGGCCATGAACGAAATGTCCTGATGCTGGGGGTCACCCCTGATTATGCTGAACTGGGAACACGGTTAACGGCGGTCGACAGAACGCCCCAGATGATCAACCAGCATTGGCCGAAAAACAGCGCACGCTGTACGGCGATGTATGGAGACTGGCTGAATTTGCCTTTTGGGATGGGCGAATTTTCGTCGATCATCGGTGATGGTTCAGCCAATTCCGTCGGCGCCAACCTGCCTGACTTGTTCCCTGAAATGAGCCGCGTTCTCGCCAGAGACGGCGTCGCAGTCATTCGCGCTTTTTGTGCGCCCGAAACGCCGCTGAGTGTTAGCGAAATCGCTAGGGGCTATCTCGACTGCCCGGACCTGAATTCCACAGCTCTTCGTTTTCGTATCGCCATGGCGATCGCTCATCAGTTTCCGCACTATTCAGTGCCGCTGGAGAAAATTCTCGATATTTTCAACGAGCTTTTTCCGGATCGCGACCTTCTCTCGCAAAAAACCGGATGGGAGCCCCATGACATCGCCCGTTTCGACACGCTGAAAGGATCCGGCTTCGAGGTCGGTTTTCCAACCCGCAAGCACATGTTGACTTATGCGCAGCAAAACTTTGGAGACGCGGCGTTTGTCGAAAGCGAAGGCTATCCGCTGGCTGAACTTTGCCCGGTCATAGTTCTTCGCCGGCCGCTTTAAACACTCTTCCATAGTTGCAGCCGATTGGCGGCGCCATAACGCAAGCTCCTTTCCGGCGGAAAGAGGCCTTCTCCGCTTCCAAGCGCTCGACAATGGTGAGCAATAATGACATCGCTCTCCCTGACAGGGAGCTTTCATGGCCGCCATCCTTTCCGTCGTCGCACCAGTCTTTTTCATCATCGCCTGCGGTTACGCCGCCGCGAAGACCGGTCTCATCGGCCGCGAAGGCGCGAAGGGCCTCAATGATTTCGTGCTTTATTTCTGCGTGCCGGCGCTGCTCTTCCGCACCATGCAGTCGGTGGACATCACCCAATCGGCGACCGGGGTGTGGAGCGCCTACTACGCCGCCGCGGGACTGATCTGGCTGATCGTTCTCTTCGGCGTCAACCGCGTGAAGGGGCTCGGCGACGGGGGCGGATCGGCGGCGGCCTTCGCCTCGACCTTCGGCAATCTCGGCATGATGGGACTTTCCATCGCCTATTTGTCCTTTGGCGAGGAAGGCCTCATCATCGCGGCGCTGATCATCGCCGTTCATGCGGCGAGCCACTGGTTCCTCGGCACGCTCTGGGCGGAGCTCGCCAATCGCGAACGCGGCGTCGATCTTCTCAAAGTGACGCGCGGCGTTCTTATCTCCCTCTTTAAAAATCCTGTGGTGCTGGCGCTCGCCGCCGGCGCGTTGTGGAACTGGAGCGGCTTGACCATACCGGGACCAGGCCAGCGCATTATCGATCTCGGCGGCGACGCGGCGATCCCGACGGGGCTTTTCGCCCTGGGGCTCGCCGTTGCGGCCTATCCCTTGCGCGGCAATCTGCAGGGCGTCGCCGCGATCATGGCTCTGAAAATGGCGCTCTTTCCTTTCATCGCCTGGGCGCTGGCAAGCTTCGTCTTCCGCCTGCCGCCGCGGGAGACTGCGCTGGTGACGATCTTCGCGGCGCTGCCGACGGGGATGAACCCCTATCTCTTCGCCGTGAAGTTCAACGCCAGCGTCGCCGCTGTCTCGGGCGCCATCGCGCTCGGCGTCATCCTTTCCGCCGTGACCGTTCCGTTCGTCATGTGGCTCGTGGGCGCGTAAAAGAAAACCGGCGCCCGAAGGCGCCGGCTCTAACCACACAAAACCGAAGCGTCAGTTCTGCGGGTCTTCGTCTTCCATTTCATCTTCCATGTCTTCGGCGGCGTCTTCCATATCATCAGCCGCTTCGTCCATGGCGTCGCCGGCGTCATCGGCGGCCTCTTCCATCGCATCGCCTGTATCGTCGACCGCATCTTCGACATCGTCTGCGGCGTCATCGGCCGCATCCTCGATGTCGTCGGCGGTGTCTTCCATTTGGTCCTCAGCCGATTTATCGCCGCAGGCGACAAGGCCCGTCGCAGCGATGGCGAATACGGCGCCGGTCAAAAGCGTTCTCATCTTCATAAAAGTTCCCCTTCTGTCTGAACTTCGCCACTCTAACAGTATTTATGCGGAGGAGTTCGCCTGCGGAAAAAAATGTATAGAATGTAACCCTTTAGCACCATGGGTCGCCGGAAGCCCCTTGACCCTTCTCCAATGCAGTCACTCGGGTCCGGCCGTCAGGGCCGCCAGAAGACCCCCTCGGCGGGGGTCTCCTCGACGAGCGAGGTGAGATAGAGATAGAGCGCGTCGATTTCTTCCTCAGACAACTCGGGAAACCGGTCGGGCGCCACCAGCCGCATCAAGCCGAGTTCACGCCCGCCCATGGCGACGCCGGTGGTGATCAGTTTTTCGAACTCCTCGCGCGAATAGGCGGAGACGACGATCAGGTCCGGCGTCACCGCATCCCACAAGGTTGCGCCGCGCAGGTCGAGCCCGTGACACTCGTTGCACATGGTCATGGCGAGATATTCGCCATGGGCGCGCTGGGGCTCCGTTTCGGCGTGGACGCGCAAGGGCGGAACCGCATCCGCCCATTCCGCCATGTGCTTTTCCTCGCCGGTGATAAAACTCCAGCGCACGCCCCAGCCGAGTTTCGGTTTCGGCAGGTCGATTTCCACAACCGGCGCCGAGCGTAAAAACGCAATCAGCGCCGCGACATCCTCGTCGCTCATCCGCGCGAAATTGTAAGACACCATGGAGGTGAGCGCCTTGCCGTTTGCGCCGACGCCCTGGCGGATTGCGGCTTCGAGCGTCGCGTCGTCATGTTCGCGCGCATAGAGCGCCAGGTTCGGCGCGACGGCGCGCTCCGGCCAGTCCCATTGCTCGCCGAAATCCTTGCCCTGAAGCTGTTGGCCGTGACAGCCGAAACAGCCGCGCGTGCGCGCCACATGGCGCCCGTGTTCGATGGAGGCTTCGTCGGTCGGGATCGGCGCATCGAACGCCGGATCGTATGTCACGTCGCGGAACTTCGCCTCGCTCAACAGATAGACGCCGCCGAACCCGGTGAGCGGCGCCGCGATAATCGCCGCGGCGATGATGATCAGTATGCGCAAGGCCGGTCTCCCCCCGATTGCGAAACCAGCCTAACCCGAACACGGCGCAAGGGGAATGCTGTGCCTGCACGCGCCGGGCTGTATCCGCGCGCCGAACAGGCTACACCGCTTTCCATGCACTGGATCCTTCTCATCATGTTTCTCGCCGCCCTGTTGCAGGGGATCGTCGGTTTCGGCTTCGCGCTCGTCGCCATGCCGCTGCTCGCGCTCTCCATGGACGCGCCCTCCGCCGCAGCATTGGTTGCGCTCACCGGCGTCGTCCTCAGCGCCGTCATCGCCGGCCAGAACTGGAAGGACATCCATTTCGGCGAGGTGGCCGGGCTCATCATTGCGGCGGCTGTCGGCGTGCCGCTGGGGGTCTATCTCCTCGCCAGCGCGCCGAAGGAGCCGCTCCTCATCGCGCTCGGGATCATCATCATCGCCTTCGCGCTTTTCTCGCTGCTGCGCCCTCCGACCGGCGAGCTGAAAGACCGGCGCTGGCGCTATGCGGCCGGCTTCGCCGGCGGCGTCCTCGGCGGGGCCTACAACATTCCGGGCCCGCCGGTGATTTTCTACGGCGCCATGCGCCGCTGGTCTCCTGCCCGCTATCTCGGCGTGACGCAGGCGTTCTTCTTCCCCGTCTCGGTGATGATCGCGACCGGCCACGCGGTCGCCGGCTTCTGGAGCCGCGAGGTGCTGACGCTTTTCCTCTACGCCCTCCCCGGCGCCGTCGTCGCGAGCTTCATCGGCCGGCGCATCGCCACGCGCCTCTCCCCTGCCATGCTGTCAAAGGCCGTCTACGGATTATGCCTGGTGCTCGGCGTCGTCATCCTTGCGACGAATATCGGGTGACCATCCATAGCTACTGCCCGCCGCGCTCCCGGGAGAGCCGAACGCAAGGAATAGAGAGGCGCGGGGCGTGAAACGTCCATCGCACTTAGAAGCATAAGGGCGCATCACGCCCCGCATTTGCAGCGTTCTTCGGCATCGGCGGGACCGGCCGTAATGGCGACCCCTGACGGTTTTTACGCGCCAGAGTTGAAATGCCGCCAGAAAGCCCGGCCTCTGCGACCGGCCAGCGCGCGAGGAGTTTCCGTTTCGCAACCCTCGCGCCCTGCGCGCCGCGATCCCTTAAACGGGGTTGGGGCCCCGTTTAAGCAATGGGAACGGCAGGCCTCACCGCCTCTCAATGTCCGGACTGCGGGGCAGTATACGGCAGGAAAAAAACTGGTGAAAAATTATCCACGGGGTCCGGAATGGCCTTATACTTGCCGCCGCCCCCTGCGTCCCTGATGCATCCGCCATATGCGCAACGCCCACCTCCCCCTTGAGGATCAAACGGGGTTGGGGCCTCGTTTGATGTCGAAATCTTTGATTTCGGGAGGGGGTCATGAATTCTCAGGATAAGCGGGGCCGATGCCTTGCTCAGATACCCCCACCCAAAACGGCTTCGCCGTTTTGACCTCCCCTCAAGGGGGAGGTGGAGGCGCACCCAATCCGCCGTCTTCTGTAGATTCTGATTTAAAACCCGCCCCACCGTCATCCCGTGCGCTGCGCGGCATGAAATGACGCGCTGCAGACACGGGATCGCTGTCAGGGGTGCGCCTGGTCGAGGGCGATCCCGGATCTGCGCAGCAACACTTCGCGTTGAAGCGCGTCCGGGATGACGGGGAGGAGAGGTTCTCCGTAGGGCGGGTTAGCGCAGCGTAACCTGCCCTCCTCGCTGACCTAGTACGGGCACTTACGCCCTAAACTCATTATGTTCCCAGAGCTGCCTGATGCATTCCGACACCCACTCGCGATATTCATCGTCCATATTCTTAAATGCTAGTTGCTTTATGGCATGTTCCACACACGGAAATTCGCTCGCTCCTTCAGTTTCTTTTCGTGCAAAATCAAAAAGGGAACCTACCAGATTTTCAAAATATAAGCACTCTTGAGTACGCTTTGCGAAGGCAGCCTTATCACTCAACCCGTTAAACTTATTCTTAGCGCGAAGTAGCGACAACCCATCACTCAGTCGGGAGTGATAAGTCTGAAGGGCATTCGTTGTTCGTTCCAGTGTTGACGCAACATCGTCTGGTAACGTTTGCGAAAGTACGGAAAACGCGATCTCCAAAGCCGCTTCCGGCATTGGCGGAAGTTCCGGAACGTCTATCTCTCCGTTTCGGATTAACTCGTAGCCTTCAAAAACCTGCTTACACACAACATAGTAACTTTTGTTGTAGTCTACGAATTCACTCAGAGCGAACACCAACCTAGCCCTCTGGGCCCTAAGACTGCGTAACTTTTCGTCATTCCATTGTGCTTGTTGCGTGGTGATTTGCCTCCGAATCGCTCGAACGGTTAGGAGCGCTCCGACAAGGGCAATAACAGCCGCGACAATTGTTTGTTCTTGATGTGCCCACTCAAGAATCAAAGATAACGACTTTGGAAGCCAGTTAGGCTGCATCACGCAAACATTCCAGAATCATCACAACCCCTCATTCGCCTTCTTGACCGCTTGCTCCTCAAGATAAAGCTCCGACCCCATTTCGCGGTATTTCTCCGACATTTCCTTCATGCCTTCCTGGCTCAGCTTTTCGAGGTCTTTTTTCTCATTGTCGCTCATGCCCGCGGCGTAGTCGCGGACCTCGGCCGTGATCTTCATGGAACAGAATTTCGGCCCGCACATGGAGCAGAAATGGGCGACCTTGTGCGCTTCCTTGGGCAATGTCTGGTCGTGGAAGTCGCGCGCGGTCTCCGGATCGAGCGACAGGTTGAACTGATCCTCCCAGCGGAATTCAAAGCGCGCGCGCGACAGCGCGTCGTCCCGCACCTGCGCCGCCGGGTGGCCCTTGGCGAGGTCGGCGGCGTGCGCCGCGAGTTTGTAGGTGACGACGCCGACCTTCACGTCGTCGCGGTCGGGGAGGCCGAGATGCTCCTTCGGCGTCACATAGCAAAGCATCGCCGTGCCGAACCAGCCGATCATCGCCGCGCCGATGCCGCTCGTGATGTGGTCATAGCCGGGCGCGATGTCAGTGGTCAGCGGCCCGAGCGTATAGAACGGCGCCTCGCCGCAGGCTTTGAGCTGTTTGTCCATGTTCACTTTGATCTTGTGCATGGGGACGTGACCCGGCCCCTCGATCATCACCTGGCAGCCATGGTCCCAGGCGATTTTCGTCAGTTCACCGAGGGTTTCAAGCTCCGCAAACTGCGCGCGGTCATTCGCGTCCGCGATGGAGCCGGGACGCAAGCCGTCGCCCAGCGAGAACGACACGTCATATTTGCGCATGATCTCGCAGATTTCCTCGAAATTCGTATAGAGGAACGACTCTCGGTGATGGGCGAGGCACCATTTCGCCATGATCGACCCGCCGCGCGAGACGATCCCCGTCACCCGGTCGGCCGTTAAGTGAATGAAGGGCAGGCGCACGCCGGCGTGGATGGTGAAATAGTCGACGCCCTGTTCGCATTGCTCGATCAGCGTGTCGCGATAGACCTCCCACGTTAAGTCCTCGGCGACGCCGTTCACCTTCTCCAGCGCCTGATAGATCGGCACGGTGCCGATAGGGACCGGCGAATTGCGGATGATCCATTCGCGGGTGTTGTGAATGTTGCGGCCCGTCGACAGGTCCATGACATTGTCCGCGCCCCAGCGCGTCGCCCAGACCATCTTGTCGACTTCCTCCTCGACCGACGACGCCACGGCGGAGTTGCCGATATTGGCGTTGATCTTGACCAGGAAATTGCGGCCGATGATCTGCGGCTCCAGTTCCGGGTGATTGATGTTGGAGGGGATGATGGCGCGCCCGCGGGCGATTTCGGAGCGCACGAATTCCGGCGTGATGAAAGGCGGGATCTCGGCGCCGAAACTTTCGCCCTGCGCGACGCGCTCTTCCGCGCCGTCGAGCATTTGCTTGCGGCCGAGATTTTCGCGGATCGCGACGAACTCCATCTCCTTCGTGATGATGCCCGCTTTCGCGAATTCATATTGCGTGACGGGGCCGGTTCCGGTCCCGCGCAAGGGACGGTTTTTGACCGGGAATTCGCGGGCGAGATGTTTGCCCTTCGCGCCGCCATTATCCTCCGGCTTCACCTCGCGGCCGTCATATTCCTCTACATGTCCGCGCTCTTTGATCCAGGCCGTGCGCGTGCGCGCAAGACCCTTTTCAACATCAATCGTCACGTTGGGGTCAGTGTAAGGACCGGAGGTGTCATAGACCGGCACGGGCGGTTCGCCCGCGCTCGGGTGAAGATCGATCTCGCGCACCGGCACGCGGATGTCTTTGTGAATGTCGCCCGCCACATAGGTCTTGCGCGATGACGGCAGCGGCCCGGTGGTCACTTCCGGCGTTTTGAATTCGGATTGATCTATATGCTTGTTCATCGCGGCCTCTCGCTTGTCTGTGGCGACCGGGATTCCGCGCGTTGAAAAGGAGAGAATACTGGCTCCGTCCCTACGCCGGTCTTAACCGATCAGGTTCAAAGGGTGCCCCTGTGAAGTTGTCCTGGCGGACAGAACAAGGTCTCAGCCGGTGACGCCGGCGCCCCTCGGAAGGTGGCGTATCCCTAGCAAATCGGCGGAGGCGCTTCAAGGAAGACCGGAGCCGGAAACCGGGCGGTTTTACGCGTTTTCCGCCCGCAGCTTTGCGATCAACGCCGGGTCGTTGAGTTCGACCCAGAGGGTGTTGGCGGCGGCGATAATCTCGCGGTTCTCGTCGAGGAGAACCGAGTCCGAGAAATGCTTGCGGCCGTCCTGGCCCTCGCGCCACGCGGCGGCGATGAGGCGTTCGCCGGGCTTCGGGCGCCGGATGATCTCCGCCGCCATGCGGCCGAGCAGCGTCATCGTGTCGCCAACGCGCAGGGCATAGGCCGTAGGGCAGTCGAGCGCCGCCCACAGGAACTCCGGCCGCACGAGACCGTCCTCCCCGGCGAGATCTTTCGCAGGCGTCCAGAAATCGGCATTAACGGGGCTATCGGGACAAGGCCCTGAAAAAATCCGGAGGCCGTCGCCGGGCGCGCGCTCCTTTCCGCATACGAAGCAATAGGGAATGATCTGATGACCGCCCTCGGCTTTCAGGAAATCGTCATGACCGCGCGCGACGGCGGCGTCGTCAGGGATCGGCGGCGGCGAAACCTTCACCGATGCCGGTTCGATATTCGCGATCAGGGTTTCGCCGGCGACCGCTTCAAACCCGCACTCGCCCTCGCGCAGCGCGATCGGCGTATCGAGGGGCGGCGGGGCTTTCAGCATCACCGCAGCGGTACCGTCGACCATCTGCGCGAAGAGCCCGGCGCAATAGCCGCCATTGCCGGATGTCCGGGGCCCGCAAAACCGCGTTCCTATGACAACTTCAGTCATGTCTCTCCACCACGCCGACAATCGGCCCCATGGCGGCGCCCGGATCGTTGCGCTCAAGCTCCGGCGCGTAGAGACGTGAGATGGTTCCGTCAAGATAAAGCGCGTTCGGCGTTTTCAACACGTCGCGAAAATAAGACGCAAAGTCGTAAAACCGGACGGGAGTGTCAGCGAGGACAAAGATGACGTCGCCGTCCTCCGTCACGCCGACGCCGTTGCGGCGTTTCAATGAGTCCGAATCGGGAAGAAAGCGCGGATGGATGACGCCATCGATGACCAGCATCGGACCCGACTGGGTGGCGTATGTCGCTTCCAGCCCTGTTTCTTTGAATGCGCCTGTTTCGGCGACGCCCGCGGCGCCGTCCGCCGTCACATAGAACACGCCGTTCGGTTTCAGATGGAAATTGCCGGGCCCGTCATTATCGTTGAGCGACGCAAATTCCTCACCTGCTTCGACATACAATCCCACCGGCGCGCGGTCCTCGTGATACATGCCGGCGTTCATGGCGAAGACGAGGCGCTCCCCCTTTTGTGTCAGCGCATCATTGATCCAGTTGAAATGACCGTAAGGTTCGCCGTCTGCGTTAGTTAGAAACAGGCGAACATCGCTTTCGCTTGGATCGAAGCGACAGACGACGAGATCGATTTCCTGGTAACGCTCCGTCACGCAGCCGCCGGGGCGCGCCTTATTGGCCTCTGACGGACTTTCCTGCGCAAGGCCGGACAGGGAGGGCTCGGCATGCAAAGACGCGGCAGGAATAAGAGAAAAAGCCGCAAAGAAGGCGCTGAAAACAGCCGCTCTTGGACTCAACACAAAATTCCGCAACCGCAGCGCGATGCGGGAGCCAAAACCAACGATAGAAACGCTTCGAAACATGTCCGGTCTCCCCATCGCCGCTTAAGCTTCAGGATCCAGCGATGAGGAAATCGGCATTGGACCCTGCTCCCTAAAGAGCAAAGCCCTTTTGCGGCTCCGTCCCTGCGCCGGCATGACCCGGATCAGGTTCATAGGGTTCATCTCAGTCCCATTGCCCAAGCTAACCTGGCGCACATTGCTCCCGATCCGAAAAGCGGATCAATGAGTTGCGCGTCGCACTAGCCGTCGCCCATTGGCGACAGGCGGGACGCCCCTCGGAACGAAAATAATCGTGGCTCAAAAGCGCCGGAAAGGCAAGCAAAATCGGCGAAAGTTACAACTCGCCACGGACTGTCCCGCCCCGGTTTCGCATGACAAAACCGGCTTCAATTCTATTATTCTGTATAGAGATTTATTCTGCCGTGTCACCGCGCCCGGCCATGGCGATAGCCCGCGCAATCGCGGCCCGCATGGCGTTTTTATCGTAATCGACAGTGAGGCTATCGATGATCTCGCCGGTGTCGCGATCGACGAGCAGCGTGAAACCGGTGGCGCCTTTGAAGCGCGGATAAATCTCCGCGAGCCCTTCGGCGCGCGCCTTCTCTTCAACGGCCGCGCCTTGTCCGAAAGTGAAATCGAGCTCCACAAACTTCACCGGCTGATCCGCAAAGTCCGGCATCACCGCCGCGAGGCGCGGTTCAAGAATTTTGCAGGACGAACACCAGGCCGAGGAAAACGTCGCAGCGATTACTTCCGGTTCGCGGTCGAGCATGTAATCGGCGCCGCTCGCGGCGTTGCGCCCGGTGAGAGCGAAGACCGCCAGCCCCAGAACCAGAACGGCCGGAAAAATGAAAGTTTTGACCCGCTTCATGGATAATCCTTTTGGGATCATTCTACCCAGCGCGACGTCGCCGCGCCAGAGAGGGCGCGCACACGAAAACGGGAGGTTGCGCATGAGCGCGGCCGCCGGAAAGATGGAGTAAAGCGAAACCAAGGGATTTCTGCTCATGCTGCAAAGACGACAATTGCTCACCGCCGCCGCGCTTTCTCCGGCCGCGGCAGCCCTGCCCCTCAGCACTCTGCCTATGGCCGCTCGCGCCGCCGACGACAGCGCGAAGCCCTTCGACGCGCCTTATGCGCCGGTCCTCTCCCAGCCCTCGCGGGAGATCCGGACGGTGGTGGGCCTGCGCCCCTATCGCAGCAATGGCTTCCGGCTGGAGCATGAAAAATTCGGCCGCCGCGATGTCATCCACAATTACGGTCATGGCGGCTGCGGCGTCACCTTGTCCTGGGGTTGCGCGCAGCTTTCCGTGGAGCTTGCAGAAAAGATCGACGACCGCCGCGCGGCGGTGATTGGGTCCGGAGTGAACGGCCTGACGACGGCGCTTCTGCTTCTGCGCCGCGGTTATGAGGTGAGCGTCTACGGCGCGGCGCTGCCGCCTTACACAACTTCCAATATCGCCGGCGCTTACTGGCACCCGACAACGCTCTATGACGGCCGCGAGGCGATCAGTGATGAATTCGTCACGCAGTTCCTGCGTGCGGCGCGCATCGCCCAGCGCGCGTTCCAGCATCTCGCCAACGATCCTCGATACGGCGTCTACTACATGCGCTATCTCGGCCTGCGCGAGAAGCCGCCCCTGAGAGAGCGCACGCCCTATTTCGAAGGCGATGACCTTTACGCCGGGCTCGCTGTCGAAACCGATCCCGAGCGCTATTTCGGTTATGGTTATGTGGAGCGTCATCACGCGCTGATGATCGATCCCGACATTTATCTGCGCGCGCTGATGCGAGACGTCGAAAACGCGGGCGGCCGCATCGTTCAGAAAAGTTTCAAAACCGCCGACGATATTTTCGATCTCAAGGAAAAACTCATTTTCAACTGCACCGGGCTTGGCGCCCGTGAACTTTTCGGCGACGAGACATTGGGTCCAGCGCGCGGGCAACTGACCATGCTGTTGCCGCAGCCGGAAGTAGATTACGGCTATGTGAATTTTTCAGCGGAAAACGGCCTTCTTTATATGTTCCCGCGCAAAGGCGCGATCCTGCTCGGCGGCACGGTGGAGCACGGGCAGTGGTCGCTGGAGCCCGATGAAACGGAACGCCTGCGCATGCTCAGCGGTCACGCCATGATCGCGCAAAGGATCGCGGAGCATACGAAAAACAAGAAGGCCTGATTATTTAAACAAGGCCGTTGATTGGGTCCCCCGCCCAATCAACCCCATCACTAAATGGGGCCCCAACCCCATTTAGTCCTGAAACGGATCTTTCATCAGGATGACATCGTCGCGCTCCGGGCTGGTTGAGACAAGCGCCACCGGCGTTTCGATAAGCTCCTCGATGCGGCGGACATATTTCACCGCTTCCGCCGGAAGGTCCGCCCATGACCGCGCGCGCTCCGTCGAACCCGACCAGCCTTCCATGACCTCATAGACTGGCTCGGCGCCCGCCTGCGCGTCCATGCCCGCGGGCAAATAATCGAATTCCTTGCCGCCGATCTTGTAGCCGACGCAGACTTTCAGTTCGTCGAGTCCGTCGAGCACGTCGAGTTTGGTCAACGCAATGCCGTCGACGCCCGCGATTTTCAGAGACTGGCGCACAAGGCAGGCGTCGAACCAGCCGCAGCGTCTTTGTCGCCCTGTCACCGTGCCGAATTCGCGGCCGCGCTCGCCAAGGCGCTTGCCGACGGCGTCGGTGAGCTCGGTCGGGAACGGGCCTTCGCCGACGCGGGTCGTGTAGGCCTTGACGATGCCGAGAACGTAATGGACCGAGCGCGGCCCCATGCCGGAGCCCGTCGCCGCCTGGCCCGCCACGGTGTTTGACGAGGTGACGTAGGGGTAAGTGCCGTGATCGACGTCGAGGAGCATCCCTTGCGCGCCTTCAAAGAGGATGCGCTTGCCCTCCTTGTGCGCGATATCGAGCTCGCGCCAGACCGGTTTGATGAAGGGCGTCACCTTGGGCGCGATCTCTTTCAACTGCGCCACCAGCGCGTCCGCATCGATCTCCGCCTCGCCGAAACCGCGGCGCAGCGCGTTGTGATGGACGAGCAGGTTTTCGACTTTTTCCTTCAGCGAGTCCGTATGGGCCAGATCGATGACGCGCAGGCCCCGGCGCCCAGCCTTGTCTTCGTAAGCGGGACCGATGCCCCGTTTCGTGGTGCCGATCTTGACGCCCGACGCGGAACTCTCGCGCATGGCGTCGAGCTCCTGATGCACGGGGAGAATGAGCGTCGCGTTTTCCGCGATCATCAGATTGTCCGGCGTCACCTCGACGCCCTGCTCCTTGATGCGGCCGATCTCGGCGAGCAACGCGAAAGGATCGACGACGACGCCGGCGCCGATGACGCCGATGCAGCCCTTGCGCACGACGCCGGACGGCAGCAGCGACAGCTTGTAAACGGCGCCGTCGATGACCAGCGTGTGGCCGGCGTTATGGCCGCCCTGAAAGCGAACCACCACATCGGCCCGGGCCGACAGCCAGTCCACAATCTTGCCCTTGCCCTCGTCGCCCCATTGCGCGCCGACGACCGCCACATCTGCCATAAAGGCCTCCAAATTCGGATTATTGCGGGCGCACCATAGGGCTTTCGGGCCGCCCGTCAACGCGGGCGAGCGGCTTCGGGAAAAGCAGCGGGAAGACCGCCTTCAGTTGATCCGCTGGCCGTTCTGGAGGGCCGTGTAAAGGGCGTAATCGCCCGCCGGCGCCTGGGCCTCAAGAACCTCGTTCAACGCCGCTTCGATGGGCTCCACTTTGGCGTGCGAAGACTGTTCCAGCGCGTGAAGGCCGTTGAAATCCTCGGCCGCCTGAAGCGGCTTGGCTTTGGCGTGAAACGCCGCGGCTTCTTTCGTCCATTGCGCGCAAGCGCTGGCCACCGCCGCGGAAACCTTCGCCTTGTCGTAGCTGGTTCTCACTTTGGAGAAGTCGAACTGATAGCGCCCGTCCTGCGGCGCATAAGAGCCGCTGAGGATGGCGACATCGGCGTCCACATTATCGGACGCGCGCGGCCAGTTCGGCGCCAATTGGCGCAGCTCGTAGCGATAGCCCGAGCCGAAGACGGCGTATTGATCCCGGGACGGACATTTCGCCGCGAGTTCGCCATCGACGAAAGCATCGAAGGATTTCTGCGCCTGCCAGTTGGCGCGGATCACCGGCTCATATTGTTTCTTGTTGTAAGCGAGGTCTTCCGGCGACGCGGCGGGCGCTTCTTCTTCGACGCTCTCGTCGGTCATTTCCTGCGCGCCGTTATCGGCGTCTTCCATGCTGGCGACAAGCATCGCCACCTGCTCTTTATTCAGCATGGCGACGGATTGTTCGATCTGCGCGCGCATAGGCTCGCGCATGGACGGCTCCAGTTGCGCCAGCATTTTTTCGACGGCTTCTTTTTGATCCGGCCGCAACTCGGCGGCGCTGGACGGAAGGGCGATCAGAATCGCAGCCGCTGCAACGGCCGTCATTATTGTAGTGTTCATGGGTTCTCTCTCCGTTTCGCGAACGGCGAGATACGCCCGGGAAAAGGCTTCGGCAAGCTCGGTTTGGCGCGCGCCGATCACATTTCAGCGCGCGCCTGTGCGCCCCGTCACAAGAGAACCGCGGTCAGAACGACAGCGCCGTCGCCTGCTTCACATGGGGCAAGCTGCGGACCTTTTCGAGTACCGCATCGCTGATGGGGTCGTCGACCGCGATGAGCGCAATCGCGCCTTCGCCGGGACCGGAACGGCCAAGATTGAAGGTCGCGATATTGACCCCCGCCTCGCCCAGCGTGCGTCCGAGGGCGCCGATGAAGCCGGGCTTGTCCTCATTGGTCGTGTAGAGCATGTGCGGATAGAACGACGCCTCCATGTCGACGCCCTTGATTTCGACAATGCGCGGCGCGCCGCCGAAGGTCGTGCCCGACACGCTGCGGGTCTGCGTTTCCGACGTGATGACAAGACGGATGACGCTGTCATAGGCGTCCGCGTCGTCGCGCGTTGTCTCCGCGATAGAGATGCCGCGCTCGCGCGCAATCACCGGCGCGTTGACGATGTTCACGTCCTGCAGCATGGGCTTCAGAACGCCTGCGACTGCGGAAGCTGTTAACGGCTTGAGATTAAGCTGCGAAACGTCGCCTTCGTAAATCACCTCGATTTTCTTGAGGCCAGTCTGCGTCAACTGGCCCGCGAAATGCCCGAGTTTCTCCGCCAGCGAGATGAATTTCTTGAGCCGCGGCGCCTCCTCTGCAGTGACCGACGGCGAGTTCAAGGAGTTCGACACCGCGCCGCGGACGAGATAATCCGCCATCTGTTCGGCGATCTGGATCGCCACATTTTCCTGCGCTTCGGTGGTCGAGGCGCCGAGATGCGGCGTCGCCACGACTTTCGGATTGCCGAACAAGGGATGCTCGGTCGCCGGCTCTACCGCGAAAACATCGAGCGCCGCCCCGGCGAGATGGCCGCTGTCGAGCAAGTCTTTCAGCGCTTCTTCATCGAGAAGGCCGCCCCGGGCGCAGTTCACCACATAGGCGCCCTTTTTGAGTTTCGCCAGGTTGTCGCGACTGAGAATATTGCGCGTCTGGTCGGTCAAGGGCGTGTGCAGCGTGACGATATCCGCGCGCGCGAGCAGGTTTTCAAGATCGACTTTTTCGACGCCGAGTTCAATCGCGCGCTCTTCGGTCAGGAACGGGTCGAAGGCGATGACGCGCATCTTCAATCCGACGGCGCGATCAGCGACGATGGAGCCGATATTGCCGCAGCCGATAACGCCAAGGGTCTTGCCGAAAACCTCCGTTCCCATGAAGCCGGATTTTTCCCACTTGCCGTGATGGGTCGAGGCGCTCGCCTGCGGGATCGACCTCACCAGCGAGAACATCATCGCAATCGCATGTTCCGCCGTCGTGATGGCGTTGCCATAAGGCGTATTCATGACAACGACGCCCGCCGCGGTCGCCGCCGGAATGTCGATATTGTCGACGCCGATGCCGGCGCGGCCGATGACTTTCAGGTTCTTGCCGGCCTCGATCACCGCCTTGGTCGCCTTGGTCGCCGAGCGCACGGCGAGGCCGTCATAATCGCCAATGACGGCGAGGAGCTTTTCCTTGTCCTTGCCGAGGGAAGGTTCGTAATCGACGTCGACGCCGCGCTCCTTGAAAATGCGCACGGCGGTTTCGCTGAGCTTGTCGGATACAAGAACTTTAGGCATGGGTATTCCCCGATCTGAATTTTGAAAAAAGAGAAAGCTAGAGGTGCGACTTCGCTTCGGCGAAGGCCCAGTCGAGCCACGGGCCGAGCGCTTCGATGTCGCGGGTTTCGACGGTCGCGCCGCACCAGATGCGCAGCCCCGGCGGCGCGTCGCGATAGCCGCCAATGTCATAAGCGGCGGCTTTTTCCTCGAGCAGCTTTTCCATGGATTTCACAAAAGCGCGCTGGCCCGCATCGTCGAGCTTCGTCACTTCCGGATCGACAATCTTCAAACACACGGAGGTGTTGGAGCGAATGCCGGGATTTGCGCAGAGAAAGTCGATCCAGTCGGCGCTTTCGACCCAGGCCTGAAGCGCCGCGGCATTGGCGTCGGCGCGCGCATGGAGCGTCTCAAGTCCGCCGATGCTTTCCGCCCATTTCAGGGCGTCTAGGTAATCCTCGACGCACAGCATGGACGGCGTGTTGATGGTGGCGCCAGTGAAGATGTCTTCATTGAGCTTGCCGCCCTTCACCATGCGGAAGAGTTTCGGCATCGGCCATGCGGGCGTATGGCTTTCGAGGCGTTCGACCGCACGAGGGCTGAGGATCAGGACGCCATGCGCGCCTTCGCCGCCCAGGACTTTCTGCCAGGAATAGGTGACCGCATCGAGCTTCGGCCAGTCGAGCTTCTGCGCGAAAATCGCCGAGGTCGCATCGCAGATGACGATCCCCTCGCGATCGGCGGAAATCCAGTCCGCGTTCGGCGCCCGGACGCCCGAGGTCGTGCCGTTCCAGGTAAAGACTACGTCGTGTTTCGGATCGACGGCGGCGAGATCGGAAATTTCGCCATAGGGCGCTTTCAGCAATCGCGCATCGAGCTTCAGCTGTTTCACGGCGTCCGTCACCCAGCCTTCGCCGAAGCTTTCCCAGGCGAGCATGTCCACGGGGCGGGGCCCCAGCATGGACCACATGGCCATTTCGACGGCGCCGGTGTCCGACGCCGGCACGATGCCGATGCGGTAATCGTCCGGCACGCCCAAAAGCGCGCGGGTGCGGTCAATCGCCTCTTTGAGGCGCGCCTTGCCGAGTTTCGACCGGTGCGAGCGGCCGAGCACATCAGTGTGAAGGTTTTCGAGAGACCATCCGGGGCGCTTGGCGCAGGGACCGGACGAAAAATGCGGACGCACTGGGCGCACCGCGGGTGCTGGATCTGTCATGTTTTACTCCATCCTTCCAGATGGCGCGCGCCCCGTTGGGGAGGCGTGGCCCGCGCCCGCCATCGCACGGAAAGACGTCCGCCGTCAAATCATAAAATTTTGCGGGGAGAAGAGATTTTCTCCCTTGCGCGAACCGAACAGCGCCGATAGCGCGAAGTTCATGGCCCGCAAGCACATTACCCCGGCGGAGGCGACCCTGTTCGACTGGGCGCTCCTCGCGCTCATTGTCGCCTTTGGCGGCTCGTCTTTTGCGTTTATTCGCAAGGCGGTGGAGACCGCGCCGCCTTCCGTGGTCGCCGCCGGGCGGCTCTGGGTGGCGGCGGTCCTGGTTTACATTCTGATGCGCGCCGCCGGACGGCGCCTGCCGCCCTTTTTCATCCGTAGCGGGACAAAATGGCGCGTGCGCCGGTCGTGGTGGTGGATGATCGGCGTGGGGGCGAGCGGCAATGTGCTGCCGTTCTATCTTTTCCCCTGGGCGCAGCAGCATGTGGAGAGCGGGCTCGCCGGCGTTTACATGGCGTTCATGCCGATCTGGACGCTGGCGCTCGCCTATTTTTTCGCCGGTGAAAATCTCACCGCGCGAAAACTTGGCGGCTTTGCGCTGGGTTTCATCGGCGTTCTCATCCTCATGGGGCCGGAAGCGCTGAAAGGCGTCATGACTTCGAGTTTTCTCGCCCAGGCGGGGCTTCTTCTCGCCACCTTTCTTTACGGCGTCTCCGCTGTCCTCTCGCGCCGGGCGCCGCCGATCCGCCCGCGGGTCTTCGCCTCAGGCATGCTGATCGTTGCAGCCTTCATGGCGATACCGGCGCTATTTTTCACAGACCTGCACCGCGAAGAATGGAGCGCGGCGAGCCTTATGAGCATCGTCTTTCTCGGCGTCTTTCCAACGGGGCTGAACGGCGTTCTCATCATCATGCTGATCCGCCGCGCCGGCGCCGGGTTCATGGCGCTCTCCAACTACATCACGCCCTTATGGGCTGTAGGGCTCGGCGCGGTCATCTATCACGAGCGGCTCGACTGGAATGTGCTCGCCGCGCTTGCGATAATTCTCGCCGGCGTCGCGGTGAGCCAACGGTCGCCTTTCAGTAAGAAACAAAAGGGCGTCAGCGCCGCCGGCGACGGCCTTGCGGGCGAACTCGAGCCCATGGTCGAGCGGACGGAAGAGGTCAGATGAAAATCCGGCCTTCCTGCATGAAGACCGCGTCGCCGCCGATGCGCACGGACTGAACCGCGCCGCCTTCGACCGCCACCGTCGCATTGATGCGGCTCGGGCGTCCCATCTCGAACCCCTGCTCGATCACCCAGCGATGCACGCCGTCGGAAATCGTCTCGCTGCGGATAATCTGCGCCGGAAAGCCCGCCGCCGCCGATCCGGTCGCGGCGTCTTCGACAACCCCGGCGCCGGGCGCAAACATCCGTGCGTGATAATTCACGTCCGGCCCTTCGCCGCCTTCAGCATAGAGGTAAATTCCGACTATCTCTTCGAGCGCAAGGTCGTCCCAGACGGCGCTGTTGACTTTCGCCTGTTTCACCGCATCCAGCGACGCTTTGACATAAATGTAATCGACCCCGGCGCCGCAGCGGCGCGGCTTGTGCGCTTGCGTCTCGATGGCGCTGACCTGCAGCGACAGCGCCGCCGCAAGTTTATCGACGGATGGCGCGGCGCCGGTTTCGGTTGGCAGGTTGGGATTTTCGAATTCAGCAAAGCCGCCCGTTTCCGTCACATCGACATCCACGGGAAAGACGCCCGTGTTGAGCTCAAGCCGGACTTTGCCTTTCAATCCCTTGGCGCGGGCGACAGCGATGGCCGTGCCCACGGTCGGATGGCCGGCGAAGGGCATTTCATAGCCGGGCGTAAAAATCCGCACGCGCGCCGTGTTATCGGGATTTTCCGGCGGCAGGACGAAGGTCGATTCCGCGTAATTGAACTCGCGGGTGATGGTCTGCATCTGCTCAAGGCTCAACCCTTGCGCGTCGAGCAGCACGGCAAGCTGGTTGCCGGTGAATTTTTTCTCTGTGAAAACGTCGAGCGTCACGAAATCATAAGCGGCCATGGGTCTCTCCGTTATATTTTATCCGCGCTTTATCGGCTTATGACATGACGTTCAATCGAGAATTTCTACTGAACTATCCATCCGTGCTGTTGAACCTCCGATCACCCCGGCGGAAGCCGGGGTCCAGCAATAACAAAAAGCCGGGCTTCGCCCGTCATTATTTCCGGGGCTGGATTCCGGTTGATGGTTCCCATCCATCAACTCGCCGGAATGATCGGAGGAAAAGTTCCGTTACTCCTCAACTACCCAGGCGTGATTGAGCGGCCCATGCCCGACGCCGTAACCCGGGGCCGTCGCAATCGCCTTGTGCACATAATCGACGGCGCGCTTCACAGCCGTTTGCAGCGCCAGCCCCTGCGCAAGACCCGTCGCAATCGCAGACGCCAGCGTGCAGCCGGTGCCATGGGTCGAGGTCGTGTCGATGCGCGGATTGGAGAAGATGCGCGCGCCCTCCGCAGAAACAAGCGCATCTTCGACCGTCTCACCGCTCATATGGCCGCCTTTGACCAGCGCCGCTTTCGCGCCGAGCGCGACCAGCGCTTCGCCCGCCGTAATCATGGCGTCGCGGGTCTCGATCTCCATGCCGGTCAACGCCGCAGCTTCGTCAATGTTCGGCGTAAGGACGGTCGACAGGGCGGAAAGTTTCTCCTTGATGAACGCCGCGACGCCGTCTTTCGCCAGCGCGTCGCCGCTGGTCGCGATCAGCACAGGGTCGAGAACGACAGGAACGCCCGAATATTTCCTGAGCGCAGTGTCGATGACCGCCGCCGTTTCCACATCGCCGATCATCCCGATCTTGATCGCGTCGGCGCCGATGTCTTCCATCACGGCTTCGATCTGCGCAGCGATGATATCCGGCGCGACCGCATGAACCGCGGAAACGCCTTTCGTATTCTGCACCGTAAGCGCGGTGATCGCCGCCGCCGCATAGCCGCCGAGCGCCGTCACCGTCTTGATGTCGGCTTGGATCCCGGCGCCGCCCGAGGGGTCGGACCCGGCGATAATGAGCACGCGGCCTTTCAAATCATTCCTCGCTTTCGCCTCACCTTTTTCTGACCTGCATAGGGCTTCACCCATGAAGGTCAAACATCCTCGCTTCGCTGCGGACGGGCGGTCGCCCTTGCCGGTCGTCAATGAGAAGAACTCATTGCCGCCCGGTTTGTCACGCGAACGCCCCAAGGTTTTCAAACATGCGCCCGAATTGCGCAATATCGGCCCCCGGGGCGATTATGGAGAGAGACGAATTCATGACCAACAGCCTACTCTGGACGGGGCTTTTATGCTGTGTCTCGGCGCTTGTGCTGCAGCTTTTCCCGGGCCTCGCCTTCCGCATCGGCGCGGAGCCCGCCGCGGCGTGGCTGGTCTTCGGCTTCGGGGTGTTTCTGATGATCATCGCCGCAATGGTCGCCTCGGGCGGAAGAAAGCATACCGATTGACTTCTGCATGTCGTCCGTATACTTCACCTGCATGATCACTGAGAACACCATTTTTCGACAGGCGTAGGCGTCTTTTCAGGCGCCCGAAGACCTGTGTGGTGATTTCTAAATCTCTTTTCGAAATCTGGACAACCACACTCGGCATGAATCCATGCCGGGTCGTCTAATGGTAGGACAACCGACTTTGGATCGGTTAATGCTGGTTCGACCCCAGCCCCGGCAGCCAGTTTTCGGCGAGCTTAAAATTTGACTGATTGACAGACGCCGCATCTGAGGCGTATGGCGGCGTCCGGGTGAAGGCCCCCGCCGCTCGCGAGCGACATGCTTTGGTGAAGTCCTTCGTTAAACGCTCTGGTCAGCCCTGCTTTCAGCATGCGGACCGATGGCAATGCGAGCCCCATCAGACAGTTCCGCATGGCGAAAGACGAGGTCTGCCATGACTAACCCTCCCTTGCCGTCACTAGACGCGCTCAAGCAGCAGGCGAAGCGCCTGCGCGCCGGTCTCGATGAAGACGGCGATTTCATCACCCACAGCGAGAGCCTTGAGCTCGTTGCGAAACAATACGGGTTTCGCGACTGGAACACGCTGTATGCAGCAGTGGGCAACCGCCCGCCCTTGAAACGCTTTCAACTGGGCTCGCGCGTCAAGGGCCGCTATCTCGGCCAGTTCTTCACGGGCGAGATCATCGCGATCCGCTCCATGCCGCCGGACCATTTGCGCGTTGTCCTTCAGTTCGACGAGCCGGTGGATGTGGTGACGTTCGAGAGCTTTTCCGCCTATCGCAGCCGCATCTCTGCGGTGATCGGTCCGGAAGGCGTCACCCTCGAGAAAACTTCCGACGGTCAGCCGCAATTGAGGATGGAAGCGATGTAAAAGCTCAGGACGCTTTCTTGAACTGCGCGTCGGAAAGCGACGTCGTCGAGCCCGTGATGTCGACTAGGCCGAGATGCAAAGGCTGGCCGGTGCGGCGGCTGACGATGGCGGCGGCCTGCGCCTCCGCCAGAATATGCTTCTGGCCCCACTGCATCAGCGCCATGAGCGGCAAAGCGAGATCGACGCCCTTCGACGTCAGCACATATTGGTGCCGTGTGCGCTGGCCCGCTTCCTTGTAGGCGCGCCGGCGCAACACGCCGCCATCAACAAGTTTCTTGAGCCGGTTCGAGAGAACCGTGCGCGGCATGCCGAGCGTTGTTTGCAACTCGTCGAAACGCGTCACGCCATAAAGCGCGGAGCGGATAATCAGCAGCGTCCAGCGGTCGCCGACGAGCTCAATCGCGGCGGCGAGGCCACAAGCCTCAAGCGGCGGCGCGCCGTCTTTCGCCTCGGGTTTGTCATGGGTGAACGCCATGGGGCGAATCGTTAGAACGATTTGCCATGTCGGCGCAATCGGGACCGGCGCGCCTTCGCCCGGGCCTTTCACGCGCATGTGTAGCGCTGGGGAGAAACCGGCGGGTTTCCGGCAAGAAATCGCGCCATTCTCGCCGCAATTGCCCGTCATCTATGGCGCATCGACATCCGGCTGGGGAAAGCACGGAGAGCGACATGAAACGACTTCTGAAACCGGTGATCGCGGGCGCGCTGGCCATGGCGGCCTTGGGCGCGGGGGCGGCTTTCGCCAAACCCGCTTATTGCAGCCACGATCACGACCACCGCAGCCACGCCGCGGATTACTACGATTATTTTGCGCCTGACCGTTATTACCGCGCCGGCGCCTATCGCGATGGAAGCCTCAGCATTTCCGTCCGCTTCGGCGATAACGACCGCTATGACCGCCGGGATCGTTATCACGACCGGCATGATTATGGCCGCCGCAACGGCTATCGCGGACGCGAAGGGCGCATCGTCAATCGCGAAGTCTACGACACCCGCTACCGTGCGCGCATCATTCTGACCGAAGAACTCGTGCGCACCCGTCACGGCCCGCGTCTGATCTGCACTGTCGACGCCCGCGGCCCGCAGGCGCGGTATGTGCCCAACAAGCAGTTGCGCCGGATCGCGCGCCGCGAATGTTCGCGCCGGGCCGACATACGCATCGTTACTTAAGTTGTGACTTCGGTAGCGTAACAAGCCCGCCGGCATGCGTATCTTGCCGGCGGGTTTTATATTGTCCTGATCGCCGCCGCCGCCGCCGCTTTGATGACGCGCAAGGGCGCGTCCGCCTTAGTCAGAATTCGCAAGCCCAGATAAGCGGCGAGCAAGGCGGAGGCGCGCTCTTCGCGCGCCTTTTGATCGCGGTCATAGGGGGCCGAAACTTCGAGCCCCTTTCGGAACATTTTTTCGAGCCGTCGCATGGAGGCGCTCACAACCGCCGTCGCCTGTTTGTCCTCCTGCCCCTGATCGGCGGCGGCGTTGCACAGAAAACAGCCGCGCCGGTCGCCCGCCGCCGCCAGCGCGATGACGCCGTCAAATAGCGTTTCAAATCGCGCCCGCGCCGTCCCCGGCCCCGCGAGCACTTCCTCCGCCTTTACAAATTCGGTCGCCTCGTAGCGCTCCAGCGCCGCGAGATACATCGCCCGCTTGTCAGGAAAGATGCGATAAAGGCTTTGTTTGTTAAGCCCGGTCGCCGCCTCGATGTCCTGCATGGAGGCGCCTTCATAGCCCTGGCGCCAGAAGACATCCATCACGCCGTCGAGCGCCTCGCCAATCTCGAATTCCCGCAATCGCGCCATTTTCAGCTTCTCACGCTATCGTTACCAATCGGTCCGGAATAAATAATTGACCATTCGGTCCGCAATTACATATAAAGCATCGCAGCAGGGCGCAAGAGACCCCGCCGCAGCAAGAAACAAGACCCTTAGATCAAAACGAACCCCACGGGGAAAAGGAGAAATACCATGAGCCGTCTTACGCAACTTTCAGACAATGAAGCCTCCGCCGAAGCCGCAGCGCTGTTCGGCGCCATCAAATCGAAACTGGGCATTGTGCCCAATCTTTACCGCGTCATCGGGAACGCCCCGGCGGTTCTTTCCGCCGCGCTCGGTTTCAACGAAGCGCTCGGCAAGGGCTCCTTCGACCAGAAAACTCGCGAAGCGCTCGCGCTGACCGTCGCCGGCAAAAATGCTTGTGATTACTGCGCCTCGGCCCATTCGGCGATTTCGCGCAACCTCAAAGTCGACGAGGCGGAAATCACGGCGCGGCTGCACGGCAAATCCGCCGATCCAAAGCTGAACGCCATTCTGACCTTCGCATCCGCCGTCGTTGAAAAACGCGGGAAAGTTTCGGACGAAGATCTCAAAGCCGCGAAGGCCGCCGGCATCTCCGAAGGCGAGATTGTCGAAACCGTGGGCGTGGTCGTCGCCAATATCCTGACCAACTACATCAACCACGTCGCCGACACGGAGATCGATTTCCCCGTGGTGCGCACTCAAGCTGCGTAAACGCGCATCACTGAAACGGCCGGGCCCGTCCCCCGCACCCGGCCGTTTTTCTTTTCCGGATGCTGATTAAGACGCCGCGTCAACCGCGGCGCAGATGTCGTCGACCACGGTTTTGACGAGCGTTCCGTTCTCACCCTCGCCCATGACGCGGATCAAGGGCTCGGTGCCGGATTTGCGGATGACGAGACGCCCGGATTTGCCGAGCTTTTCCTCGCCCGCTTCGATCGCCTTCTTGACGCCCTCGGCCTCGAGAGGATCGCCGCCCTTAAAGCGGACGTTTTTCAAAAGCTGCGGGAACGGCTCAAAACAGCGGCAGACATCGCTCACCTTGCGGCCTTCCCCGACAACCACCGCCAGCACTTGCAGCGCCGTCACAAGGCCGTCGCCCGTGGTGCCGTAATCGGAGAGCACCACATGGCCCGACGGCTCCCCGCCGATATTGATGCCCTTGGCGCGCATTTCCTCGACCACATAGCGGTCGCCGACTTTCGTGCGCTCGAGTTTCAGGCCTTCGCCGCCGAGAAACTTGTCGAGGCCCATATTCGCCATAACGGTGGAGACGACGCCGCCGCCCTTGAGGGCGCCGGTCTTCTTCCAGGCGCGGGCGATCAGCGCAAGGATCTGGTCGCCGTCGACGATCTCGCCTTTTTCGTCGCAGATGATGACGCGGTCGGCGTCGCCATCGAGGGCGATGCCGATATCGGCGCGATATTCATGCACCGCCTTTTGCATCTTTTCCGGCGCGGTCGAGCCCACTTCATGATTGATGTTGAAGCCGTTGGGTTCGACGCCGATGGTTTTCACTTCCGCGCCAAGCTCCCATAGAACCGTGGGCGCCACCTTGTAGCCGGCGCCGTTGGCGCAATCGATAACGACGCGCACGCCGTCAAGCGATTGGCGGCGCGGAAACGCAGCTTTTGCGAATTCAATGTAGCGCGCCCCGGCGTCATCGATGCGCTTGACGCGGCCAAGATCGGCGGGCGCGGCGCGTCCAGCCTCCGGCCCTTCGCGCATCAGCCGTTCGATCTCGATTTCGGTTTCGTCGGAAAGTTTGAAGCCGTCCGGCCCGAAAAACTTCACGCCATTGTCTTGATAGGGATTATGCGAGGCCGAGATCATGACGCCAAGATCGGCGCGCAAACTTCGCGTCAGCATGGCCATGGCCGGCGTCGGCAGCGGCCCCAGCAAGAACACATCCATGCCCGACGCGGCGAATCCGGCGGTGAGCGCCGGTTCGATCATATAACCGGAAAGGCGCGTATCCTTGCCGATCACCACACGATGGCGGTGCGCGCCGTTCTTGAAGACGCGGCCCACGGCCATGCCGAGCGCCAGAATGCTCTCCGGCGTCATCGCGCCTGCATTAGCAAGGCCGCGCACGCCGTCCGTTCCGAAAATTTCCCGCTTGCCGGTCATCTGATCGTCGCCCCGCATGGGCTGCCGCTCCTTTACCAATACTTAAAATCTTACCACGCCGCGCCTTCCAAGCTCTTAATACAATGGCATGATTTCACCCGCTAGGCTGGCGCCGGGTCTTTCAAGCAGACAATCCGGACGAAATCGTGACCATTTCCGCTCAGCCCCTTATATCCCGCGCGCCAGCCGGCGCAGTCAGATTTGACGGGGCGGCCTTCTGGCCAGCCATCGCGGCGCTGACGGCGCTCTCGCTCGCGCTGCGGCAGGCCGGGCTGACGCCGGATGTGAGCTGGCTTCTCGACATGTGCCAGCGCATGCTGAACGGCGAAACGGCCTATGTGGACATTTTCGAGACCACGCCGCCCGTGCCGGCCCTTCTCTATATGCCGGGCGCGCTCATCGCAAACGCGACGGGCATAGGCGCCGGCGCAGCCGTTTACGCCACCGTCTACGCAGCGATTTTGTTCGCGCTTTACATAAGCGACAGAATTCTGCCGCGCAGCCTTTCCGGCGCCGGATCGAGCCGTCTTGTCGTCATTGCGCCAGCCGCCGTCTTCCTCTTTTTCCTGTGCAACGACGCCTTTGCGCAGCGCGAACATCTCGCCGCCGCTTTCGCTTTGCCGATGGCCTGCGTCTTCATTAGCCGGGCCGAAACCGGCGACTGGCCGGCTTTCAGTCTCTGCATTCTCGCCGCGGTCCTGGCCGGCTTCTGCGCCGCCATCAAGCCGCCCTTGTTCATAACGCCGGGCGTCGCGCTCGCGGTTTATTATTTATGGCGCCATCGCAGCATTGTTTTCCTGTGGCGCAGCGGCCTCGTCATCGCAGGCGCCGTCTTCGTCCTGCTGACGGCGCTCTCGCTCCTGGCGTTTCCTGCTTATCTCGACGGCGTCGCCCCGTTGATGCGAGACATCTATGTGCCCGTGCGCTCCACCGTGTTGTTGGGGCTCACTTCCAAGGAATTTATCGGCGTTACGGTCTTCCTGCTCTTCGCGCTCAGAAAGAAACCGTCTCCAGCGACCGCAGTGTTCTCGGTCCTCGCCGCTGCGTTCACGGCCGTCTATTTCGCGCAAGGAAAATATTTCCCGTATCACCTCTATCCCGCCTCGTTCTTCGCCGGGCTCGCTTTCGCTTTTTCTCTGGCCGAGACATTGCGCTCAGACGCCGGGACTTTCGCGAAAGAAAATCGCATCTTCGCTGCAGCGCTGGCGGTCATGACGATCATCCTCGCAGGCGGCGTCTATGAGACTTATGACGACCGGCGCCCGCGGATGCACGATCGCGCCTGGACCGAAGGGCTTGACCGGCCGACAGCGCTCGCGATCTCCACCAATATCGCCATCGCCTTCCCCCTCGCGCAGGAAATCGGCGCCGTATGGGTCGACCGCATTCACAGCCAGTGGGTCGTCCTCTATGCGGATGCGGGCCTTGAGCAAAAGGACTTGACCGCCGAGCAACAAGCGATGTTTCAATCGTATTACGATGCGGAGATCGACCGGATTATGGAGCGCATTCGCGAGACAAAACCGGATATTATCATTCGCGGACACACCTTTGCCCCGCTGAACGAAGAGATCTTGAAACGCGATCCGCACCTTCTTGATGACTATGCGTCAGTCGCACGCCAAGGCGTGATTGAAATTCTAAAACGAAACTAGCCGTTGCTCTTTGGCGCGGCGACAATCAGCATTTGCTTCGCGAGGGGCTTGATCGGCGACGCAAGGTAGGCCTGGATCAGAAACGGGTGAACCGGCAGACGCGACTTCACGGTCAACGGCAAAAACTTCGCTTTCACGTCGAGCACATCATATCCGTTCGCGCCGAGAAAATCGGCGATCGACACATGTGACCAAATGGCGACATGGGTGTAATCGTCGAAATACTCTCGCGACGCGAAACGGTAATTCGGCTGCAGGATCGTCAGGCGCCCCTTTTCGGAAAGAATGCGCTTCAACGCCTTTAGCGTCTTGGCGAAATGCTCCTGCGTCACATGCTCGAACACATTGCTCGCAAAAGCGTAATCGACTGAATTGTTCTGGATCGCATCGAGATCGGCGATGTCGCCGACGATCGGTTCAACGCCCGGCTCCAGCAAAGGCGGAAAATCCGGCCACATTTCGACCGCGATCCGCCGCTTGGCGCTGACATTATTGATGAACTCACAGCGCCCTGCGCCGAGATCGAGCACGCAATCCTCAGGGCCAATATGGTTTGAGAAATAGCTGCGCCACAAGGCTTCCCAGACGACATTGCGCCGCTTGTCCTCGGCGAAGCGGGTCTCGTGATAGCCCGATGTCATGAAGATTTCTTCCAGCCGAAGGTGATGCCGCGGATCATCCTGAGCCCCACCTGCAGCGCGCGGATATTGTCGGTGTTGCCGCCTTTGCTGACGCCGACGCGCGGGTGAAACGTCACCGGACATTCGATGAGGGTCAGGCCGGCCTCAAGCGCCTTGTCCATGAAATAGGCGTTAAACTCCAGATTGACTTCCGGATTAAGGTGCGGCAGCAGCCGCGCCAGCGCGCGCCGGCGCACCAGCTTGTAGGTCGAGCCCACATCGGTGAGCGTCGCCCGGCCGAGATGCTTGGCTTCCATGAGTTTGGCGACGAAAAGATTGCCGTAAAACATGAAGGTCGTAAGCTGTGTTTTCTGCTCGCGCAGGGTTTCGACCGTGCGCGTGCCGTTGACGATGTCCGTATGCGGTGCAAAAGTCACAAGCTTGTCGATGTCGGCCGCGCGAAAAGTCCGGTCGCCTTCGCACAAAACGATGAGATCTGACGTGCTGCGCTTCATTGCCTCGATGTAACAGCGGTAAACGCAACGCCCATAACCCTGCCGCTCTTCATTGACGACGATGGCGCCTGCTGCCTCGGCACGTTCGAAGGTCTTGTCCGTGCTGTTGTTGGAGACGACGATGACCTGCTCCACCCGTTCATGAGAAAGAAAGTTTTCAACCGCGGCGGCGATGCTGTCTTCGTCATTATAGGCGGTGAGCGCGACGGTCACCTTGACGTCGCGCATGGATTCCTCGCGATAGCGCCGCACGGGGCGCTTGCTTTCGAAAAACAGAAAGAAATCGGCTGCGGCGAAGGCGAGCCCAAGCACCATGGGAACGCCGCTGTACCAAACCAGAAACTCCGAGACTGGCAGCAGCGTTTCGTTAAGGCCGAAGAGATAACGCGGGAAAACCAAGAGGACGCCGACGAGATACATAACGGTCGCGGCGATAAAAAGGTAAACGCCATACATGAGCCATGGCAGATGCGCCACGCGTGCGGCGCGCGAAAGCTTCCGGGGTTCAGGCTTTTGCAATGCAGGAAGCGAATTGGCGCCGGCGGCATCTTCCGCCTGCGCCTCGTTGCCGGTCTGTTCTAAGCGCGCGCCTGTCTGCATGCCGCCCCAGAGGTCCCTTAACTCTTTATTGACCCTGCTAGCATGCAGGGTCTTGCAAAGGCCTTAACGGGAAGCGGAAATTACCGAACGGTTTCGATCGCGGAGAAGACGCTGAGCGCCTGACGGGTTTCGGCGACGTCATGGACGCGGAAGATCGAGGCGCCGCGCGAAAATCCCGACAGCACCGCCGCCAGCGAGCCGCCGAGCCTGTCCTTTGCGGGGCCTTCGCGGTCGAGCGCCGCGATGAAGCGCTTGCGCGAGGCGCCTAGCAGAACCGGCCGTCCGAGGGCGCAGAACCGGTCAAGATGAGCCATAAGGTTCAGATTGTGGTTCAGCGTCTTGCCGAAGCCGATGCCCGGATCGACGATCAGTCGTTCCTCGCTAACGCCCGCCTTGACGCACGCTTCAATGCGTCGGGCGAGATAGGCGTAAACCTCCTCGACCACATCGTCATAGTGCGGGTCTCGTTGCATCGTCTTCGGATCGCCCTGGGCGTGCATCAGAACGATATCGCAGGGAAGCGACATGGCGGTGTCGAGACTGTCCGGCGCGAAAGATAGCGCCGTCACATCGTTCCAGATCGATGCGCCAGCCGAAACGGCGGCGCGCGCCACATCGGGCTTCCTGGTATCTATGGAAATCGCCGCCTCGCAGCCCTTTTTGCGAAGGCCTTCGATCACAGGGATGGTCCGCGCAAGTTCGAGTTCGAGCGGGACTTCTTCAGCGCCGGGGCGCGTCGATTCGCCTCCGATATCGAGAATATCGGCGCCGTCGCTCGCGAGTTTCAGGCCATGCGCGACTGCGGCCTGCGCGTCGAGATATACGCCGCCGTCAGAAAAGGAATCCGGCGTCGCATTGACGACGCCCATAATCTGTACTGCGCGCCGCGCATCGGCGCTGTCATCGCTCATAGCGCACCATATACTGGATATCGCCCATGACGATGTCGCCATAAAGCGGCTCTACGACCGCCACGTCCTCTAGGAATTTTTCGGCGAATTCAACCCGTTCTTTTGAATAGGACCAGCGCAGATCCGCTTCGCCGAAGAGCGCGTCCGCAACGTCTTCATAATCCGCTGACGCGGCGCCATGGCTCACCCAGCCAGCTCCAATATCTTCGTACACGGTCACATTAACAAAAGCGCCGTCAATCCGGATGAACAGGAATTCAAGAGGTTCGGCTGCCGTCAGCTCGCGATAGAGCCCATGACACAATGACAAACCCGTCTTCTCGGCGCCTTCCGGCGCGCAATCGTTCCAGCGCAGCGGCGCTGGCAGATTGCGCAAGAGCGCGGCCGGCGGCTCGCCGCCCTCGCCCATGCGAAGCCGCGCGCGCATCGTCTCAGGCGAAAGATATTCATCGCCGGTCGTCAGCTGCAGCCGCTGGCCGAGACTGGAAAGATCCTTCTTGGGATTGGCGATGACCTCAGCCTTTCGCAATTCCTCGGCGACCGCGAGCCGTCTTTGATCGTCATTCAACCCGCGAAAGTCGGCGACAGCGAGGGAATCCGTGAATTCGGGACGAACCGCCAGCGCGCCGGCATAGGTCCACGCAGCCGCCTCATCCTGAATGAGAACCGTCATGCCATCTCTCCCGCCCCGCGGATGGCGCGCCCATTCATAAGGATCATAGGGCACGATCACCGCATCCTCATCGCCGTCAAAATCGATATCGATCAGGCGAACAAGACAGCGGCCATCTTTCAAAGGTTCGTCTTCCGCCGTGACGACGGCATACTGCTTTGGCCTTAGCCGTTCCGGCTGGGCGAGAATGCGCGCCGTTTCCGCAACACGGTCGTCGAAGTTGCGCTTGGCGTTCAGGCAGCCTTCAACCGGGTCGGCGCCTTCGCGGCGAAGGACCACCCCGTCCGGCAACTCGCCTTCGTCAATCAGGCGCAGCGCATCGCGCCGTGCGCTAATCGACTGTTCGATGAATCCGTAAGGGCGCTGTTCGCCGGGGTTTTGCGCCAGCAATGCGATGCGCTCATCGCGGGGGCTGCCGCTTCGGGCGGCGAGGTCCGCCAGCGCGCGCTCGCCCCAAGCCCCGGCGCGGCGGCTGGCGAGAAATCCGAAATCGAATTCATCCGGTTCGACGACGCCGCGATCGAGGCGGGAAAGCTGGTTCGCGACAGAAATCCGCGCCGGCGACAAAAGCGGCGTCATCAGAGCGGCTAGGATGACCGCCACAGCGATCGCCGCGCCGATATTGACCGGCTCGAGAACCGCCATCCAGCGTCCAGGCTTTACCGCCGCCGCCAGATAGCCGACGGCGTAGATCGCAACGATGACCAGTTCCGCAGCAGCAAGCACGCGAGCCGGCGTAAGTCCGTATTGATCGACGCGCAGCCAAAGTCCGAGCGCCGCAAGCGCGACGACGCCCAGAAGCGGGAGCGCCGCGAACCGGACAGTCGCCCGCATGAACGCGGTATTGGCGACGCCGCCATCCTGATACGCGGCGTTGATGAGAAAGATCATGGTCGCCGCTGCATTGAGCAGCAGCACCGTCGCGCGTCCGGTGTCCCATAGCGGCTCCAGGCCAGTGAAAAGAAGCGCCAACAAGAACGCGGCGAGAATGCACGTCATCAAGACCGCAAGCCACGAAAGCAGCATCAGCCCGATCTGGCGCGCGCCGCGCGTCAGGCCGATATCCGCATCAGCAAGATGCGCCCCGACCGCAAACACAAGTCCCGACGTAATCCATACAAACTCGCCGGAAAAAATCGCGCGGCGAATAAAGTCCAGACCGATCAAGTCGAACATCCACGCGCCAAGGGAAATCACAATCCAATAGGCGCCAAGAAAGATCAGGGCGAGCACTACCTGAAAACCGCGCCCCCACGCGTTCCCGAAATAAGCGCCGTAGGAAGCAATCAGCTTGTCATCGTCAATCGCGCTCTGAATGAGTTCATGCAGGATGAACAATACGATCAGCGAGAAAAGCGAGACATTGATAAGGCCGTCTATCGACTCCCAGGCCGTCGTTGGGCCAAACCAGCCAAAGATGAACAGGAGCGCCACAGCGCCCGCGGCCCAGGCGGCCAGTCGCAACACCGGCATGCGCCCCAAGCCGAACAGCAACGGCAGGGGACCGAGCCATGCGACCAAACGGCCGATATTGATAAACCGGTTCCACGCCTCGCCTTCCGCGAAGCCGTAGGCCGGCTCGGACCGGTTCAGATATTCCGCAGCCCAATAAAGCAGCGCCCCATGGATGAGGCCTAACGCTATGCGCGCCGCGAGAATGTGAAGACGTTGCTTGTGCGGTTGCGTTGACACGAAGCCCCCTGTTCGTTGCGACCGGCAAAGGCGCTGGCGCTGATCGGCAGGGTCATTCTACGCATGAAATTGCGGAGGGACTATGACCCCGATGACGCCAAAAAAAGACGTTTTCTCGTCAGCCTGCCCGAAAAAATAAAGGCCCTTCCACCGCAGATGGAAAGGCCTTCGTTTCAAATCAAGCTTAGCGGCGGTCTCGGCTTACGCCGGGCTCGGCTCCATGCCGCCGGTTCCGCCGTCTTTCTTCTTGGCCGAACCGGTAGTCGGCACGGAGGACGGCGGCGTGTGATCTTTCGGATCGAGCGGGTCCTCTCGGACGATGGTTTCGCCTGCAAGAAGCTTTTTGATTTCGTCGCCGGTGAGCGTCTCAAACTCCAAGAGCGCCTGGGACAGTTTCTCCCAGTCGTCACGGCGGTCGGTGAGGATCTTTTTCGCGAGTTCATAGCCTTCGGTGACGAAGCGTCTGATCTCGTCCTCAATGAGTTTCGCCGTGTCGGTCGAAATCGTCTTCGAGCGCGCTATCGACTGGCCGAGGAAAACCTCGCCCTCGTCTTCGGCATAGGCGATGGGCCCAAGCTTTTCAGAAAGGCCGTATTGCGTGACCATGGCGCGCGCGATCTTGGTCGCCATTTCGATGTCCGATGACGCGCCGGAGGTGACTTTCTCCTTGCCGAATTTCAGTTCTTCGGCGACGCGCCCGCCCATGGCCATGGCGATGCGGCCCGTCATCTGCTCATAAGACATGGAATAGCGGTCGCGTTCGGGGAGCGACTGCACCATGCCCAGCGCCCGGCCGCGCGGAATGATCGTCGCCTTGTGGACGGGATCGTTCCCCGGCACGCAGATCGACACCATGGCGTGGCCCGCCTCGTGATAGGCTGTAAGCATTTTCTCGTCTTCGGTCATCACCATGGAGCGGCGTTCCGCGCCCATCATGACCTTGTCCTTGGCGTCGTCGAATTCGCGCGCGGTGACGAAGCGCTTGCCGCGCCGCGCGGCGAGGAGCGCCGCCTCGTTCACGAGATTCGCAAGATCCGCGCCCGAAAAACCGGGCGTGCCGCGCGCAATGGTGCGGATGTTCACGTCCGGCGCCAGCGGGACTTTTTTGGCGTGCACGTTCAAAATCTTTTCGCGGCCCGCCACATCCGGGTTCGGCACGACGACCTGGCGGTCGAAACGGCCGGGACGAAGGAGCGCCGGGTCGAGCACGTCCGGACGGTTGGTCGCGGCGATCAGGATGATGCCTTCATTGGCCTCGAAACCGTCCATCTCGACGAGAAGCTGGTTCAGGGTCTGCTCGCGCTCGTCATTGCCGCCGCCTAACCCTGCGCCACGGTGACGGCCCACCGCATCGATCTCGTCGATGAAGATGATGCAGGGCGCATTCTTTTTCGCCTGGTCGAACATGTCGCGCACCCGGCTTGCGCCGACGCCCACAAACATTTCGACGAAGTCGGAACCGGAAATGGTGAAGAACGGCACGTTGGCTTCGCCGGCGATGGCGCGGGCGAGCAGCGTTTTACCGGTGCCCGGAGGACCGACGAGAAGCGCGCCTTTTGGAATCTTGCCGCCGAGGCGCTGGAATTTCATGGGGTCTTTCAGATACTCGACGATCTCTTCGAGTTCTTCTTTCGCTTCGTCGATGCCGGCGACGTCATCGAAGGTGACGCGGCCCTGACGCTCAGTGAGGAGTTTCGCGCGCGATTTTCCAAAGCCCATGGCTTTGCCGCCGGCGCCTTGCATCTGGCGCATGATGAAGAGGAAAAACGCGAGGAAGATGAGAAGCGGCAGAATGTTGATGAGGAGCGAGAGCAAAATCGGCAGCTCTTCTTCTTTCTCGATCTCCGTGGCGATGCCGGCGTCGTTAAGGCGCTCGGCGGCTGCGGTCTGGCCGTCTTCGGGAATGGTGGTCACGAATTCCGACCCGTCGGAAAGCGTTCCGGTGACCTGGCCTTTTGCGACCTTGGCCTCGGTAATGCCGCCATTTTCGGTGCGCTGGACGAATTCGGAGTAATTCAGCTGTGTCGGCTGCGGGCCGGGCGTCGAGAATTCGAAAAGCTGCAACGCCACGACGAAGAAGACGATGACGAGGCCCCAGATGAGAATGTTGCGTCCGTTCATTCCTTGTCTTCTTTCCTCTCAATATCTTGGCGCGCTTGCGATCGAGCGCGTGAGGGCTTTCGGGAAACGCCCTGAACCCTAGTAGATAGGCGTTAAGAAATGCCAGCGCCATGACCTTCGGCGCAATTTGCGGCAAATCTACGAAAATCTAACAATCCGGCCCTCAAAACGCTCCTTCACGAGGGGCCGGCAGGTCAGATTTTCCGTGTTAATAAATGGGAGCGCCGGCGCGTCAATCAATACGCCTTGCCGCATCAGCCCCGGCAAGGCGGCGAGCGCCTCAGGCGGGCCCCGGAAAAGACCGGCTTTTGAGCCCAGAAACGAGGCCGCAGCTGAGCCCATGGGAGCGACTTCCAGCTTCTGGGCGGTGGTCTTCAATGGTTCGATCACAAAGCGGCGATCCCACAGGAGGGGCCTGCTGAGAAGCACCGGCGCGAGCGGCGCGACCCCGGCGCGGCCGGTCAGGGCTGCGGGCTCCCTCAGGAACCACAGGCGGTCTTTATGACGCCGGACCAGGGCCCCGCCCAAGGTGGCGGCTCTTTCTGACAACGCCTTTTCCACCGTTTCAGCGGCGCCGGCTTCATCGGGCGCATAATCGCCGCCCCCGGCGGCATGGATGAGTCGACGCGCAAGCCCCGCAGCGCCCGGCAAGCCGCCTTCCCAGCGGTCGAGGGAAACCCCGCCCCAGCCGTAAAAACAGCCGCCGAGACGGTCTAAGAGCGCGTCTTCCTGCGCGCGGGCCGCCTCTTCCGCCAGCCTCAGTTTTTCCGCCGAAGCCGCCAGCGACGGCGCGGTCAGCAATCCCTGTTCCGCAAGCGCCGCCAGCAGCGCGCGCACCCGCACCCGTTCGAATTGCGGATCGATATTGGACGGGTCGTCGAGATAGTCCTGGCCGATATTATTGAGATAGGCCGTGACGCTTTGGCGGCTGAAAGCGAGCAAGGGCCGCAAGAGACGCATGGCCTCACCCGGCCCCGCGGCGACGTTGCTCTCTTCGCGCATGGCGGCGAGACCTTTGAGGCCCGCGCCGCGCGAAAGACGCATGAAAAGCGTTTCCGCCTGATCATCCTCGCTATGGGCGGTGAGGATCGCGCAGCAGCCATGGGCCTCAGCGGCTTCGATCAATAATGTGTAGCGTGCCGACCGCGCCGCCGCCTGAAGACCCGATGACGGCTTTTCGCCTTCCCAGCGCAAGGTGACGTGTTCGACGCCGATGGCTTCGCACCAGGCTTTTGCTTTCGAGGCTTCCGCGGCCGCCGCCGGGCGAAGCCCGTGATCGACTGTAAAGGCGATGACCTTGGCCCCGGTCTTTGCGGCCCACGCCGCGCAAAGCCGCGCCAGCGCCATGGAATCGCGGCCGCCGGAAACGGCGACCGCGAATTTCTCAGGGAGGTTCAGCGATTGAAGCCGGGCGAAAAACGCGGCCTCGGTCAGCGCCGGCGAAGCCGCGGCCACGCCTATTTGCAGTCGATGCGCGCCATCTCAAGATCGGCGCGCTGAATGACCGGCGCCGGCGCGTTCGGATGTTTCGACTTCATGGTCTTGAAGACCGTGCAGGCTTCCGTCGACTTGTCGAGGCGCGCAAAGGCCGTGCCGAGTTTCAGATAGGCTTCGGCCGCACGCTGATCGTTCGGATAGTTGCGGATATGAGCGATGAACGCGTCCGCCGCCGCCGCGTTTTCGCCGAGCGCCAGATGAATTTCGCCGAGACGGAACTGCGCATCCGCCGTACGCGGATGATTGGGGAAAGCCTCCACGTAAAGCTGGAAGGCCGCCTTGGCGCGGGGATAATCGCCGGCGAGCAAAAAGCCGGAGGCGTAATCGAAGGCCGCATTGGGATCGAGCGGCAGCGCGACGTCGCTGGCGTCGCCTGCGGGAGCGTTTTGCGACGCGCCGGAAGACTGCTGGATCTGATCGCCGATAGGATCGCCGCCGGCGCCCGGCACGAGCGACACGGGGGCGTTTCCGCCGCCAGACATGTCGCCAGAGAAATCGCCCGGCGCCTGATAGTTAGCATCGCCCGCGAGGACGGCGCTGACCGCATCGAGACGCGTGTGCGCCTGATCGAGTTCATATTGCAGGCGTTCGATTTCGCCCGTGAGATCCTGAATCTGACGCTCCATCTGCGAAACTTTGAGCATCGCCTGGCTTTGTCCGGCAAGCGCTTGCTCCGCCGCGGCGAGCCTTGATTGCAGGTCGCGAATATCGTCTTTCGTTCCGGCGGATGCAGGCGCTGCAAACAGCAACGCGGCGGCGAACGTAATGGCGGCGGTTCTGATAAGCGTCATGATCCAATCCTCGGACTAGCGGCGGGGGAGTGTCGCCGATTTTCCCTTATGGCGCAAAATGGGGCGAAAAAGCGCCTCTTTCCGGCAACAATAGAAACATTTGGCAAGAAAAAGGCGCGCCGGTCAAAAATGACGGCGCGCCTCATTCAAACACTCAAGACGCGCGCGGGTTACGCGCCGGCGCCGGTGATCGTCGTCGTGGCGTTACGGTTCACCGACCAGGCGGCTTCCGTCGAACGCGGATCGATCGGGCGTTCCTTGCCGTAAGAAACGGTGGTGATGCGCGAAGCATCAACGCCGAGGCTCACGAGATAGGATTTCGCCGCTTCCGCACGGCGGGCGCCGAGCGCGAGGTTGTATTCGCGGGTGCCGCGCTCATCGCAGTTGCCGGCGAGGAGGATGCGGGTTTCCGGATATTCTTTCAGCCACGCAGCCTGACGCGCGAGCGTCGCCTGGGCTTCGCCGGTCAGCGTGTATTCGTCATAGCCGAAGAAGACGCGGTGGCCCGCGGCGTTCTCAAGATCGGCCTGGCTGCCCGGAACCGGGCCCGTCGGCGCAGAGCCGGTGGTGGTGTCGGCGCCCGCAGAGGCGTCGAGATCCGGTCCCGTGCTCGCACAAGCCGCGATCAACGCGAACGACGCGAGGATCCCGGCGATTTTGGTAAACTTCATCATTGTATTTGCTCCACTTCCCCAGTCACCGGTCTTGAAACCGCTGGGCTCATTTCAACCCGGCCAGGCGAGCGCGCCCCCGCCCCTAAGCCTTATTTGCACACACTCCGCCAGCGTTTGCGGCGCACAATCGCAGCGGAAGCTTAGTTCCCCCTTCTTACAATTCAGTGTCAGCCAGTAGATAAAATTTAGCCAACGCTGAATCGTAGCGAGACACGCGCCAGCAATCAAGAACGGCTGTTCCGGCGCGAAAATGAATTTTCAGTTACAGTCCCCCCGAAAAGCCTTCCTATTCTAACCGGTTAGGGCAAAAGAGGCGACCAGGCCGGGTCCGAGGCGTCGCCAGGAGTCCGCACACGGCGCAAATTCCGGCCCGTCAGGTCAACCGACCAGAGCTGGGTTTCCTCGCCCGTGCCGTCCCGCCGCCCTTGCGTCTGGCGGTAGAACATCAGGACACGGCCGTTCGGCGACCAGGTGGGCCCTTCCTCCAGATAGCTTTCGGTGAGGAGACGCTCGCCGGTGCCGTCCGGCCGGATGACGCCGATATAGAAGCGGCCCTGATATTGGCGGGTGAAGGCGATGAGGTCGCCGCGCGGCGACCAGACCGGCGTCTGATAGTTGCCCTGGCCGAAGGTGATCCGCTTCTGGTTCGTGCCGTCCGCGTTCATCGTATAGATCTGCGGCGAGCCGCCCCGATCCGACGTAAAGGCGATGCGCCGCCCGTCCGGCGACATGGTCGGCGAAACGTCCACCGACGGGTTGTCGGTGAGACGCGTCAGGCGCCGCGTGGAGAGATCCATGTTGAAAATGTCGGAATTGCCGCTCCGCTCCATGGACATCAGGACTTCGCGGCCGTCGGGGGAAAATCTCGGCGCAAAGGTCATGCCGCGGAAAGTGCCGAGCTGTTCCTGTTCGCCGGTTTCAATATTGAACAAATAAACCTGCCCCGGACGATTGTCGAAGAGCGCCATATAGGTGATCTGCTGCTGCGTCGGCGAAAAGCGCGGCGTCAGCACCTGATAGTTGAGACCGTCCGTGAGCGGGATCGGATTGGCGCCGTCCTGATCCATGATCATCAGGCGTTTGACGCGCTTTTCCTTCGGCCCCGTCTCATGGACGAACACGACGCGCGTGTCGAAATAGCCTTCCTCGCCGGTCAGCGTCTTGTAGACAAAGTCCGCCACCTTGTGCGCGGCGCGTCGCCAGTTGTCGGCCGGCGTCTTGAACGCGACGGCGCCGAGCTGTTCGTCGGAATAAACGTCCCAGAGACGCGTCGACACCTGGATGCGGCCGTCGGAAAGCTCTTCCACTTCGCCGACGATCAAGACCTGCGCGTTGATGATGCGCCAGTCGGCGAAGCGCGGACGCTGGTTCACGCTTTCCGGCTTTTCGATATAGGCGCGCTGGTCGATCACCTGGAAAAGACCCGAGCGGTCGAGATCGTTCATGATGACGCCGGTGATGTCGCGGCCGAGCCCTTGCGTCGCCTCATCGGCGCCGAGGAAGTTCGGCGCAGCGACAGGCATCGGATCGACGTTGCCTTGCGTGATGTCGATGGTGACGCGCGCAAAAGCAGGCGTCGCTGCAGCCGCAATCGCCGTCAGGAGGATGATCAATAATTTCTTCATATCGCTACTCTCTTTCAGGCCCCCTGAAAAAACTTGTTCGCCTTCATTCGCTCGCCTTACCGGCCCACCATATCGCTCGGATTGAAATTGAGGCGGAATTCTTTCCAGCTATCATATCGTTCAACCGGCAAGAAGGTGTAAGGCGCGCATTTTACGACGGCGCTCAACGCTTCGCGCTGCGCCACGCGCCAGAACTGGTTCCCCGATAGATTGATTTGCAGTTCATTCGCCACCCGCGGCGGCGACGACAGCGTGCCGTCGCGATTGAGTTCAAAGTCGATAACAACGATCAGCTTTTCCGGTTCCGGCGCGCCGATGATCGTGCCGGCGTTCCAGCAGCGCTGGATCGCCGCGCGCATCTTCGCCTCGTCGCTCGCCGTCAGGCGGTCGCCCGCCCCCACAGCCTGGCGCGCCTTGTCGGCGGTTTCCGTGGTCTGGGACGGCGTCTCGCGCGGCGTTTCCCGGCGCTCGCTCTGGCGCTCCTTGTCGATGAGCTGCGACAGGGCGTCGAGATCGAGATCGTCGTTTTTCGGCTCGGGCTTTTTCACCGGCGGCTTCGGCGTTTCTTTCGGCGGCTCGGGCTTCGGCTCCGGTTTCGGCTCGGGCTTCAGCGGCTCGGGCTCCGGCTCTTCCGCAACGGGTTCGGGCTCCGGTTCGGCCTCGGGCTGGGAGACGGGCTCCGCCTCTTGCGCAGGCGCAGGCTCCGGCTCCTCGACGACCGGTTCGGGCAGATCGGGCTCCGGCTCTTCCTCCTCTGCCGGTTTAGGCGCGGCGGCCGGAACGCTGGTTTTGAGATCAAGCTCCGCCTCGGCGATGAGATCGAGCGGAATGTAAGACTCGGAGGTGACATCGGGCAGCTTGATGAAATTCGGCAAAATAAACCCGGCCCCGACAATGGCGAGGTGCAACAAGACCGATGCGAAGAGGCCAAAACGCATGGAACCCGGGCCTTTACCTTGCGTACGCGCCGTTACTGTTCCTGATCGGTCACGAGACCGATGCGGCGGAATCCGGCGGCGTTGATCCGGCCCATGACGCGCACGACGTCGCCATAGGCGCGGTTTTCGTCGCCGCGAATGAAAATGCGCTGGTCGTAGCCAGCGGTCGCGACGGCTTCGAGATGCGCCACGAGATTTTCATATTCCACCGGCGTTTCCTGAACATAGATCGTGCCGTCGGCGGACACCGTCACGGTCAGCGGCTCGCCCTGATCCTGAATTGGACTGGCGGCGGTTTCCGGCAGGTCGACGGCGACGCCAACTGTGAGCAAGGGCGCAGCGACCATGAACACGATCAGCAGCACCAGCATGACGTCAACGAGCGGCGTCACGTTGATTTCGGCCATGGGGCGCGTGCGCCCCGGCCGGTGGCGCCCGCCGCCGGGATTGAGATTGACGCCCATCAGCGCGTCCTTTCGTCAAGCTGACCGGAAAGGATCGCCGAAAATTCATTCGCAAAGCCTTCAAGGCGCACGGCGAAAGAATTGAGCGCGGAAGAATAACGGTTGTAACCGACGACCGCCGGGATCGCCGCGAGGAGGCCAAGCGCCGTTGCGAAAAGCGCTTCGGCAATGCCGGGCGCGACGACCGCGAGGTTCGTGTCTTTGGTCAGCGCAATCGCCTGGAACGCGTTCATGATGCCCCAGACCGTGCCGAGCAGGCCGACGAAGGGCGCCGCGGAGCCGACGGTCGCCAGAACGCCGAGACTGCTTTCGACTTTTTCCAGTTCGCGCGACACCGATACGCTGAGCATCTTGTCGATGCGTTCGCGCGCGCCGATGACGAGCGCATCGGTGCGTCCGCCCGTGGTTTTGACGCGGCTCCATTCCTCCATGCCGACGCCGAAGACGCGCGCCATGGGATGATCCTCCCGGTCGCGCATCTTGCGATAGAGCTCATCGAGGGGTTTGCCGGACCAGAACTGGTCTTCAAACTTTTTCGATTTCGACTTGATCCGCCCGAAGGTGAGCGACTTGTCGATAATCACGGCCCACGACCACACGGACGCAAGGACGAGAATGCCCATCACCGTCTTCACGATCGGATCGGCGCGCAGGAACAAACTCCAGAGGCTGAAATCGCCTCCCATTCCGGCTGCTGCGGCGCCCGCGACTTCTGTTTCCATTGTTCTGACTATCCCTCATGCGCCCCGCGGCTGACGGGGCCGATACCGAAACTTTTCGCCCCTTGCGCCTCCCCCATTCCACGGCGGCCGTGGAAATTGGCGCAAATGGCCTCTCTCGCGCGTTTCACCCCGCGCGGGGCTGATTTATCGTTAACACTGAACGGCGTTCCGTTTAATCCCCCTTATGGCCGGAATTTGGGCGAATGCGAGGCCTCCGGCGCCCCCGGAACCAGCGATTTCCAAAGTTTAATGACGGTTAATGAAAGGTTTACGACTTTTCGCCCGCAGACGGCGCCTCAGGAGAAAAACCGGCTGACGACGTCCTCCGGCAGGCGCCGGGGACGGCCCGATAGCGCCATGCAGGCGGCCTCGACCTCAGCCCGGGCGAGGAGAACCTCGTCGCGCCAGATTTCCTGGTCGAGGATCATGCGGGCGCCCTTGGCCGCTACGAACCGGGTCCGCACCTCCAGCAAGTCGTCGATCTTCGCCGGAACCAGCCATTCCGTGGTCATCTTGCGGACGGCGAAGGCCAGCGGCTCCTCGCGCGCCAGAAGCTCTGAATGATGGACGCCGCAGGCGCGCAGCGCCTCGGTGCGGCCCCGTTCGAAGAATTTCAGATACGCCGCGTGATAAACGACGCCGGAAAAGTCCGTATCCTCGTAATAAATACGGATCGGCAACCTATAGACGTTATCGCTATTCATCCCGCAGCCTGTTTTGACGGTGGCCCGCTTGCCCCGCTATCAGGACGCGCAGTAGGCAGAGCGTAATGAAAGTTCGTTTCCGATGAAAGTCATAGGCAATCTCGACTGGCGCCACCCGCTGGTGCGCGCGCGGGTCGCCGTCGCGGCGCCGTTGCAGAAGGCGCTCGCCGGCGCCGGCGCCTGGCGCCCTTTGATGCCGGAAGAACTTGATACGGTTCAGACCGATGAAATCCCCGTCGCCGGCGACCGCGCCGCCCAGCGCCGCCTCATCTACAAAACGCCGCGCCCGGAATATCTCGACATCGACAACCTCATCTACACGCCCAAGGGCCTCGCTCTTCACGACGGCAAATACACGGCGCGCTATTCGATCCGCCCGCCCTCGACCGCAGAAATCATCAAGACGCCGAAACATGCGCCGGCGAAAACTCTTCCGCGCGGCACGGTCGTCGAATGCGAAACGCCTTACACCTATGGCGACTGGGTCGGCGATTATGTTCTGTCGCTGGTGACGCAGGATAATCTGGTCGAACCGTTATTGCTCCCCGAATTCCTCGCACACAAATCCTATGTCGTCCGCGATGTCGAAGCGCTTGGCATTCAGTATGTCGTCGTCAGCGAACCAGTGCGCGTTGAAAAGGCGCGCGTACTGCGCAAGCGCGTTCCGAGTTACTATTGGGGCCCGCAGGAAGTCGCGTCCTACCGCGAGCGTTTTCACGTCACGCCGCCGCCGGCGAAACCGGGCTCCATCCTCTATCTCGGCCGTTTCGACACGGTGAGCGAAGCGGCGCAGCGGGTCTACCCGTCGCAGGAAGTCGCGCGCATTGTCGAGTCGCTTGGCGGCAAGGTGTTCGACGCGCGCAACGCATCGCCATCCGCCTTCAACGAGCTAGCGCCGCAGATGGAAACCGTCATCGCCGATCAGGGCTCGGCCGTCTTCGGCGTCATGCACGCGCAGACGAAGAACCTCATCGAACTTGCGGAAGACGACTGGTGGCACAACGCCAATCTTTTCATCGCCAATGGCGCGGGCGTGAAGAACTACGCCGTCATTCACATCTACAACAAGACGGAAGCCGATCTGCGCGCGCGCATCGAAGGGCATTTGCGCGATTTCGGCGCGCTGACTTAGCAGGGCTTATCGCCCGCTGGAATAGATCACCATATTCTGAAGCATGCCGTTGGCGCTGGTTTCGCCCAGCACGACCATAGCAACAATGCCGCCGGTAAAGATTGTCCAGACGGCGCCGAAAATCAGGATAAAGAGGATCGACCGGTTGACGCCATGAGTGAGAACCGACCGGTCCGGCTTTGACGGGTCGTAACGCACCGCAACTTGCGCGCCCACAGGCAGCGCCTCGTGAATCTCCCAATGGAACTTGCGGCCCGAGCTCGCCGTATAGCCGAAGGCGATGGTTTTCCCGACGCGTTCGTAGCCATCGGGATTGTATTTGTATTCGACCTTGGCTTCGTAGGTGTCGCCGTCGCTGTCGGAATTCACCCTGAAATCCGACGCGATGATGTCGCCCGGCGTCGTCGGCCAGTGCGCCGCCTGCTGCGAGTAGTAATAGGACCGCCCGCCCCAGAACAACATCGCCGCCCCGATGGCGAGAAATACTCCGAAAAACAGCGTCAGCGCGATTTGTCCGCCCATAGTCGCCTCCCCGATTTGGCGGAGGCGATCCTAGTTCGGAATGGTCACCGGATGATGACTATCTTTGATCAATTAGCATCCGCTCACCCCGGCGAAGGCCGGGGCCCAGCAACACAAATAATGACGGGCGTAGCCCGACATATTTTTTAACTGGATCCCGGCTTGCGCCGGGAAGATCGGGGAGAGTTACTCAAAAAAATCCGACGCTGTTCCCTTGGGCGCCGCCAATCCCAAATGCGCCCAGGCGCTCACCGACAGAACGCGGCCGCGCGGCGTGCGCTGAATGAGGCCCTGCTGCAACAGGAAAGGCTCGATGACGTCCTCGACCGCGTCGCGCGCTTCGGCGAGCGCCGCGGCGATGGTCTCGACGCCCACGGGGCCGCCGCCGAAATGCTCCGCAATCAGACGAAGATAGCGCCGGTCCAACGGATCGAGGCCGAGCACATCGATCTCCAGCCGCTTCAGCGCCTTGTCCGCAACCACAGCATCGATCACGCCCGCGCCCTCCACCGTCGCCACATCGCGCACCCGGCGCAGCAAGCGCCCGGCGACGCGGGGCGTTCCGCGCGCGCGTCTTGCGATTTCGCCGGCGCCGTCGGCGGACATCTCGGCTTTCAGCAAAGCTGCGCCGCGCGACACGATGCGCGCGAGGTCCTGTTCCGAATAGAAATCGAGGCGCACGGGGATTCCGAACCGGTCGAGCAGCGGTTTGGCAAGGAGGCCTGAGCGCGTCGTCGCGCCGATCAGCGTGAAGCGCGGCAGATCGATGCGCACCGAGCGCGCCGCCGGGCCTTCGCCGATGATGAGGTCGAGCGCGAAATCCTCCATGGCGGGATAGAGGACTTCCTCCACATGGGGCGAAAGACGATGAATCTCGTCGATGAAGAGAACATCGCCGGCTTCGAGATTGGTGAGGAGCGCGGCAAGATCGCCGGGTTTCGTAATCGCCGGGCCCGAGGTGGCGCGGAAACTCACTTCCAGCTCATTGGCGACGATCTGCGCCAGCGTCGTCTTGCCGAGGCCCGGCGGCCCGTGAAAGAGAACGTGATCGAGCGCCTCGCCGCGCGCCTTCGCGGCTTGCACGAAAACGCGGAGATTGTCCTTGGCGCTCGGCTGGCCGACGAAATCGTCGAGCTTTTTCGGGCGCAGCGCCGCATCGGCGTCTTCGCCCTTGCGCTCGCCGTCGATCAGCCGGTCGTCTTTGTAAGCAGGTTCAGCCATGGAAAAAGGTCTTTCCCCCCTCTCCCGCTCTGCGGGAGAGGGGCCGGGGGTGAGGGTGTTCTTTCAACATCATAAGCCGAGTTCTTTTTGCATTAGGGCGCATAGCTGATCTTCACTCATCGCGACCTCGGCGGGGATGCGCAACAAGCGCCACCCGCTTTCAACAATTTCTTTTTCGCGCACAGCGTCACGTTCAGCAACTACCGGCAGATTGTGGATGCCGCCATCAATCTCAATAGCGAGCTTCTCTTTCACGACCGCAAAGTCCACAACAAAGCGGCCGATGCCATGCTGACGGCGCACTGGAAATCCCTGCTTGCGATATTCGCGTAAAACTTCCCACGCTGCCTGTTCAGGCAAATTTGCGCTTTGTCGAAGGCTCCGTGCGCGATTTATGTTTCGGCGTCGTTCCATTAAAGTACGGTTCCACCCTCACCCCTGCCCCTCTCCCGCCAGCGGGAGAGGGGTGGGTCTGACCTTCGTCTCCTCACGCCGCCGCAAGCTCTTTGAGCGCGGCTTTAATCAATGCCTCGACGCCGGGCGCGTCCATCCCTTCCGCGGCGCGCGCGACGGCGCGGCGCGCTTCGACCCCGTCATAGCCGAGATTGGCGAGGGCCGAGACGGCGTCGGCTTTTGCGGCCAGCGCGGGGTCCGACGGCGCCGCCGCGGCGGCTTTCTTGCGCGCGGCCATGGCGATGACTTCGCCGCCGGCGCCCGCCAATGCTCCGGCCTTTGACTGCAATTCGGTGACGATGCGCTGGGCGAGTTTCTTGCCAACGCCATGGGCGCGGCTAACCGCCGTCACGTCTTCGGCCGTCACTGCGTCGTAAAGCTCCGACGGCGTCAGCACCTGCAAGATGCCGAGCGCGTGTTTCGCGCCGACGCCCTGCACGCTTTGCAGCAGGCGAAACGCCTGACGCTCATTCTCCGACGGGAAGCCGTAAAGCCGGATCAGATCTTCGCGCACCAGCGTTTCGATGGAGAGAGTCGCCTCCTCGCCCGGATGCAAGCTCTGCAACACACGCGGCGCTGCGTGGATTTCATAACCGACGCCCTGGACGTCGATGATGGCGGTGTCTTCCGCCAGCGTGATGACGACGCCTTTCAACCTGCCGATCATTTACGACGCCTCCAATTTGCGAAAACTACTGTGATGCGCGTGACAAATGGCGACGGCGAGCGCGTCCGCCTCGTCGCTCGCAAGGCTCCCGCATTTCGGGAGCAGCACTTTCACCATGGCCGCAACCTGGGTCTTGTCCGCATGGCCGCGGCCGACGACGGATTTCTTCACCGAGTTCGCCGCATATTCCGCGACAGGCAATCCGGCGAGCCCCGGCGCCAGCAGCGCGATGCCCCGGGCCTGGCCCAGCACTAGCGCGTCACGGGGAGAGGCGTTGACGAACGTCTCCTCCACCGCCGCCTCGTCGGGTTCGAATTCCGCGATCAGGCTTTTGAGGCCCTCGAAAATCTCCGCGAGCTTTTGCGCATGGGCCGCGCCCCTTTTTGGACGGATAACGCCCGAGGCCACATAGGAAAGCCGCGCGCCGGAACTCTCGACAACGCCCCAGCCGGTCGCCGCCGAGCCCGGGTCGACGCCCAAAATGCGAATCACTGCGCTCATGGCGCGACCATAGGGCGGTTCTGAAGGAAACAAAACGTGAATGTGCCCGGCTTCAGCGTCTGGGCATGGGAACTAAGAATAAACGCGCTTCATCCTGAGGAGAAAATTTTCTTCGTCCTTCGAGACGACGCCTTCGGCGCCCCTCAGGATGAAGAAAATTTTCGTCTCGAAGGATCGCGTTCCCGGTTTACGGCAATTCCCGGCGCAGTTTTTTCGCCTGTTCTTTGAGCGCCGGATCGACGGCGGGATCAGCAAGCAAGTCTTCCACAAGCAGCTTCGCCGCGTCCGGGTCTTCGTCGCGGCCGTCGCCTTGGGTTAAAGCAACGGCGTAAAGAAACCGCCCCTGCGGATCGCCAGCCTTCGCCGCGCGCTCGAACCAGTCGGCGGGTTCGCCCTCTGCTTTTGCGCCACCGTGAACAAGCAGACCCAGCGCGGTCATCGCCGGCGCGAAGCCCGCCTCGGCCGCGTCGCTCATCCGCTCTGCCGACGCGTTCAGGTCGGGTTCGCCGAGACTGCCCGATTGCAGGAGAAGACCGAGATTATAGGAAGCCAGCGCGTCGCCGCCGTCGGCCGCTTTGGCGAACCAGTCCGCCGCCTTCAGATAATTTTTCGCGACGCCGTCGCCGCCGAGATAGGCGATGGCGAGATCGCGCTGCGCCTCCGCTTCGCCCGCATCCGCCGCGTCCATGAGGAACTTCACGCCCCGCGCCTTGTCGAGGTCGACGCCCTCGCCTTGCAGATGCATGACGCCGAGGCGAAGTTGCGCGCGCGCATGGCCCTGGCGCGCGGCAAGCCTGTACCAGCCCGCGGCGGTTGCGGCGTCCTGTTTGACGCCCTTGCCCTTGAGCGCGAGTTCGCCCAGCGCGAATTGCGCGTCGAGCTGACCGGCGAGCGCCGCCTTGGCGTAAAGATCGACCGCACGCTGAAGATCGGTCTCAACGCCGAGACCGTTTTCATAAAGATAGCCGAGAAGATGCTGCGCATCGGCGTCGCCTTTTTCCGCAAGCGGTTCGGCGAGGGCGCGCGCATCCTCATACTCGCCCGCAAGAAGATGAGCGAGCGCGCTTGTGCTTTCTTCCTGCGCGAAGACAGGCGCAGCAAACAGAAAGGCGAAGAGGATGATGAAGGCGCGAAACATGCCGCGCTTTTACGCCGCTTTGGCGCGAGCGGCTAGGTCGCCGCCCTGCTTTGCAGCGCTACTGCGCCGCCATGGCGAGGTTGAACCCCTCGATGAAAGCGGCGGTGAAACAGATGGCCACGGCTGCAACCATGACGCACAACAGGATCCAGCGAAGGCTCATGACAAGGCTCCCCACGACAAACCGGGGGCTGCGTCGCAAGAATTGTTCCGACATGATCTTTTTCGGACTCAGGCGTCCGCAATCGCCTTCGCAAAAGCCTTCACCGCAGCGGCGGGGCCTTCCGGGTGCGACCAGACCGCGCCGGAAACCGCGAGGAAATCGGCGCCGGCGCGCACCAGCGGCGCGCAATTTTCCGGCGTGATCCCGCCGATGGCGACGCAAGGCAGCGTCGTCGCATAAGACCACCATTCGAGGAGCGCGGGATCCGCCTGGGTCGGGGCTTCTTTGGTTTTCGTCGGGAAAAACGCCCCGAAGGCGACGTAATCGGCGCCCGCCTCGCCGGCCTCCAGCGCCAGGTGTTTCGAATTGTGACAGGTGACGCCCACCGTCGCATCGTCGCCGAGGAGGACCCTCGCCTTTTTGCAGCTTGCGTCCGACTGGCCCACATGGACGCCGTCGGCGCCCGATTTCAGCGCCAAGTCAGGCCGGTCGTTGATGAGGAACGCCGCATCATGGTCGCGCGCGATGGGGAGCAGCGCCTCAGCCGCGCGCAGAACCTCATCGTCGCCTGCCGCAACGCCCTCGGGCGATTTCAACCGCAATTGAATGCAGGCGACATCGCCCGCATCGAGCGCGCGGGCGAAGTCATCGCAAAACGCGTTGAGGTCGGCGATGGCGGGGGGCGTGACGAGATAAAGGCGGCAATCGTGTTTCATGGCCGCGCTATATAGGAACGCGCGGGGCCTATGGAAAGCGTCAGCTCGCCTGCAAGGCCGCCCGTTCGCGCGCCGCGCGCTCGCGCTCCGCCTGGGTTTGCGCCACTTTCGGCTTTAAGAGCGTGCGCTTAATCTCGTCGGGAACGGCGTTGTAGATTTTCGGCTCGCCGATCTTGAGCCGAGCCCGCGCCTCGGCGAGGGGCAATGGCAGCAATTCCTCGACATCGTATTCCAGCACCCATTCCGCGGCGAGGGCATTGCGTTTCGCTTCGGCCAAGGCCTTCTGTATCGGCTGAGACGGTTGCTCGAGCTTTTGCGCGACAAAGCCGATGGCGACGATCAGCTTAAAGCCAGGGTTATGCGTCTGCTGGCGCGTGTAAACGAGGTTGCAGAGCTCGCCCAGCGCGTCGCGGCCATAGCCGGTCAAGACATGCCAGAGATCGTGACTGACCTGCAGATGCATGAAGAGGCGCATATATTCCGAAAACTCAGGATACGCCTCATAATCGATGCTCGCTTCTTCGGCGGCGGCGCGCAAACCCTCAGGCGTCAGATTCTCGCCTTCCATGAACGCGAGATAGGCGCGCGCAAGCGAGCCTTCGGGATAGGCGCGCAACCGCTCGCGGTCGCCGAGAATTTCCTCGAGCTTGACCGGCTCGGTCACCACGCGGCGTCCGTAAGGCGTCGAGGTGAAACGGCGGAAGAGTTTCTTCGGGCTGTCGCCGGCGAGCGCCTGCACGATTTCAAAAACCTGACGCGTGTCTTCCTTGTTGGTGACGAGCTTTATCACCGAGACAAACGCATGCAGCGGACGACGGCGCAGGACCGGCGGCGTCGGGAAGCCGTTGATCCAGACATAATCTTCCGGATCGATCTCGATGCGGGTGGGGGAAATCTCGGCGGGATGGGCTTCAGCGGTCGCGGTCATGAAGATGCCTGTGATGGGATAGCGTTACACTGACCAGTTTACCTATCCGCATTTTGCGCCACGGGCGTGGGATTTCAAGGGGCCCCGCGAAGTTTTCCGGAATTTCAGGTGGCGAGCTTCAGCTTCTGGCGGTCGAAGATTTTGAGGACCTGCGCCAGATCGTGGCCGCGCTTCAGGATCGCCCCGGACATGGAGACGACCACCCAGGCGCCCTGTTTCCGGGCCATGGCCGGGCGCTTTTCGATGCGATAGAGGGGCAGCTCGGACGCCCGCCGGAAGATCGAAAACACCGCCGCGTCTTTCAGCGAATCGATGGCGTAGTCGCGCCATTCCCCGGCGGCGACGAAATAGCCATAGACGGACAAAATTCGCGTCAGCTCGCTTCGGGTGAAGGCGACCGTTTCGGGCAGCTTTTGCGGGGGGACGGGTGCGGGACTGGTTCGCATCAGACTGTAAACATCGCGCCGATCGACGCCGCCCGCAAGTCCAAAATCCCCTTCGTAACCGCAACCAGCCGGGGAAAATCATCCTTAAAATCGCCTTAATTGGTCCCTCAACGCGCCCCAATCGGCGATCATTCTCAGTCAGCCGGGCGGATGGTCCGGGCCGGAGTTTCCGGTTTTAACCATCGCCCCCAGCCCCCGGGAGATTTGGCCCCCTCTCCGCCCGGCAATTTCTGTTTCTCTCCTCAGCTTGACCCCCCTCTTGCTTGACGGCTTGCGCGGCGCGCGGGAAACCGCGGCATGAGCCTCGTCTTCACCGTCGCGCTTCCCGTCTTCACCGTCATCGCCATCGGCTTTCTCGCTGGGCGCATGAAGCTGATGAATCTCGCCGATTCCGACGCGCTCAACAAATTCGTGTTCCGGTTTGCGATGCCCTGCGCGCTCTTCGGCCTAACCGCCGGCGCGTCGCCGCCGGGCGAAGAGGACCTCGCCATTGGCCTCGCCTATGGCGCCGGCGCCTTCGCGGCGGTCATGGTCGGCTATGTCCTGTCGCAGCGGATGTTCGGCCTGACGAAACAGGAGGCCGGCGCGCACGCCCTCTCCTCGACGCTCGGCAATGCGGTTTTTCTGGGCCTGCCCATCGCGCTCACCATGGAAGGCTGGGCGCGGCCCTTCGTCTCCGCCATGCTGATCGAAGGCACAGTGGTCATCGCCGTGCTGACGGCGCTGATCGCGCCCCGGAAAGAAGACGGCCATGCGCTGGAGCGCGCGCTGAGTTTCATCACCGGTCCTTTCAAGAACCCGCTGATCCTCGGGATGATCCTCGGCTTCCTATACTCCGCCCTCGGAATACCGTTCGACGGGCCGGTCAGAACATTCTTCGATTTGCTCGGCCGGGCGGCGGGACCGACGGCGCTCTTTTCTCTCGGCGTTTTTCTCGCGACGCATCAGTTTCCGGCGTTCAAGTCGGTCGCGGGCCGCGTCAGCCTCATCGCCTTGACGAAAATGGCCCTCTTGCCCGCGGTGGCGCTCGGAACGGCGGCGCTTCTCGGCATCAGCGACCCCCATTACTGGGGGGCGCTCGCCCTCTTCGTGTTCGTGCCCTCCGGCGTCGGCACCTTCATCCTCGCAAGCCAGTATGGCGTCTACAAAAGCGAGACCGCCGCCGCCGTCGCCTTCACGATGATGCTGTCGGTGGTGACGGTGTCGGGCGTGCTCGTGGTGTTTGGGTGAAGGTAAGAACGGTCAAACATCATTAACCTTCTAGAAACCATAAATCTTGAGTGTTACTTCTAATCGAAATGGGATGCTTATGCTTGCTACAATTGGATATGAAGGCGCTAGCCTTGATGATTTCATCAAGACGCTCTTGGCTTCGAATGTAGAAATATTGATTGATGTGCGGGAACGTGCCCAGTCTCGCCGTAAAGGCTTTTCTAAAACTGCCCTTTCAACCGCGCTCACAGAAGCTGGCATTGATTATTTGCATCTCCGTCAGCTAGGCGACCCCAAAGAGGGCCGAGACGCAGCACGGTCGGGGGATTTCAAAAAATTCCGTAAAGTTTATTCGCAGGTATTAAAAAGCGAAGACGCGAAACTTGCCATCCAAGACATTTTGAAAATATTGCCTAAGCAAAATGCTTGTTTACTTTGCTACGAGCGAGACCACACGACTTGTCATAGGAAAATTATTACTGATAATATAGAAACTACAAGTAACATAAAGGCTCGACACTTGGGAGTCGTTCAATTTGGGGCATCTTCAAGCAAAAAAGGACGAATGCTTCATATTGGTGAAGGCGCTACCGCATCGGTCTAGCAACTATGCGGAGACCGTATGCTGTGCGGGAATTGGCCACGATGCAAAATGGCGCCGACTCTACCCCGTCCAATTTCGAATTCTAGACAACGAGCAAAAATTCAAACGCTGGCAATGGATTGAATACGAATTTACAACTTCAAAAAAAGATCAACGCATCGAGAGCCAAAAAGTAATACCTGAAAGTATACAGGCAAAGGGCCTTTTGAAAACCAAAGAGCGTGTATCAATTTTGAACCCTCTAATGAGGGTCAGTCTCAAAGAAGCCGATGCCAGGAACGAATCTCTGACTATATTGAGGCCGAAGACAATATCGTTTTCTTGGAAGGCTAAATCTGAAGCTCAAATTTCAAACGAAACAATCAAACATGCTGAGCTGGCAAATCAGCTTTCACTAATTGATAAGAGCCCTGCTCGGCCACTCACGCCATGCCCTTACAGTTTTCACGTCAAGTGGAGAGATCAGGAGGGCGCTGAACACTCTCATACTTGCGATGATTGGGAAACTTCTACCGCTTTCTTTGTCCGGCGAAATTCTGAAGGCAGCGACGTGGCTGCGCTCAACTCGCTAAAAGCTACCTACGAAAATGACTATATGAACGCCGGGATGGCATTGGCGTTTAGCACGCATAGTCGCCGCAACGTAACCTTCGGCACAGAAAATCAATGGCTGTTGGTGGGAATGATTCGAATAGATGCGACTACACAGGGCGATTTGTTGTTGTAATAACTAGCGCCGCGCCAGCACCTTCTTCACCGCCTCAACAAGCTCTGCGCGCTTCACCGAAAACTGCGCCGGCTGGGCCTCGCGCCATTCGGAATTGTCCTCGATCTCCTTTGAGAGCTCGGCGCCGAGCACCAGATCCTTGATCTGAAGCTCGCCCTTTTCGCGCTCGTCGGAGCCCTGGATGATTGCGACGGGCGCTGAACGCTTGTCGGCGTATTTCAGTTGCTTGCCGAAGTTCGAACCGCCGAGATAGACCTCGGCCCTGACGCCCGCGGCGCGCAGTTCGGCCGCCATCGCCTGATACTCCGCCATCTGATCTTTTTCGAGGGCGAGGACAACCACGGGTCCGCGCGCGATCTCTTCGACGCCGCGTTTCAGCTCCAGCGCCGCCAGCAGGCGCGACACGCCGACCGAAACGCCGACGGCCGGAACTTCGACGCCCTTGAAGCGCTTGACGAGACCGTCATAACGCCCGCCGCCGCCGATGGAGCCCATCTGCACCGGGCGGCCCTTGGCGTCCGTCAAGCCGCTCGAAAACTCCGCCTCGAAAACGGGGCCGGTGTAATAGTCGAGACCTCTGATAACCGAACAGTCGAAGATGATCGGACGCGATGCGAAATCGGGGATCGATGATTTGATGCCTTGCAACTCCGCCACGCCTTCGGCGCCGCTTTTCGTTTCGCCTAAAAGTTTTTCGATAACGCTGAGCGGATCGGCCTTCGAATTTTCCGGGCCCGAGGTCAGAAACGCCAGCACCGTTTCGATCTTGGCGTCGTCGAGCTTCGCGCCGTCGGTGAAGTCGCCGCTCTCGTCCTTGCGCCCCGGCCCGAGCAGCAGCGCCACGCCTTCCGCGCCGAATTTGTCGAACTTGTCCATGGACCGCATGACGGTGAGGCGCGTTTCCATGTCGCTCTCACCCGCGATACCGATCTTTTCAAACAGACCGTCGACAATCTTGCGGTTGGAGACGCGAATGAAGAAATCGCCCGGCGCAATCCCCGCCGCCTCGATCACCTCCGCAAAGAGCGCGCAGATTTCCGCGTCGGCGTAAGGCGCCGGCGCGCCCACTGTGTCGACGTCGCATTGGGTGAACTGGCGGAACCGCCCCGGCCCCGGTTTCTCGTTGCGCCAGACAGGGCCCATCTGATAGCGCCGGAACGGCTTCGGCAGCGCATCGTAATTCTCGGCGACAAAACGCGCGAGCGGCGCCGTCAAATCATAGCGCAGGCTCATCCACTGTTCGTCATCGTCCTGAAGCGAAAAGACGCCCTGACCCGGCCGGTCGACATCGGGCAGGAACTTCCCCAGCGCATCCGTATATTCGAAAGCCGGGGTTTCCAGCGCATCGAAGCCCCACCGCTCGTAAACGGCGCCGATCCGCGCCAGCATCTCGCGCTCGGCGGCGATCTCCGCGCCGAGACGATCGCGGAAGCCGCGCGGAATGCGCGCCTTGGGGCGGAAGGTTTTTTCTTTCTTGGCCATAACCCGCGCGGGATAGCCGATCACGGGGCCGCGGGCAATGCGGCGGCTAAAGCCTTGTCAGACTGTAAAGCCCGGCGGCGGCCATCATCACCGCAAAGGCGGCCCGTATGCTCTTGCCCCATGACGGATCATTCGTGAGGCGTTTGAAAAATCCGCCGGCCGCCAGCCAAATCGCGTCAATCAAGCAGAGCAGAAGAAACGTCACCCCCGCAGTCATCATCGCCGAAACAGCCGGATCGCTATGGCGAATGCCGAAGGATGCGAAGATCGCGGCAAACGCCGCATAGGCTTTTGGATTGATCAGGTTGAGAATGAACCCATCGAAAAAACCGGGAACCTTGGAAGCCGCCGCCCCTTCCGGCCCACCCGCGCCACGATAAACACGCAACGCCAAAAACAGAATGTAGCCTGCAGCGATAATTTGAAGGAACACCCGCACAGACGCCGAGGCGGATAGCAAGGCTGCAACGCCAAGGCTTGAGAGCAACATCACAATGCCCGCCGCCACGATCAACCCGATCAGGAAAGGTAAGCCCCGGCGCGGTCCATAGGCAGCGCCAATACCAGCCAGCGCCATCGGCGCCGGCCCTGGCGAACCAAGCAGGATGAGAACTGCAATACCAAGCGTCAGAAGATCGGCAATCACCTGCGACTATTCCGCCGCTTCCGGCCAGTCGATCACGTCGACGCGTTCGATGATGACAGGCTCCACGGGAACCTCCGCGTCGAAATCGCCGCCGGGGCCGGTCTCAACGGCGCCGATGGCGTCGGCGACATCCATGCCGTCAACGACGCGGCCGAAAACGGTGTAGCCGTAGACAGGAAGCCCGTCGAACATCTTGTGATCGAGATCCGCATTGTCTTTGAGATTGATGAACCATTGCGCCGTGGCGCTGTCGCGATGGTCGCCCCGCGCCATGGCGAGCGTCCCGCGCTCGTTCTTCAGGCCGTTGTCGGCTTCGTAAGGCACAGGATCGCGCGTCGGGCGTTCGGTGAACAATCTCGAATAGCCGCCGCCCTGAATGACGAAGCCTCTGACGACGCGATGGATCAGTGTGCGGTCGTAATGACCGTCCTTTGCGTATTGCAAAAAATTCTCGACGGTCTTCGGCGCTTCGTCCGGATAGAGTTCGACCACAATGTCGCCCATGGAGGTCTGGATTTTTGCATGGGCCGCCGGCTCCTGCGCCGCCGCAGCAGAGGCAAACATCAAGGCGGCGATTACGCTGATAAGTCTAAGCATGGAGCCTCCTACCGACTGTTACCGTCAAAATGCATGGGCGAAAGGGCGCCAAGATCGACGTTTTCAAGACAGCGCACATTGACCATCGCCATTTTCGACCCATCCGGACCTTCGCCGCGGCTGAAGGGCTGCACACCGCACAGGGAGCAGAAAAGATGCGCGATCTTTTTCGTGTTGAAACGGTATTCGGTCAGTTTCTCCTCACCCGATTGCACGCGCAGCGCCGCCGCCGGAACGGCCGTCAGCACGAAGCCCTTCATCGCGCAGTGAGAGCAGTTGCACTCCACCGTTTGGGTCAGATCGACATCGGCCGCAAAGCGAATGGCCCCGCAATGGCATCCGCCGGTTTTCGTTTGCGCTTCGGCCATTATTTTCCTCCCATGTCCCTGCGAATGCGGTTGATCCGGTCGATGAGGCCGTTTGTAGACGCGTCATGGCCTTGCGCCTCCGGTTTTTCTTCGCCCGCTTTTGCGAGCTCCGGCAGGATCGTCTTCGCCAGCGTCTTGCCGAGTTCGACGCCCCACTGATCGAAGGAATTGACGCCCCAGATGACGCCTTGGCAGAAAATCTTGTGCTCATAAAGCGCGATCAGCGCGCCGAGATGTTCGGGCGTCAGTTTCTCCATCAGGATCGAATTGGTCGGCCGGCCGCCGGGAAACACCTTGTGCGGCGCCAGCTTGTCGATCTCCGGCGGGGGGCAGCCCTGGGCTTTCAATTCTTCCCGCACTTCTTTTTCGGTTTTGCCGCGCATCAACGCTTCGGTCTGCGCAAGAAAATTCGAGAGCAGTTTTTCATGATGATCGCCGGTCTCTTCCTGGCTGATCGCCGGCGCGATGAAATCGGCGGAAATGATGTCCGTTCCCTGATGCAGCAATTGATAGAAGGCGTGCTGGCCGTTCGTGCCGGGCTCGCCGAAAATCACCGGTCCGGTGGCGCAGGTGACTGGCGTTCCGTCCGCCTCCACGCGTTTGCCGTTCGATTCCATGTCCGCCTGTTGCAGATAGGCGGGCAGACGGTGGAGATGCTGGTCGTAAGGAAGAACCGCATGCGACGCCGCGCCCTGAAAATTCCGGTTCCAGACGCCGACCAGCGCCAGCATCACAGGCATGTTCTGGCGCAATTCGGCGGAGCGGACATGCTCGTCCATGGCGTGGGCGCCGCGCAGCAGTTTTTCGAACACATCGAAGCCGACCTGCAGCGCGATCGACATGCCGATGGCCGACCACAAGGAATAGCGCCCGCCGACCCAGTCCCAGAATTCGAACATGTTTTCCGGCGCAATGCCGAATGCCTTCACCGCATGGGCGTTCGTCGACAGCGCGATGAAATGTTTCGCGATATCGCCCTCGCCGCCGCCATGTTGAAGGAACCACGCCTTCGCCGTCTCGGCGTTGGTCATGGTTTCCTGCGTGGTGAAAGTTTTCGATGCAATGACGAACAAGGTCGTTTCCGGATCGACTTCAGCCAGCGTGTCGGCGATGTGCTGGCCGTCCACATTGGAGACGAAAAAGGCGCGCCTTCCTTCGATCCAGTATGGCCTTAACGCCTCCGTCGCCATCAGGGGCCCGAGGTCGGACCCGCCAATGCCGATATTGACGACGGTCGTCAGCGGCTTGCCGGTATAGCCCTTACGCTCGCCGCGATGCACGGCGTCCGCAAAGGCTTTCATCTTGTCGCGCTCGGCGCGCACGGCCCGCGAGACATTTTCCCCGCCCACGAAGTAATCGCGCATGGAAAAGTCGCGCAGGGCCGGATGCAGGACCGCGCGGCCTTCGGTGACATTGATCTCCTTGCCGGCGAAGAGCGCGTCGCGGGCCGCTTCGAGTTTTGCGGCCATGGCGAGTTCAATGAGGTGATCGGCGACGTCTTCGGTGATCCTGTTCTTGGAATAGTCGAGGAAGAGCCCCGCCGCCTCGAGGGTGTATCGACCGAAGCGGCCCGGATCTTTTTCAAAAAGCGACCGGATCGAAACATCCTTAAGCACAGCGGCGTCTTTTTCGAGCGCGGCCCATTGAGGGGTGTCAGCAATGCCGGTCATGAGGATCCTTGAAGCCGTTGCACGGTCCCGAAACTGATAGGGATTTTAAGCGTCTTGCTCAACGCGTTTTAAGGAAAAGGCGGTAAACGGGCGGTCATGCAGATCACCGCCTCCTCCTCCGCCTTCATCAAACGCCTCCTGACGAGCCTTGCGGCCATTCTCGCCGTGTCGGCGATTTTCGGGCTGAAAGCGCGTGAGTTTGAACTGCATGCGGCGGCCGAACATCTGCAAGCCGAGAAAGTTGCCGCTGCGCGGTTACAGACCGGCTCCTGAGACAGCGCTCAGCACCGCCTTCTTCGTCAGGGGCAACGGCAGTACGGACGCCTCCCCCGCCGGATCATAGTAAACATAAAGCGGCACCCCGCTCGCGCCGAAACCGGCGAGCGCCTCGGTGATCTCCGGATCGCGCACGGTCCAGTCCGCGACCATGAACACCGTGTCTGTAGCCACGAATTCCTGCGCCAGGCCCTTATCGGAAAAGATTGTCATCTTGTTGAACTGGCAGGTGACGCACCACGCGGCGGTGAAATCGATGAAGACCGGGATTCCCTCCCTGCGATAGGCGGCCAGCGCAGCCGCGTCATAGGGTTCCGCGCGAAGGGCGCCGTGAGAAGCGTCCGCGGATAAGGCGGGGGTTTGAGCCACCGCCGGCTCCAGCCGCATGAGCGGCGCCAGCGCCAGAAGCGCGGCCAGCGCCGAAACGATCCGCAAGACGAAAGCGCGCGGACCGTCGCCCTTGCTCATTTCGAAGGCCCAGGCGGCAAAAGCCAGGAGCACAGCCCCGGCGAGGACGCTGGCGAGCCCCGCGCCCGACGCCTGCTGCGCCAGCACCCAGAGGAAATAGGCGGCGGCGGCGAAGACCGGGAAGGAAAGCGCCTGTTTGAAGATGATCATCCATGGGCCGGGCCTCGGCAGGCGGCTCCCGAGCCCCGGAATGAAGGAAAGCAGTACATAAGGCGCGGCGAGACCGAGGCCGAGCATCGTGAAAATCAGCAGCCCGGCGGCAGGCGGCAGCAGCAGCGCCGCGCCGATGGGCGCGCTCAAAAGCGGGCCGATGCATGGCGCCGCAACCAGCACCGCGAGGGCGCCGGTGAAAAACGCGCCGGCGCCGCCCGGCTTCGCGGCGAACCCTTGCCCGGCGCCGGCGAACCCGCCGCCCACGGAAAAGAGCCCTGCGAGATTTAAGCCCACCAGCATCAGCACATAGGCGGACAGCGCCACCACCCAGGGCGACTGCAGGTGAAAGCCCCATCCGAATTGCGACCCGCCCGCCCGCAGGGCGAGCAGCGCCCCGCCCATCAAAAGAAATGTCGCGAGAACGCCCGCCATATAGAGGAGCCCGTGCGCGCGCACGGTTCCCGGATGCTCCCGCGCGCTCTGCATGAAAGACGCGGCCTTGATGAACACCACGGGGAAGACGCACGGCATGACGTTCAAGATCGCGCCGCCCAGAAAGGCGAACAGGAGAAGGAGCGGCAGGCCCTGCGTTTGCTGCGGCGAGACCACCGGCGCAGCTTTCGGCTTGATCAGCGGCGCAGCGACGTCGGCGCTGAGCGCCAGCGCTTTCCGGTTCGCGCCTTCGCCGAAGGAAAGCACGCCGGAGAACGTTTCTTCGTCGTAACGCTCGACCCAGCCCGGCTGCATCGCGATGCGCAAGACGCCGTCTTCGACCCGCATATCCTGCAGCGCGGACGGCGAAACGACGCTTTCCGGCGCGGCGAAGAAAAACGCGTTGTTTGTTGTGAAATTTTCCGGCGCCTCAAGCGTCAGCACATAGGCGCCGTCTTCCGCAGCGATGCGCGCTGTTCCTTCGTAAATTCCTGGCAGTTTCTGGCGGGCGATGTTGAACAGAACTTTGCGCGACGGCGATGGCGCGCTTTCCGCAAGCACAGGCAGGGAGAAAGAAAATTGCGCCTCTTCGGGCACGCAGATTTCCTCGCAAACCTGCCACGAAGCGGCGACTCCCACATCGACAGTCTCGCCGGGATTAATATCGTCCGGCGCCGTAACGGGAACGAGAAACACCGGTGCGCCTTCATGGGCGTAGCTGGCGAGCGGCCCCACAGGAATATACTCCGGAGCCGGATGAAGTATCTCGCCCGGTCGAAACCCTTCCGGAAGCGACCAGTCGAGACGCAAAGGAAGGCCGGCGTCGCCCGGATTGGTCCAGAACACATGCCAGCCCGGCCTTATGTCCTGCCGGATCGCGAACCACAGCGTTTCGCCGGGCGCAAACCCCGCCATCTCCGGCGCGATCTCCGTCACCGTATAGTCGTTCTCGGCGGCGCTCTGCGCGCTTGCGAGCGAAAGCGGCGCGAAAAGCGTGACCGCCAGCAAGAGGAATAAGCCTCGGAAATTCATAGGGGCTTGGTAGCGGGCCCCGCGGAGAAGGCCAATCCCAATTCGCCGGGCGCGTCAGAAGATCGCCGAAACTTGAACATGAAAAAGCCGGGCGGCGCTCATGGGCTCGGCCCGGCCTCGGTCTCTGCTTAAAAGCCGGCTAGTTGGTCGACAGCGGCTTGAAAACATCCTGCTCGGTGAGATTGAAGCGCTTCGCGCGGCGATTCAAAATCAGACGCCAGTTGCCCATGGACATCAGAAGCGCGTAGGCAAGCGCCAGCACGCCCTGACGGTCCATCTCCATCCGCTTGTCTTCGGCAAGGCCTTTCAGACGCTCTTCATCGATGCCGAAATATTGCGCAAAGGTCACCGGCTCGCTAGCGCCCGTCGGCGTATAATGCGCCGTCTGCTGTTGAATGAGTTCGTGATGCGAGAGGAGCTTTGCAAACTGCTCCGTCAACTGACGGTCGCGCTCATAGGTTTTCACGAAGTCAACAGCGGCTTGCGTCTGCTGCGTCATCTGGCCGTCCTGGAAAAGGCGGTTCTCGCCGGTGGGCGTAAGGCCTTCGTAACCGCGGTCAATGACCACCGCCATGCGCTCGCCGCTTTGCTCGGCGGCGACGCCGAAAGGATAGCGGCGGACATAGCCCGGAATATAGGTGAAATCTTCCCAATTGCCGGCGTCGTCCACAAACAGATTGATGTCGTCGTAAAGGCCGGTGACCGCAAGCAGCTGCGGCTGTTCTTTCGACATGAAGATCAGCGGATAATTTTTCATCGCCGACGGGATCTCGCCAAGCGTGACGGGAAGCGCCCGCGCCGTTGCGGCGAAACCGAAGGGCTTCGGCGTCGGCCCGATGCCGAGTTCGCCGTGCTTTTCTTTCATCAACAGTTCCGGCTGTTCGTAAAGGAACATGCGGCCGGTCACTTCGGGGAGAGCTTGCGCCTCGCTCATTCTAAAAACCTTCCTTGCCTAAAAAGCCGCCCGGCTTCAGGCCGCCTGGCGGCCTCGGGGCGTTTCGATGGCGACGCTTAGCAAAAAGGCTTCGATGCTCCAACCCTTCCCGCACAGGGGCCGGAGTTTTTCCGCCCGAGCGTGGTTAAGAGGCCAGAAAAGCCGCCAGTTCAGGAGGTTTATGCATGGGCGCCAGATGCCCGGCGCCATCATCCACGACGACATCGGCGCCGTATGTTCGAAACCGCGCACGGGCGAATGCGGGCGCGGTCGATGCGCCTTCCCGTGCGGCGAAAATCCTGACCGGCGCGGGAGCGTTCGCCGCCGCTTTCCAGAAATCGTTGCCCTGCGCCGCGAAGGTCGCCGCCTCCCATGCGGGCGCGCAGGAAAGCCGCACGCCGCCATTTTCTTCTGTAAGTCCGTCCCGCAGATAATCGTCCAGAACCCCGGGGGCCCAATCCCTGAAAAGGGATTTTCGGCCATAGGATGCCGCAACCTCCTCCCGGCTCAGCCATAGGCTGCGGCGGCGGCTGGCGCCGCGGACCAGCGGCATGCGCCGGGCGAAAACCGGCCAGACGGGCGTTTTCGCGAGCGCCGACAGCCAGGACGGCATGGCGACGGGTTCGATCAGCCGCAGCGCCGCCACATCGCTGCGGCCTTCCGCGGCGAGAAGCGCCGTCGCCGCGCCCAGCGAGTGCCCCGCCAGCACCCAGCCATCGCGGTTCTCCTTGTCGAGAAAAGCGCGCACATCGTCGCGATAAGGCGCCCATGAGCGCAAGCGCGCCGGATCGGCCGGCAAGCTATTGCGCCCATGCCCCCGCAAATCAAGCGCATACACATCGAACACATCCTGAACCGCCGACAGCATTTGCGCATAGGCCGAGGCGCAAAACCCCGTCGCGTGCAGAAAGAGAAGCGGACGTCCATGCGCATTCGGCCAGCGCCAGCCGGTCATCTCTCCCTCATTAAGGGAAAGCGAAAAACGGCGCGCGTCGGGCATGGCGATTTTGGCGTTCATGGAGGGGACATCGCCCGTTGCGCGAAAAGGATCAATGGCGGGTCACAGTCCCGGCGCCGCCAGTTCGTAGAGCGCGCGCATGTGCAAGACGTCGGGGATCGCCCGGTGCATCCGCGGCGCGCGGCGCTCGGCTTCCTCCATATAAGCGTCCAGCTTTTCCGGAGGCGCAGCCCGCAGGATCGAGGAAAAATCGCTGACGATGAAACGCTGGCGCATCTTCGCCGCCTGAAACAGCCGGTAAAGCCAGAAACCGTCCCAGTCCGGCGCGTCGGAAAAGACCAGCTTGCCGGCGAGCGCGCCATTCAGCTTTTCGCAAACCTCGCCTGCGGGAACGCCCTCCTTCACCAGCGTGTCATAGGAAACGCCATGCAGCGCCTCCGCTACAGGATTCCAGTCTTCGAGCGACCAGCTCTCATGCGGACGGATCAGCATCGCCTTCGCGGCGCCGCCGGCGAAGCACCAGCCTGCTTCAATCGGCCAAGAACGCGCGGAGAGGCCCGAGGCTTCAAGATCGATGAAAGCGACGTCTTTCAATTGGCGAACGGACACATCAAGATTGGACAAAAGGGGGCGTTTCCCGGCGAAGCGCGAGTATGGCCTGTTGCAGGGCTCGCCGCAAACAATAAACGTCCTGATTTATCCTTTTATTACAAGAGGTTGCCAATGCCAACGATCCTCACTGTGGAAACGCCGGGGCGCGCCGCCGTCGATGTTACCCGTCAGGTTGAGGGCGTAATCAGCACATCGCCGGCGCGAAGCGGCGTCGCGCATCTTTTCATCCAGCACACCTCCGCCTCGCTCGCCATACAGGAGAACGCCGACCCGGATGTGATGCGCGATCTCATTGACTGGCTGGACCGCACGGCGCCGGAAAACGGCCCCTACCGGCACGATGCGGAAGGGCCTGACGACATGCCTGCGCATCTCAAAGCCGCGATGACGGCGACATCGCTTTCGATACCATTCGCAGACGGACGATTGCTCATGGGAACGTGGCAGGGAATTTATGTGCTGGAGCACCGGCGCGCGCCGCACAAGCGCCGCGTGGTCGTCACGCTTACGCCGGAGATTTAGCCGCGGCTTGCGCTTTTCGGCCGGAAGACGCCGCTTTCAGGGTCCTGTTCGTAATCTAGAACAGCGCCCTTGGATTTTGCGGCGGATTTTTTCACTTCGTCGATCGCCCGCCGTAAAGTGCGGGTGCGCCGTTCGGCGAAACGGACAAGCGCCACCGCGCCCGCTGCTGCGGCGACTGTTGCGACAATGGTGGTGACAGCGCTCATCCGCCTATCTCCCGTCTAAAGTCTCGAAGCCCTAAAGCCCGAACCGCGCCCACAAGGCCCGGCGTTCGCCCGCCGCCAGCAATTCATCCGCATCGATCAGCGAGGGCGCGCCAATCCCGGACCCTCCGGTTTCACCGCCCATCAGCCTTTTCAGAAGCGAACCGGTTTCGGGCGATATCCGTTTCACCTTAACATCTTTTCCGTAGCGGTCGCGCAGAAAATCGCCCAGTTGAGCGGTTCCGTCGACCAATCCCTTCTCCGCCGCCATGGCGCCGGTCCAGAAGCGCCCTGAAAAGAGCTCCGGATCGCCGGACAGCTTGTCTCCCCGCCGCTCCTTCACCAGGGCGATGAATTGCTGATGCAAATCGTTAAGCATGGTCTCAAGCCGCGCCACATCCTCCGGATCTTCAGGCTTGAAGGGATCGAGGGTCGATTTGTTTTCGCCCGCCGTATAGACGCGGCGTTCGACGCCGATCTTTTTCAGCGCTTCCGGAAAACCGAATCCGCCGGAGATGACGCCGATGGAACCGACGATAGAGCTTTCATCGGCATAGATTTCATCGCCCGCGATCGCGAGAATATAACCGCCAGATGCGCCCACATCTTCGATGAAAGCGAGCACCGGCGTTTCTTTCTTCTGCGCCTCACTGCGGATGGCGCTCATGATGAGACGCGACTGCACCGGCGAGCCGCCCGGCGAATTGATGGCGAGCGCCACCGCTTTGACGCTTCCCGGTTTGAAGGCGTTTTCGATCGCTTTCTCGACTTTCTTGAGCGTGAGGCCTTTCCGGCCCGCGCCCACTTCGCCGATGACGCCGTTAAGCTCAATCACGGTTACGAGAGGCACCGCCTCTCCCACGAAAGGCAGTTTCATCCAGAGGTTTTTGAAGAAAGAAGGAAGGTCTGACATCGCCTGCAATTAGGGGAAAAGCCAAGGCTTTTCAATGCGGCCCTTGCGAGCCCCGCCTGAACCTATGTCTGTCGTCCGGGTTAGGACAAGGGCGCTTTGGCCGCTGAAAGGCCGCAGGCGGCGGCGCTTGACCGGCAGGGCCCCAGCGACCAATCTGCGAATTCGTTGCAATGAGGCGAAAGGCGTTATTTTGGGACTGGCCGCGACAGCAAGCGAAACCATCGCCGCCAAACGCGCGCCGGAATTCCTTTCGGCCGTCGATCGCCTGCGCGCCTTGACGCAAGACGATCTCGAAGCGGTGAACAGGGAAATCCTGCGCCGTCTCGATTCGCCGGTGAAGATGATCCCCGAACTAGCAGGCCATCTCATCAATGCCGGCGGCAAGCGTCTTCGCCCCATGCTCACGCTTGGCTCCGCCGGCGTGTTTTCCTATCGCGGCGACGATCATGTAAAGCTCGCCGCCGCCGTCGAACTCATTCACGGCGCCACCTTGTTGCATGACGACGTCGTCGACGGATCGGCCCTGCGGCGCGGCGCCTCCACCGCCAACATTATCTGGGGCAACAAGGAAAGCGTCCTCGTCGGCGATTTCATTTTCTCGCGCGCTTTCGAATTGATGGTGGAGGCGAAAAATCTTGCGGTCCTCCGCGCGCTCTCCCATGCCTCCGGCGTCATCGCCGAAGGCGAAGTCCTGCAACTGACGACGCAAAAGAATATCGCAGCGACATTCGAAACCTATCTGAATGTCGTGCGCGCGAAGACGGCGGCGCTGTTCGCGGCGGCGACCGAAGTCGGAGCCATGATCTCAGACTGCTCAGATGCTGCGGAAGACGCGATGCGCCGCTTTGGCGATCATTTCGGCGTCGCCTACCAGCTCATCGACGACGCGCTCGATTATTCGGGCTTTGAATATGCGCTCGGCAAAACGGTGGGCGACGATTTCCGCGAAGGCAAGATGACGGCCCCCGTCGTGTTCGCCGTCGCCCGGGCGCGCGAGGAGGAAAAACCCTTCTGGCGCCGGGTCATCACCGAAGGCCGTCAGGAAAAGGGCGACTTTGAAAAAGCCCGGGAACTGATGGAGCGCGACGGCGCCCTTGAGGACACTATCGACTGCGCCCGGTCCTACACGCAAAAGGCGCTCGATGCGCTTTCCGAAGCGCCGCAGAACGACTTCACCCAAGCCCTCGCCGACCTTGTCGAAACATCGACGGCCCGCGGCGCGTAGCGCCGCAAAACAAAGAGATGGGGCGCGTAGCGCCGCGAAATTATGAGACGGGGCGCGTAGCGCAAGTCTTTGATCCTCTGACGCTTAGTCAAAATCTGGGCTTTACTCCGCGGCGCTGAGCGCCGCGTTCGTCTCCTGGGATTTTTCAAGCAACCCTTTGCGCCACGCCGGCCGGTAGATCGCAATCCCGCCCATGGCGAAAATCAGCGACAGGATAAGCGGCGTCAGCCAGTGCAGCGACGCGGGCGAGGCCAGCATCAAGATCGCCGCCGCCGCCGAAAGGCTGATGAGCGACATGTAAGTCACGGCGACACGCGCATGGGATGCGCCGAGGCGCATCATCAGCTGATAGAAATGTTCGCGATGCGCATCGAGGACGTTCTGTTTGCGGATGAGGCGTGAGACGAGCGTCCAGGCGACATCGAAAAGGAACGGAAGAAAAATCACCGGCATGACAAGGGCGGCGAGGCGCCCATCCGTCCAATTGACGCCGAGCACCGCGAAGGCGGCGATGAAAAAGCCGAGCGCCATGCTGCCATTGTCGCCCATGAAGAGTTTGCCGCGCAGGAGATTTTCCGGCAGGAACGCCGCCGCCGACAGAGCGAGCAGCAGCGCCGCCGCCGCGAGTACCGGGGCGCCGGTAAAGCTGGCGATGACGGCGAACCAGGCGAGGCCGACCGCCGCAGCGCCGCCCGCCATGCCGTTGGCGCCGTCCATGAAATTGAAGGCGTTCATGAAGCCGGCGATCCATAGAATGGTAAGGGGCACGCCGATGGCGGGCGGGATCGCGACCTCGCCGAGCCAGGGCAAGGGCACCGCCTGCAATGGCGCAAAGAGAATGACAAAGAGCGCGGCGATCACCACCTGCCCTGCAAGCTTCCAAATGGGCGGAAGGCCCATGCGGTCATCCGCGAAACCGAGCGCAAAAGCGAGCGCGCCGCAAAGCGCAAGTCCGCCGAGCTTGCCTGCCGCATCGATATCGCCGGCAAACGCGCAAATCACGAACACGCCGGCGAGGAACCCCGCCATGATCGCAGCGCCGCCGGAGCGCGGCGTCGCCTTGGCGTGGCTCGAGCGCTCATTGGGATGATCGAGCACGCGGCGCAATTGCGCCGCATAAAGCGACGCGCAATAGGCGACCGCGGCGGCGACCGCGCCAGCGCACGCAAAGATGAAAGGTTCGATCAGCATGAAGCCCGCCCGTTGGACGAGCGAAGCCTAGCGCACATGCAGCGCCGACGCCATCGCCCAATGGCCGCGGGCGCACGCCGCGCGCGTTGCGCGCGACGCGGCGGCCCATGATGCAAAGAGCGCGAAACATGTGGCGCCGGAGCCTGACATGCGCGCGGCGAGCGCGCCCGGCGCGGCGGCGAGATCGTCAAGCACGTCTTTGATGACCGGCGCCTTTTCGATGGCGAAAGCTTCGAGATCGTTGCGCGTCGCGCCCATCGCTTCTTTCACTTGCGCATAACTGACCGCCCGGAACGCCGCCAGTTTCGGCGGGTGCGGCACCGGATTTGCCGCATCGAACGCACGGAATATAGGGCCCGTGGGCATTTCGACGCGTGGATTGACGAGCGCAATCCATAGAGGCGGCAGGACCGGACCTTTCTCGATCCGCTCGCCGGCGCCGGAGACATTCACTGGCGCCCGGGCGAGACAGGCGGGCACGTCGGCGCCCAGTCGAAAGGCGAGACGCGACAACGCAGTCTCGCTGATGTTCACATTCCATAGTTTCACAAGCGCTCTGAGCGCCGCCGCAGCGTCCGCCGAACCGCCGCCGACACCCGCCGCCACGGGAAGATGCTTCTCAAGCGTGATCGCGGCGCCGGCCCTGACATCAGCCTCACGCGCGAGCAGTTCCGCCGCGCGATAGACGAGATTTTTTTCAGGCGGCAGATCTTTCAGGAGCGGCGCATAAGGGCCCGTCACTTTCAGAGAAAGATCCTTCGCCGCTTCGACGCGGATAACGTCTCCGTCATGAGCGAATACGAAAAGGCTCGCGAGATCATGCAGCCGGTCGGCGCGAAGGGGTCCGATATGCAGATAGAGATTGATCTTAGCGGGCGCCGCCAGATGAAGACCCGCGGCTGTCATGCCCCGTCTTTCGAGACATCGCCTTCGGCCATATTGTCGTCCGGAAGGCCCTTTTTGATTTTCTTCTCAACGCTTTTGCGCAACGCGTCCGTCGGCTCAAGCTCGAGCACGCGGCGCCATTCATAGCGCGCCTCAAGCTTGCGCCCCAACCGCCAATAGACGTCGCCGAGATGATCCGTGATCGTCGGATCGGCGGGTTCGAGCGAGGCGGCGTGTTCGAGATGGCCCACCGCCTCCTCATAGTCGCCGAGCTGGTAATGGGCCCAACCGAGACTGTCGATATAGGCGCCCGAATTTGGCTCGATCGCGACGGCCTTTTCAATGAGGTCGAAAGCTTCATCGAGATTGAGACCGCGTTCCGCCCAGGAATAACCAAGATAGTTGAGCGCCGCAGCTTCCTGCGGCGCAATCTCGACCGCGCGCTTAAGATCGTTTTCCGCCAGCGGCCATTCATCTAACTCCAGCAACGATGCGGCGCGTCCGACGAGATAGCGCCAGGCGTCTTCGGGCGGGTCTTCCGGGAGGGCGCCGATCAGCAACCCGTATTCGCGCACGGCGCCGCGATGATCGTCCTCGCTCGCAAGAAGATTGGCGTAAGCGAAACGCGCTTCCGTCGATTTTTTCGATTGCGCTAGGGCGCGGAGGAGTTTTTTCGCCTCCTCGGTTTTATCGAGCGCAATAAGGCCGCCGGCGACTTCGATCTGCGCCTGCTCGTAAAAGGGAGACGACTTCGGAATGTCGCGCAGCATGGCGATGGCTTTTTGATTGTCGCCATAGGCGTTGAGGATCGACCCGGCGAGCCGTTGCGCATGATCGAATTCCGGCGCCAGGTAAAGCGCGATACGGGTGAAGGCGAGCGGCATGTCGTAATTGGCGTCGCCGACGCGAAAACCCGCTTTCTCCGCCGCATCGCGTTGTTCGATCGACTGCTGCAGCACCGCCGAACCGAACGTAAAGAGCGCGACCGCAGCGCCTTTTTGCGGCGTCACATCAGCCCAAGTCTCATCAGCCTTGCCCGCGTTAAGGCGTTCGAGACCGCGTTCGGCGATCTGCCGGTCGGGCCCCGGATATTGCGCCAGCAATTCATAATGCGCCCGCGCGTCGTCGACGTCGCCGGTGCGTTCGAGAAACGAGCCATAAGCGTCGCGCGCGACAACGCCGCCATAGGCCATCAACGAGAGCTGATAAGCGGTGCGCGCTTCATCTTCGAGCCCGGCGTTCTCAAACAGAAACGCCTGATGCAAAGGGTGAAAACCGCGGAAGGTTTCACCGTCTTTCGCGGCCAGCGCTTTCAGGCCTGCTTCCGGCCCCTCTTCCCCCGCAAGCGCCCAGGCGTCGAGAATGACCATGGCGGCGGCGAAATATTCGACTTCCGCATTCGCCGCGAGCGCCGCGCGGGCGCCGGTGTAGTTTTTGTTTTTCAAAGCATGCGCCGCCTCGACGAGACGGGCGAGATCGTCATCCTCGGCGTCTTCATTGGAAAGGATTTTCGGCGCGAGCTTTGCGGCCTCGTCGATGTCGCCGGAAGCGACCTGGAAAAAGAAGGCGCCGCGGAGGATTTCGTCCGAGTCGGCGCTCCTGTTTTCGACGCCGCCAAACGCTTCCGCGGCAACACCCACATTATTGCTGCGCGCGGCGATGCGGCCCGTGAGATAATCGCCGACCAGATTGTTTTCACTGGGCGCCGAAACGCATCCGGCGAGAGCGAGACCGGCGATGAAACTGAACATACTTTTGCGCGGCACTGGGGGGCGCTCCTTACATATTCGGATAATTCGGCCCGCCGCCGCCTTCCGGCGTCGTCCAGACAATATTCTGCGACGGATCCTTGATGTCGCAAGTTTTGCAGTGAACGCAGTTCTGGGCGTTGATCTGAAACTTCGGATCGCCGCCATTTTCCTCGCTCACCACTTCATAAACTCCCGCCGGACAATACCGTTGCGCCGGTTCCGCATAGACCGGCAGATTAACATCGATGGGGATTGAAGGATCTTTAAGTTTGAGATGGGAAGGCTGATCTTCTTCGTGATTGGTGGCGGAAAACGCCACATTGGTGAGCCGGTCGAAAGTCAGCGCGCCGTCCGGGCGCGGATAGGCGATGGGCTTGTGTTTCGCCGCCGGCTCCGTCGCCGCCGCGTCGGTCTTGCCGTGCTTCAGCGTCCCGAAAAAGGACAGGCCCGGCATGATGGAGTTCATCCATAATTCGGCGCCGCCAAGCGCGATGGCGCCGAGGCGCGTGCCGAATTTCGACCAGAGCGGCTTTACATTGCGCGCCATGAAGAGCTCGCGCTTCACATCCGATGCGTCATAAGCCTTTTCATAGGCTTCAAGCACGTCGCCCTCGCGGCCGGCGCCGATGGCGTCGAAGGCGGCGTCGGCCGCCATCATGCCGGTGAGCATGGCGTTATGATTGCCCTTGATGCGCGGGACGTTGACGAAGCCGGCCGAACAGCCGATCAGCGCGCCGCCCGGGAAGGCGAGCTTCGGCACCGACTGATAACCGCCTTCGGTGATGGCGCGCGAGCCATAGGCGATGCGCTTGCCGCCTTCGAGCAGCTCCGCAATCTCGGGATGCGTCTTGAATTTCTGAAATTCCCCATACGGATAAAGATAGGGGTTTTTGTAATTCAGGTGCACGACGAAGCCGAGCGCCACGGTGTTGTCGCTATAGTGATAGAGGAACGATCCGCCGCCGGTGTCGTCCTTCAACGGCCAGCCGAACGTATGCTGCACATGCCCGGGACGCGATTTCTCAGGGGCGATCTCCCAGAGCTCTTTCAGACCGATGCCGTATTTCTGCGGCTCGCTGTTCTCGTCGAGCTTGAAATGCGCGATCAACTGCTTGCCGAGCGATCCGCGCACGCCTTCAGCGATCAGCACATATTTGCCGCAGAGCTCCATGCCGGGCTCGTAGGAATCTTTTTTCTCGCCGTCCTTGCCGATGCCCATTTCGCCGACGACGACGCCGCGGACGGAGCCGTCTTCTCGATAAAGCAGTTGCGAAGCGGCCATGCCGGGATAGATCTCAACGCCGAGCCCCTCCGCCTGTTCGGCGAGCCAGCGGCAGACATTGCCCATGGAGACGATGTAGCAGCCATGGTTCTTCACCATGCCAGGCATGCCCCAGACAGGCAGCGACACCGAACCGCTCGCGCCGAGCACTTTGAAAGATTCCGAAGCGACGGGCGTATCCACAGGCGCGCCCGGCATGTCGCGCCAGCCGGGCAGCAGCGCATCGAGCCCGGCGGGATCGAGGACTGCGCCGGAAAGAATATGCGCGCCGACTTCCGAGCCCTTCTCGACGACAACCACATTGATGTCGCCGCCGGCCTCGGCAGCCCTTTGTTTCAAACGGATGGCGGCGGAAAGCCCGGCAGGCCCCGCTCCCACGATCACCACATCGAGTTCCATGGACTCCCGTTCGGGCGCTTCATCTGTCATTGGCGTCTTCTCTTTTTCTCGTCTTCAGGCTTAGGTCGGCTTCAAGGTCCCGCGGTTTTGGCAAAAATCACCGGGAAAAGCCATGTCGGAAGGCATTGTTTTGCACGGTTGACGGGCGAGGACGCCGGAGAATGCGTCCCATGATGAGGAAGGGGTGCGCCCATGAATTTACTTGCGATTTTGCTTGTCGTCCTGTGCGGCCTTTTCACCGGCCTCCTTCTCTGGGCCGAGCGCAAGGGTCTTCCCCGCCTCAAATGGGCCGCCAAGCCTGCGGCGTCTTTATGTTTTGTTCTTCTGGCTGCCGCGAGCGGCGCGACCGAATCTGCCTATGGGATCTGGATTCTCGCCGCACTTGTCCTTTGCATGGCCGGGGATGTGTTCCTGATCCCTGTTGGGGAAAAAACCTTTCTCGCGGGGATGGCTGCGTTCGCAGCAGGGCACGCCGCCTATATCGGCGCCTTCCTGTCGGGCGGGCCGGAAGCGACGCCGGTGTTGTACATGGCCGCCGCCGGGATGGCCCTGTTCGCCGTTTTCTCCCTGCTGTGGTTGTGGCCGCATCTCGGCGCGTTTCGCGGGCCGGTGGCGGGATACACGGTCATTATCGCAGCGATGGTCGCCGCGAGTTTTCTCGCCGAACCGCCGGGCCGGGCGGCGCCCAGCCTCCTCGTCATCGCAGGGGCCGTGGGCTTCGCGATTTCAGACCTTTCAGTCGCGCGGGACAAATTCGTCGCGCCGGATTTTTTCAACAGGGCCTGGGGCCTGCCGCTTTATTATACGGCGCAATTGTTGCTCGCCGCTTCTGTTTAAGACCCCTCTGCTGCTAGACTGCCGCCATGGTGGAAGGTTCAGAAGCGGAGGCCGCCCGCGCCCTGTTGCGCTGGTATGCGGAAATGGGCGTCGACGAAGCGGTCGCGCCCTCCCCCGCCGACCTCTATAGCTGGACGCGCGCCGATCCCGGCTCGGCGCCGCGGATCGAAACCGTCCGCGCCGCGCCAGAGCCCGAAGCCGCAGCGGTTGAACCTGCCGCACTCTCCACCGATGAAGCCATCAAGGCGGCTGAAACCGCGGCGGTGGCTTGCAAGAGTTTCGAGGAACTGGAAGCCGCAGTGAAAGCCTTTGAGGGCTGCCCCTTGAAAGCCGGGGCCAAAAACACCGTTTTCACCGATGGCGTCCCCGGCGCGGATTTGCTGGTCATCGGCGAGGCCCCGGGCCGGGACGAGGACCTCCTCGGCAAGCCTTTTGTGGGCCGGGCGGGCCAGCTTCTCGACCGGATGCTCGCCGCCATAAGCCGCTCCCGCACCGAGAACGTGTTGATTTCAAACGTAATTTTCTGGCGCCCGCCAGCCAACCGGACGCCCACGGCGCTTGAAACCGCGGTCTGCCGCCCCTTTGTCGACCGCCTGATCGAGATCACCGACCCCAAGGCCGTCCTGATCGCCGGGGGCGCCCCCCTGCAGGCCCTCTTGGGCTTGACGGGGATCATGCGGGCGCGGGGCGTCTGGCGGGAGATCGAAACCATGGGCGGCAAGCGCTATCCGGCGCTCCCCACCTATCACCCGGCTTTTCTCCTGCGCCAGCCCGCGGGCAAGCGCCTCGCCTGGGCCGATCTTCAGTCCCTCAACGCCAGGTTAAAGGAGCATTAACCGACATTACCATAATCTTAGGTGTAAAGTCCGGGGCGTTGGGATCATTTCCCTTTTTTCACTTCCGGCGGCGATACTGCCGTCAACACCCCCGCATCCGGCGGGCGAAAGGAAGATTTGAGACATGGCGTCTGTTCGCTTGTTTTCGCTGTTTGCCATTTTCGCCGCGCAAAGCGCGCTGGGCGCCGTCGCCGCCTCTGCTGACGAGACTGCGCCACAAGAAGCCGCCATTCCTGCCGCCGCGCTCGACGATGTTCTGAACATCCGTGTGCTGAGCGATGCGGACGCCACGCTCTACAAAGAAATTTTTGCACTTCAGGAAGACGGCCGCTGGAAAGAAGCGGACGCCAAGATCGCCTCGCTCGAAAACGATATTCTCATGGGCTATGTGCAGCACCAGCGCTACATGCACCCCACCGCCTATCGCTCGAGCTTCGACGAACTGAAGCGCTGGATGGCGTATTACGCCGACCATCCGGATGCCGACGAGATTTACGCCCTTGCCCGCAAGCGCCAGCCCAAGGGCCAGTCTGCGCCGGTGCGCCCGATCCCGCGCAAATGGCGCGTGGAGCCTGAGAAAGAACTGCATCCCGATCTCGAAGCGGATTACGAGGCGAAGAGCCGTTCCAATGTCCGCCGGATCGAAGGCCGCGTGCGCTTTCTTTCCAACAAGGAGCGCGCGCTCGACGCCAAGAAAGAGATCGACGGTCACCTGAAGCGCGGAACCATCACCGAGCGCCAGTATGACCGCATGCGCTCCTGGATCGCCGCGAGCCTTTACTACCAAGGTTATATCGATGCTGCCGCAGAGATCGCCGGCGACGCCGCGGAGCGCAATGGCGATAGCGCCGTCCTCGCCTACTGGATCGGCGGCCTCATCAAATACCGGCAGGGCGACATCGCCGGCGCCCATCATCTCTTTAAGGCGATGGCCGCCGTTCCCTATCAGGAAGATTCGCTTCGCTCGGCCGCCGGCTTCTGGGCGGCGCGTACGGCGCTCGCCGCCGGCGCGCCCGCGGACGTCACGCCCAATCTCGAAATCGCCGCGGAATATCCCTTCACTTTTTACGGACAGCTGGCGCTGGCGCAGCTCGGCCGCGCCTATGACTATAACTGGACGGCGCCGGAACTGACCCAAGACCAGTTCGACGATCTCCTCGAGGAAGAGCCGCGCATCCGCCGCGCCGTCGCCCTTGCCGAAGCGGGCATGACGAGCGAAGCTGACCTCGAACTGCGCTGGGCCAACGGCGCCATCGACGAAGACGAGTTGCCGCAATTGCTGGCCCTCGCCATGGCGCTCGACCTCCCCGCGGCGCAGATCGACATCGCGCTCTCCAATGATGATCCGGCATTGCAGGCGGGGCTGTTTCCGATCCCCCATTACGCGCCGGAAAGCGGCTTTAAAGTGGACCGCGCGCTTCTCTACGCGCTGATGCGCCAGGAATCGAAATTCAAGACCGAAGCGACCAGCCGGGTCGGCGCGCGGGGTCTCATGCAGCTGATGCCGCGCACAGCAAGCTACATCGCCGGGGACCGTTCCCTGCGCTATCGCTCGGGACAGGAGCGGCTGTACGATCCCGCTTACAATATGGAGCTCGGCCAGTCTTATGTGGATCATCTGATGACCCGCTCGGTCGATGGCGATCTGTTCCACATGGCGGTCGCCTATAATGGCGGGCCCGGAAATCTGCGCCGCTGGAAACGCGACGTCGCCATCGACGACCCGCTGCTCTTCATCGAGAGCATTCCGAACCGCGAAAGCCGCGACTTCGTCGAAAAAGTGCTCACCAATTTCTGGGTCTATCGCGCGCGTCTCGGCCAGCCCGCCCCGTCGCGGGAGAAAGTCGCCGCTGGGGAATTGCCGCTTTACGAAGCGGTGGACCGGATCGCGAGCGAGACCAACAATTAAGACGTCACGCAACGAAAGCGTGGCCCGCCATCCCCACCATGAAGCCGATGACGGCGCCCATGGACGGATACCAGGCGCGCTCAAGCTGCGCCTGCGGCGCGACATCGCGGAAGACGAGATAGACGATACCGCCTGAGCAGAAGGTCATGATCGATCCGAGCAGCACATGCTCCGGATGAAATACGAAATAGCCAAGAAATCCCCAGCCGACGCCTGATAACGCCGCCAGTGAGATGACGAGAAGCGCGTGGCGCGCCATTCCCTTGTTCCCGCCTTTATGCGTGATTTCACGATAGGCGTTGAACGCTTCGGGAATATTCTGCGCGGCGATCATCAGCGTCAGGAACAGCGCTTCGCCGTAATTTTTTGTAATCACCGCGCCGACCACGATCGCCTCCGGAACGAAGTCGAGCAGCATGGCGAGAAGTTGCGACAAAGGCGTGCCGCGATTGGTGAAATAGCGGTCGCAGGCAAGGAAAGAGAGCGCCCCGGCGGCGAAGCTGGCGAGCGAGGCCCAGGCCGGCTGCAAGTCCATGCCTTTCGGGACGAGCACCAGCGACACGGCGGCGAGAAGCGCGCCGCCCCCGAAGGCTATGACGCCGTGACGCCACTCCGAGCGCATCCAGTCCGGATGGATGCGCTCCCAGCGGCCGAGCGCGCCGCCGGCGATGGCGGCGGCAGCGGCGATCAACAACAGGATGAGAAGATCCAACGCCATGAGGTCCTTACATCATGATTCCGCGGATCTTCCCCAGCGAAAGAGAGGCCCGACTTTCCCGAACAGGAATGCTAGACTTTCGTTCGGCTCTTCAGGCGAAACGCCGGCAATTCAGGATCCTATTATGACCCACACAATTGATGCCGAAGGCGGTTGCCTGTGCGGCGCTGTCCGCTACCGGGTTTCCGGAACGGTTGAGGAAAGCGGTTATTGCCATTGCCGGACCTGCCAGCGCCAGTCCGGCGCGCCGGTGGTCGCGTGGTTCGCGCTGGCGCCCTCAGGCTTCTCATACGTCAAGGGCGCGCCGAAAACACACCGCGCCGCCGCCCGCGCTGGAAGAGAATTTTGCGGCGATTGCGGAACCTATCTCGTCTTTCGTGAGGACGATGACACACAAACGCTTAGCGTCAATACGGCGTCGCTCGACGACCCGATGCTGTCGCCGCCTGCATTTCACATCTATTGCGAAAGCCGGATCGGATGGTTCGACACAACTGACGATCTTCCGCGTCACGATCGTGGCAGGACGGGGTGATGTCTTAGCCTTCGAGGCCCATGACCTGCATGATCGCCGGGCCGAGAATGACGGCGAAGAGCACCGGCAGGAAGAAGCCGATCATCGGCACGGTCAGTTTCGGCGGCAGGGCGGCGGCTTTTTTCTCCGCCTCCTGCATGCGCAAGTCACGGCTTTCCTTCGCCATTACGCGCAGCGACTGACCCAAGGGCGTGCCGTATTTTTCCGACTGGACGAGCGCCGTAACGACGCCTTTCACTGCATCGAGCCCGGTGCGTTCAGCGAGGTTCACATAAGCCTGCTTGCGTTCCTGAAGATAGGAAAGCTCCGCAGTGGTTAGACCCAGTTCCTCAGCGAGCTCAGGACAGTTCGGTCCCACCTCGTCGCCGACTTTCTGAAAAGCAGCTTCGATGGACATGCCCGATTCAACGCAGATCAGAAGCAGATCGAGCGCGTCAGGCCAGGCTTGCTGGATTTTCTGCTGACGCTTGCTGACGACGTTCGAAATATAGATGTTCGGCAGATAGAAGCCGATGAAGAAGCCGCCGAGGGTCGCCAGCAGCCGGCCAAAGCTGTCCAGCTCGAAACCATCGAGAAGATAGACATAAACGCCCACGATGATCGCCACCACGAAAGGCAGGCCAAGGCGCGCGGCCATAAAGGTGAAGACCGGTCCCTGGCCGCGATAGCCGGCCATCATCAATTTCTTGCGCGCGGCGTCGGCGTCGAACACTTCGAGCAGCTTAAGGCTCTCAACGACTTCTTTCAGGGCGCCCTGCGGGCTTGCGCTGCGCAACCCCTTGCTTTTCTTCGCGAGAGATTCACGCTGTTTCTGGCGCAGATTTTCCCGGTAATTACCGACGGACTTCATGCGCTCCTTGAGCTTGTCCTTGACGAGAAGCGGCTCAAGCACAGTGAAAATCGTTCCAATCGCCGCCAGCGAGACAAGCAGGGCGATCTGAAAATTCCGGTCCGTTACTGCGTTGATGATGGCTTCCATGATGCGTCCTAAACCTTGATCTTCATCATCTTGCTCATCACCAGGATTCCCGTGCCCATCCACATGCCCGCGCCGATCAGGATGAAATTGCCTGTTTTCGTTGTGAACAATGGATCGAGATAGTCAGGCGAGGCGAGCTTCACGGCGCCCATCACCAGGAAGGGCAGCGAGCCGATGATGTAGGCCGACGCTTTCGCTTCCGATGACAGCGCCTTGATCTTGCCGTCCATGAGCTTGCGCGACCGCAAGACGCCGGCGAGGTTGCCCAGCGCCTCGGCGAGGTTGCCGCCCGTTTTCTGCTGGATCATCAGCACAATGGCGAAGAAGTTCACTTCCTGCAGCGGCATGCGCTCATACATGCGCTGCAGCGCCTGTTCGAGAGAGAGGCCAACGCGAATGCCTTCGGTCAGCATGTGAAACTCGTCGCTCACCGGACGCGGCGCTTCGCGCGCAATGATTTTCAGACACTCGTTTACAGGAAGACCCGATTTCACGCCGCGCACAATGACGTCGATGGCGTTGGAGAATTCGTCGACGAATTTTTTCTGGCGGCGCTGACGGAGGAAATTGAGCGTCCAGCGCGGGAAGCCCAAACCGCCGACCAGAATCAAAAGGCCGATGATCCAAAGCTTTTGCCCTGAAATGAGCCCAATCAGGCCGAACATCAGGGAGGTGACGGCCGAAGCGATGTAAAAATGCTTTCGCTTGATGGGAAGCCCCGCCTGTTCGAGCATTTGCTCCATGGACAGGCGTTTTTTCTTTTTGAGGTTTTTCGTCTTGTCGTCGAGCGCGGCGAGCGATTCCGCAAGCTTTTTGCGGCGCTCCTTATGCTGGGCTTCGCCTTTGCCGTCGCCCGTGCGTTTCGCGGCCTTCGCCGTGTTCAGCGAGGAAACGCGTTTATTCGCCTTGTCGCGCTGGCTCGGCTGCAGCAAGACAAACGCCAGCGCGCCGAAAGCGACCAGTCCGAGGGCGGCGATAATGAGGATCTGCTGATCCATAAACCTTTACTCCGATGCGGCGTCGAGCGCCCCGGCGAGTTCCGCCTCCTTGCCGTAATAACGGGCGCGGTCCCAGAAGGCCGGGCGTGCGATGCCGGTCGATTTGTGCTTGCCGATGATCTTGCCGTCGGCGTCTTCCCCATCCATGTCATAAATGAACAAGTCCTGGGTGATGATGGTGTCGCCTTCGGTGCCGAGCACCTCAGTAATATGGGTGATGCGGCGCGAACCGTCGCGCAGGCGCGCCGCCTGCACGATGACGTCGATGGAGCCGACGATCATTTCCTTGATGGTTTTCGACGGCAGGTTGTACCCGCCCATGGTAATCATGGATTCGATACGCTGCAGAGCCTCGCGCGGGCTGTTGGCGTGGAGCGTGCCCATGGAGCCGTCGTGGCCGGTGTTCATGGCCTGAAGCAAGTCGAACGCTTCCGGGCCGCGGACCTCGCCGACGATGATGCGTTCAGGACGCATGCGCAGACAGTTCTTAACAAGGTCGCGCATGGTCACTTCGCCCGTGCCCTCAAGGTTTGGCGGACGCGTTTCAAGACGCACGACGTGAGGCTGTTGCAGCTGAAGTTCCGCGGCGTCTTCGCAGGTGATGACGCGCTCGTCATGCTCGATGAAGCCGGTGAGACAGTTCAAAAGCGTCGTTTTACCGGAACCCGTACCGCCGGAGATCAGGGTATTGATGCGGCAATGGCCGACGATTTCGAGAACCTTCGCGCCTTCCGGCGAGATTGACCCGAAATTGACAAGATCCTGGATGCGGAGCTTGTCCTTTTTGAATTTACGGATGGTGAGCGCGGCGCCGTCGATGGAAAGCGGCGGTGCGATAACGTTCACACGAGACCCGTCCGGCAAGCGCGCGTCGCATATGGGAGAGGCTTCGTCGACGCGGCGGCCGACCTGGGACACGATGCGCTGACAGATATTCATCAGCTGCGCGTTGTCGCGGAACCGAACATTGGTGAGCTGGATCTTGCCGCCGACTTCGATGAAGACGCGCGATGCGCCATTGACCATGATGTCGGCGATGTCGTCGCGGGCGAGCAAGGGTTCAAGCGGACCATAGCCGAGAACGTCGTTGCAGATGTCCTGCAGCAGCGATTCCTGCTCCGCAATCGACATCTGCACGTTCTTGATCGAAATGATCTCGTTGACGATGTCGCGAATTTCCTCGGCCGCCGCTTCGGTATCGAGCTGCGCAAGCTGCGACAGGTCGATTGTGTCGATCAGGGCGTTGAAGATCGTCGTCTTGGTCTGGAAATATTCGTCCGACCGTCCGCCGACCTCCACGGTGGGTTGCGGCTTGGCGGCCGGCGCCGCGACACGCGGCGGCGCCGCCTGCGCGGGCTTGGCGGCGGCCGGCTTCGGTTTTGCTTGCTGTTTGACGGCGGGCTTCTGCGGCGCCGCGGCGGGGGCGGGCTTCTTCGCCGCTGGCGCAGGCGTCCCCTTTGCAGGCTCAACAGGACCCGTTCTTCGTCCGAACATGCATTACCCCTTGCTTATTTCTTCTTGAACAATCCGGACAGGCTGAATTTCGGACGCGCGATATTGGCTTCATTGCGCCCCAGAAGCTGCGCCGACAATTCGCGAATCGACTGCGCAACCTTGGATTTCGCGCCGACTTCCAGCAGCGGCGCCGCATTGGTCGCCGCCGTGCCGAATAGCTGCGGATCCCACTGGATGACCTGCGCCGGTTTGATGCCCACATGTTCGGCGAACTGATCGGCTTGAACGGCGGAGGTTTTCGGATCGAACTGGTTGATGATGAGCGTCGGCGAGGAATCGTTCGGCCGCGCCGCGCCGAGAATGTCGATCAGGTTTTTGGTGTTGCGGAACGACGCGAGGTCGGGCGTCGCCGTGATGACGATTTCATCGGCCGTCATCAGGATGCGCTTCGACCAGCTCGTCCACAGATGGGGAACGTCGACGACGATAGTCGGCGCCGTGCCGCGCACAACGTCGAGCACGGTTTCAAACGCCTGATCGTCGAGATCGAAATCGCGATCGAGCATCGACGGCGCGGTGAAAAGGCTCAGACGGTCCGTATGCTTTTGCAACAGACGGTCGAGCAGCACATCGTCGAGACGCTCCGGAGAGCTCAACGCTTCAACAAGGCCAGCCGACGCTTCCTGGTCAAAGTCGAGGCTGGTCGTGCCGAAAGGCAGGTCGAGGTCGAGGATGACCGTATCGCTCTTGAATTCTTCCGCCGTGCACCAGCCGATATTATGGGCGATGGTGGACGAGCCGACGCCGCCGCGGGCGCCGACAAAAGCCATGGTCTTGCCGATCGGCGGCGCGGCCGGATCCACATATAGATCCGCAATCGTCTTGATGATCTGCAGGGGCGAGTTCGGCCGAACGATATATTCGCTGACGCCCTGACGGATCAGTTCGCGATAGAGAATGATGTCGTTGACCTGACCGATGATGATGACCTTGGTCGAGGGATCGCAGACTTCCGCAAGCTCGCCGAGCTTTGCGAAAATTTCGGCTCCGCTGGCCGTGGTTTCCAGGATGATGAGGTTCGGCGTCGACGCCGTCTGGAAATGATCGATGGCCTTGTTGACGCCGCCCATGTGAATGGTGAGATGAGCTTTGGAAAGGCGGCGGTCGACAGATGCTTTTTCAAGAAGCTGGGTGACCTGCGGCGTTTCGCAGAACGCATGGATGGAAATGCGCGGCACAGGACGGTGATCGACATCGTCGCCGCCGCCCAGATCGGTCATTTCACCGCCATAGGTATGCGCTTCTTCAAGCGCGCCGCGGCCGGCGCTTGCGGCCGCTGCGGCCGTCACCAGCGCGCCGCCGGACTCGGGCGCTTCGTCCGCGACATAGTCTTCCGCGTCAAAATCTTCGGCGCTGAAATCTTCGTCGGAAAACTCCTCTTCAGCGAACGCCTCCTCCGCATAGGCGCCTTCTTCAGCGTAAGCGTCTTCGGCGGGCTCATCGATAGCGGGCGCGGCGCCGAGTTCGTCGTCCTCATCGAAGGAAGCCTCGAGCTCTTCCTCGAACGCCGCATCGTCAAACGCCTCATCCTCAAAAGCTTCGTCGCCGAAATCCTCCTCGCCAAGAGCCGCCAGCTCTTCATCGGAAAGCTCTTCATTCAACCATGCAGCGTCGTCGCCAAAGGCGTCGGAAAAGTCTTCCTCGAGCGCGGTCCCGCCGCGTTGAGGCGTTTTCGAGACAGGCCCGCCATCGGCGCCGAGGCTGGCCGCGCCGTCGGCAACGCCTTCTTCGTCGTCTGCCGGCTGATACGCGGATTCAGCAGCGTTTTTCATCGTCATCTCCCTCGAGCTTCCCTTTGTCGAGCCCGGTCCAACTATTAATCCGATGTCTCAGCATCGATGTTGCTGTCGACTTCAGAAGCCGTGACTTCGCCTGCGCGATAAGCCTGAATCACCCGAACAACAGACTGTCCATCCACCGGCGCCGAAGCCGCCGGAGCGATCAGATCGTGCGGATCGGCAATCATCGCCGCATAATTGTTCATCGTCGCGCAGCCCATATTCGCGCTGCGGAGATTTTTGTAGCTGCGCGACTTTTCGCCAGTCCATATTCCGCAGGGGCTGGGCGTCGCCACATAGCGCGTGAAGGAGAGGATGATCTCGTCATTCGAAGCCTCGCCCGTGCGATAGGTTGCGCCGTGAATCACCGACCAGGGAACGCCGGAATCGTTCAACGCCTGACGAATATCCGCCGCTGCTTCATGATCGTTGCGGTCATTGCCGGCGCCTGACGGCGCCGTCACGGTCAGCGGCCCGTGACCGTTGGTCAGATAAGCGTCCGCGAAGGCGCGGAGCCGCGCCTTGTCGACATTGGAAAGGTCGCTCGTCGACACGTCGCCGCTGATCGTCAGCGTCATCACCTGGCTGTCAACGGCGATCGGGTGCGTTTCTGCGACCGTCAGCGCATCTTGCGGACCGTTGAACATGCCGCCGGCGCAAGCCGACAGGCTGAGAGACGCTGCGGAAAGAAGAGCGATTTTCTTAAGTGAAGCGTTCATGACTTTCTTTCCTATCAATCAAGAATGAAACCCATCGGGCCTTGCAGCGAAGCTTCGCTGACGCCGGCGCCAGCCAGCCCGTAGGTGGAGACCATTTTGCCAAACAACAGCGTTTCCGCATCGCTCGCCGGAACGAAGCCCTGCGACGGATCAGCGAGATTGGATTCATGTGTCGGCTTGACGAGGTAAGGCGTCACAATGATGACGAGCTCTGATTCGTTGTTCGCATAATTACGGCTGCGGAAGAGCTGGCCGAGGACCGGCACGTCCTTCACGCCAGGGATGCCCTCGATGGTCGAGCGCATATCCTCCTGCAGGAGGCCCGCCATGACGAGGCTGCCGCCGGACGGCAGTTCGACAACCGTATTGGCGCGGCGCACCGAAAGACCGGGGATCGAAAGACCCGCCGTCGTCGTCAGGTTGCCATTGTCGTCGACCGTGGTCGCGCCAGGCACGAAGAAAGCATTCTCCGTGGTGATCTCCGACACTTCAGTTGAGATTTTGACGTTGATGCGGCCTTTGCTCAGAACAAGCGGCGTAAAGCCGAGACCGACGCCGAACTCCTTGAACTCGATGGAAATGACGCCGTCATCTTGGCCCACCGGCACCGGGAACTCGCCGCCAGCGAGAAAGCGCGCGCTTTCGCCGGAAACCGCCGTCAGGTTAGGCTCGGCGAGGATGCGAATGAGACCGGTTGATTCGAAAGCCTGCAACGAGGTGTCGAGGACCTCAAGATCGCCCGTATTGACCTTGCGGCTTGTGAGACCGAGACCGCCAGTCGTGGCGATCGAGTTCGCGGCGGCGGCTGTGACGGCCGCATCCGAAAGTCGGAATGTTCCGGTGGCGGAAACGCCGAGCTGTTTTAAAAGCTGACGCTGCATCTCCACGATCCGCACTTTCAGCATGACCTGTTCAGGATCGCGCACGGACAAAAGATTGATGACGTTTTCAGGATTGCCAACAAAGCGGCCGGCGAGCGACGACGCGTTTGCGGCTTCGCTGGCGGACTGGACGACGCCACGAAGAATGACATTGTCGTTTATGGATTCGACCTCGATACGCGATTCCGGCAGCACACGGCTGAAAAGCTCTGACAGCGCGTCCATGTCGCGCTCGACGAGGATTTCAAGATTGAGAATCTGGCGGCCCTGCGCGTCAAAGAAGAACGCGTTTGTCTGGCCGGTCGCAAGGCCCAACAGATAAACCCGGCGCGGCGAGCGCACGACGGCGTCGACAACGTCCGGCTGCGAGACAAGGACGTCAGCTGCAGCTTGAGGAAGCTCGACAATCGCCGCCTTGTCGAGGGGCAGGACAATGCTTTTCGAGACGGCGCTGTTGCCGCCAATATCGATCTTAACAGGCTGCGATCCGCGCTGCGCGAAAGCCGGCGTCGCGATCGCGAACGCCATTGCGCCAAGACAGGCCGCCGCAGCAGCCGGTTTCGCCATACGCGACATAGCGACATTCATGACTTTTACGAACAACGCCATTTTATCCCCCTGCCCCGTTTTCCGATTACGAACGCCCATAACGAATCACACTCACATTGGATGAACGCCGATCCGTCGCCTGGAGCTCGGTTTCCGGCTTGAAAATGCTGCGCAGGACGAGGCTGAGCCCGCCGCTGTCGCGCGCTGAAATGAAAGCTTCCGCGTCGGTGGGAGCAAGCTCGAGCGTCACGTTGGCCCCGGGCAAGTTCGGCGTTTCGCTGTTTTCAGAGACAAATGCGTCAACCGCGACCACGCGAACATCTTCAAAGAGAGTGCGCGCCGGACTGGAAGAGCGGCCGCCGCTCGTCGCCAGGATGTCCACCCGATCGCCCGGCAGGATGAAGCCGCCCGAAGACGTTTCCGGCGACACCCGCATCGTCACTGCGCGCATGCCGGGAGAGAGAATGGCCGCCATGAGGCCCGAAGAGCCTGCGCGAACGAGTTTTGCGTTGATGATCGGTTCGCCTGTGACGATCAGCGAACGCACGACCGCGGATTCCACGGATTCGCGCGCGCCTTCGGTTTGATCTGTGATGAAGGTCGGCTGCACCGCTTTTTTCGGCCACGCGATCCAGTTTGTATCTTCCGCCGAGAGCCGCTCGCCGCGCTGAACATCACGCGCCGAAACCAGAACGCGCACTGTTTCCTCGCGAACCGGCTCTACAATCTGGACAGGCGCGATGTCCTTGTTCTGACCCAGCATAAGCATGAATGCGCCTGCGCCAGCAACAAGCGCAATTCCAAGAATTGCAATACGGCTTACGTTCATTTCGGACCTGCCTCTTCCATGCTTCCCATAGAGAACGTCATGATCTCATGGTGCTGGAAACTCCTCAAAACTCTGTTAACTGATCTTGTTAACCGCCAATGACCAATTGGAAGTAAGGCGTTTGGGAAAAGCTAAGAAGTGCGCCGGCCCCAATCGCCACCGCGTAGGGAAGGTCCTTCTTGCGTTCGTGCAATCTGATTAACCAGGGCGCATGCGCGTAAACGGGAAGGACCGGAAGCTTGCGGAACATTCCCATGGCGACAGCGAGAAAAAGTCCCGCAATGGCGGTATTGAAGAGGAACGCTCCGAGACTGACGAGCCCGAGCCAGGGCGCCGTCGCTGCAAAGAGTTTGGCGTCGCCGCCGCCGACAATCTTGAGCGCAAAGAGGATAAAACCAAGCGCCAAAGCGGCGGCCCCGATCAGCGCTCCTTCCACCATCACATGATAGCTGGCGCCGAGGGCGAGACCGGCCAGCGGATATGTCGCGACGAGCACGATTGAAATCCAGTTCGGAATCTTGAATTCGTAAATATCATTCGCCGCAGCGATAATCAGCGCCGTCGGGAAAACAGAAAGAAGAAGATATGCGATGGCAATCACGCCCGCCCTCCGGAGAAATCTCCGTAAAGCATAAATTGCGGGCTCTTAATGTTCCGTTAGATATAAACAAAAAAGGAGACCATTCGGTCTCCTTTTTCGTAACTAACAGTCGATGAGGAGCCGTTGACGCCTCATGCGATGTATTTACTGAAGTTCGGTGTTGATATCGCTGAAGGTCGTGGACAGCGACGTGCCGACGGCGCGCACTGCAGCGATGATGGCGACCGCGATAAGCGCAGCGATCAGGCCGTATTCAATGGCCGTCGCGCCGGACTCATCGGCTTTGAAACGATTGATAAGAGCTTTCATGTGTCGACTCCTGCTTACTCTTCACTTGCACCGCTGAAGAGGGATTCCTCTCCAGACTGCTGCATATTGATCTTAAGGCGTAAAGAAACCATGAAGAGGCTGTATATTATATCTGTACACAGAGTATAGTTAACCGCGCTTAACCATGCTCAAAGTGACGTCTTTTCTAGCTTGCGAGACGGTTAAGGCGCGACATATCGTTAATGACCAGGCCCGGATATTCCCGCTGGGCGACGCCGTCCTGAATAAGCGCGGCGACGGCGCCGGCGGCCGCGGTCTCATCAACGCCGGCGCGATCGGCCAGCTCCCTGTGCTTGGGCATCTTTTCTATCCGCCAAACGCCGCTAATGGGATCGCGCGCGACACATTCAAGAAGAACAGCGTAAACGCGCTGTTCCGGCGCGGCATGAGCGCACATCGCGCGAAAACGCTGCGCCACAAGCTGCTCTGCAAGATAGATGGCGACATTGCGCATGAGCGACGGCCGGCCGGCGGCGAGCGACTTGAACTCGGCCGCGTCGATTATGGCCAGTTTGCAATCTTTCTCCGCGGTGACGGCGATTTGCTGGAACTTTGAAGGGTCGGGGTCGGCGATGGCGATTTCCAGACCGAAAACACTGCCTTCAGGCGCTTCTTCGATCAACATGGCGCCCGTCGCGCCATCGGTCAGCGAAATCCGCAAGGCGCCAGACAGCACCGCTAGAAATTCACCGCCATCATATTGGCCGAGCGAGAAAACCGTTTGCCCGGCGCTGTAAGACTTCGTCTCGCTGTTTTCGCTCAGGAGAGACAAGACCGCGTCCGGCAGATCCTCAAAAGGCGCAATTTTAGAAAGGCCCTGCGCCTGGGCTCCATCCGTTTGAGCGGGCTGGATCGGGACAACATTCATGTGCAAACTCCACCGGCCACTCCGGCATAACAGGCCGCCTTTAAGCGCGGGTAAAATTCGCCCGCTTAAATTATCGTTATCCCGGGCTTGGCGACGGCAATGCGGCGGTTTCCTTTAAGTTTTCCTTGACACCTCCGGACTAGGGTAAAGGCCTCTTATTCTGGAAGGGTGCTCATGCGTACGATACTGACCGCCATCGCTTTCGCCGCCGCCTCAGTTCAGGCCGCTGCTGCAGAGCAGCTCTGGCTCACCATGGATCAGGTCCGTCCTTTCAAACTGGAAAGCCCGGCGAAATCTATCGTCGTGGGCAACCCGGCGATCGCCGACGTCACCATTCAGGACAACGAAAATATTCTTCTGTTCGGCAAAACGCCCGGCCTCACCAACATCTACATCTTCGATGACAATGGCGAGCCGACGAAGAACCTTGTCATCCGCGTGCGCACGCCAAGCTCCGACATGCTGACGGTGCATCGGGGCGCCGCCCGCACGACCTATAACTGCACCACGAATTGCGAGGCGACAGTCACGGTTGGCGACGATCAAACGCAATTCCTGGCCGTATCGTCGCAGGTGCAGAACAAGTTTTCACAAACCTCGGCCCTCAGCCAAGGCGGCGACAACAACAACAACTAATAACCATACGGTTGTTTAAAACGGGGGCGCGAAGCTGCAGGCTTCATGCGCCCGTTTCAATTTCAAAATTGTAGATTTGCGGCCGCTCCTGCTGGCGCAGATTGACCCGGCACCAGACATCGATGTCCCGCGCCGTGCGTTCATTGGGCGGGGTTTTTTCGGAAAGCACGATATTGGCGATGAGCCGCGCCGCGCCGTCGCTGCGCCGTCCCACGACGATCCGGCAATCCAGAATATGGGGATGCGCCCGCAAGGTTTCGGCGACCGCGTCGGGAAATACGTTGACCGCGCCGATTTGAACGGCGCCGTCGCGGCGTCCCGAAAGCGTGAAGCTGCGCTCCCCCGACCAGGCCAGAAGGTCCATCGCATCCACATGGCGCGCTTCGCCATCGGGGCACAGCCGAATGAGATCGTCGCCGTCGCGGCGCCAGTGATCGAACAGGATGAAAGCCTCACCAGGATTGTCGCGCCAGGCGATGAGGCCGGTTTCAGTGGAGCCATACATCTCGCGCAGCACCCCGAAGCCGCTTTTGCGCATTTCCACGGCGAGTTCCGGCGTCATCGGTTCGCCAAAAGAAACGGCGAGCGAGTTATCCGGCGCCTGCAGCTCTTCCTGCATCATGTAGCGCCACAACGTCGGCGTCGCGACGAGCACGTCGCCGAAAAGCAGATTCTTCGACAATTCGTCCGGCGTCATGCCTCTCGCATCGACCGCCTCGACGCCGAGCAGGTTCGGCGTCAGGACCGAGAGCTCGAACCCCAACAGGCTGTGCGGCGCGACAAAAGACAAAAGCCGACGCCGGCCGGCGAGCACATTGGCCGCCGCCGCCGCATCCTGATAAATCGCATCGGCGCGATGGGTGAAAGCGACATCGCCATCGCCGCGCGCAGCGGGTTTGAAGGAGAAGGCGTCGAGCCGCGCCCGCAAGGCCGCCGCCAGCTCATGCGCCCAGTCGGCGATTTTTTCCGCCGGTCGCGCAGAGAGGTAGTCCGCCTTGAGCCCGAAAAACGTCGCCGCGCGCCGGGCGCAGGCGTCTTTTTCCGCTTCATCGAGGGCGAGCCCGCCACGCCCCAAGGGCGTATTTTGCGTCCAGGACGCAATGGTCAGAAAATCCGCATGACGGTTGAACCGCCGGGAAAGCTCATCCGCCGCCGCTGCGCCGACGACGCGGGCGATCTGGTCTTCGTCAAGCGAAAACGCCTTCAAAGCCCTGCTCCGAATGCTTCTAAATCAGCTCTCATGGCCTCTTCATAACATGATTTCAGCTTGGCGATGATCGCAGAAGCTTCGGCGCCGGGCGCCCGTCCGCCTCGCTTAGCTGCTGCGCGCAGACCGATGAGACTGTTTGTAAGGAACAACGCTGAGGCGTAAAGCTCCTTGCTTTCCACCGGGGCCGCCTCAATTGCGATGCCTGCTTTTTGCGCTTCCTCAAGAACAACGCCGCGTACGACGCCAGGCATGGCGCCCTCCTCAGGCGGCGGCGTCTTCAGCGTCTCCCCCTGGACCAGAAAAACATTCGCCGCGGAGGCGCAGGCGACGCGACGCGCCGTATTCAGCATGATCGCATCATCGGCGCCTGCGACGACCGCTTCTTCTTTCGCCAAAATGTTGTCGAGATAATTCAGCGTTTTCCAGCGCGTTATGAGACTGTGTTCATTACGGCAGTGTTTTGAGACGATGACTTTCGCCAGCCCATGATCGATAGGCGCCGCATAGCGGTTGACGGTGACAAGCAGAGTGGGCGTCAATTCGCCTTTGACAATGGCGAGGCCGCGAGGGCCAACGCCGCGCGTCAACGTCAGCCGCGCCCAGGCTTTCCCCTTATCGGCCTCATTGCGGCGCCCAAGCTCCATCACTGCATGAGCAAGCTCTCTTTCATCGATAGTCTCTTCGATGCCCAGCGCCGCCGCCCCGGCCCGCATGCGCCTTAAATGCGCGGAGAAAAAAGCCGGCCTGCCCTCCACTAGCAGGACCGTTTCAAAAACTCCGTCGCCAAGGAGAAAACCGCGATCGGCGATATGAATCGCCGTTCGTTCTTCCCTGACTTCGCCATTCAGCCAAAACGCCATTGGTCCTTATACCCTGCAAAACCCAAGGAAGTTTTTAATAATTCGCCGTCCATGCGGCGTTAGCAAGGATTCCGGGTGAAACTGCACGCCGAACCATGGACGGCGCTCATGGGCGACGCCCATCAGCTCGCCGTCGGCGCTCCAGGCGGTTTCGCGCAAGGGCGCGTTCGGAGCCGGAACCGCAATCAGGGAATGATAGCGCCCGGCCATCATCGGGGACGGAACGCCCGCGAAAACACCGCGCCCGTCATGGCGCACTTCGCTCGCCTCGCCGTGAAGGGGCGAACGCGCCCGCTGCGTGACGCCGCCGAAGGCCTCCACCAGACATTGATGGCCAAGACAGACGCCGAGCATGGGCGTCTCCGGATCGAGCGCGCGCAACAGGTCCATGGAGACGGCGGCGTCTGACGGGGTCTTGGGACCAGGCGAAATGACGACGCCAGAAGGTTTCATGGCGATGCACTCTTCGGCGTTCACGGCGTCATTGCGCAGGACGACAGTCTCCGCTCCTTCCTCGCGCAGATAGCGGGCAAGGTTATTCACAAAGGAATCGTAATTATCGATGACAAGGATCATGAAACGCCCGCCGCGTCCGTCCGCCCCAGAGCGGCGAGCGCGCCCCGCGCCTTGACGATGGTTTCCTCATATTCATCCTGGGGTTTCGACCGCAGGGTGACGCCGCCGCCCACGGGCATGGTGACCCGCGCGCCCTCGACCATCAGGGTGCGGATCGCTACCGCGAAATCCATGGCGCCGCTGTCGTCCATATAGCCAATCGCACCGCAATAGGGGCCGCGCCCGGTCTTTTCGATACGCGCGATGGCTTTCATCGCCTCGATCTTCGGCGCGCCGGTGATGGAGCCGCAAGGGAAAAGCGCGGCGAAAATCTCCGCCGGATTGACGTCGTCGCACAGCACCCCGCTGATGCGCGAGACGAGATGATGCACATTGGTGAGACTCATCAGTTCACAGACGGCATCCTCGCGGATGCTCCCGTCGCGGCAGATGCGCGACAGATCATTGCGCAGGAGATCGGCGATCATGATGTTTTCCGCGCGATCCTTGGCGTCGGCGAGAAGTTCGCTGGCGAGCGCCAGATCCTCTTGCGTTGTTTTTCCGCGCGGACGCGTGCCCTTGATGGGTTCCGCGACGATGCGCCGGCGCCCATAGACGCCCGCTTCAATCCGGAAAAAGCGCTCGGGAGAATTCGACAGCACCGCGCCTTCTTGATATTGCAACATCGCGCCGTGAAAGGCGTCGCTGCCGCCCGCGAGACGGCGAAAAAGGTCGAAGGGCGGGAAGGCGTCTCCCGCGCTGGCGGTGAGCTGGTGCGAAAGGTTCGCCTGATAGTAATCCCCGTCGAGGATGTTCTCGATGGCTTCCGAGACGGTGGCGCGGTAGGCCGCGCCCGTGAAGTTCGAGGCAAGCGCGCCGAACTGCGCAGGACGCGGCGCGGCGAGCGCGTCCCGGCCGAGCGCATCGCGCAGCCGCCGGCAGGCGGCTTCGTTACGTCCTGCGACATAGGCCTTGCGTTTCACGCGCGAGAACAGCGCCGCCGCATCGTAAATCCCCAGCGCTGCGTCGGGCAGGGCGAAGGGCGACGGCGGCAAGTCGAGGCAAGACTCAAAAAACCGCGCCGCCTCATAGCCGACAAAGCCGAGCGCGCCTGAAACAAAGGGCAGGTCCGCCATTTCGTCGAGCCGCGGCTGGGCGCGCGCCCGCAAAATGTCATTGAGCTTCGGGAACGGATCGATGCCGCCCTTTTCGGCGCGAATGACCGCCACAGGAAACGCCGCGATGACCGACCATTCCGCCGCATGAGAGCGGTCGCCCCCGTGAAGCAGATGCGCATCCGCCTCGCCGGCAAGCGGCGCGAAAGCCTCGATCGGGTCCCGCCAGTCGATTTCCCACAAAATCATCGCCGTGTCCTAGCGCCGGGCCGTGAGGAAAGGAAGCGCCGCGAGGGCGCCAGGTCCGCACGCGCGGCGAACTTCGGCCCCCTCCTCACTGGCGCGCCCGGGCAAATCGGCCTAACGGCGTTTCACGAAAGGAAAAGCCGGTATGGCGCATGCGCAAGGGCTCGGCATGGCCCGCACCTTTTACGGTCTCGCCATCGCCGTTCTGTTCGGCTTCATCCTCTATGTGGGCCGAAGCGTTCTCATCCCCTTCGTTGTCGCTGTCTTTCTGGGCTTCCTGATTTTCACGCTGAAAGAAAACGTGAAACGTATCCCGGTCATCGGCAATTACATGCCGGACTGGGTCGGCTATCTTATCGCCTTCGCGCTGATCGGCGGCGGCATGGTGCTGTTCGTGGAAATCATCCGCTCCAATGTCGAGACTCTGCTGGAAGTCTGGCCAAGCTATGAGCAACGGCTCGAAACGCTTGCGGACGACGCGATCGAATTTTTCCGCACCAGCAGTTTCATCCCTGCGGAACTCCTTGGCGGCGTCGAACAGATCCAGCAATCGGCGCTTGGCCTCATCCGCCCTTTACTGTCGCAGGCGGCCGGCAGTCTGCGGTCCCTGACCTCCAATTTCCTCACTTTCATCACCGTCTTTTTGTATCTGGTCTTCATGCTGATCGAACGCGGGCGGATTTTCAAAAAAATCGGCCTACTCGGCGCTGACGACCGCCAGCGCCAAGCGATCAACGAAACCATCGCCGATATCGGCGTCATGGTGCGCCAGTACATCACGGTCAAAACCGTCTCCAACCTTGTGACGGCGACCTTGAGCTATGTGATCCTGCTCGTCATCGGCGTGCAGTTTGCGGGATTCTGGGCGCTCCTGATTTTCGTCCTCAACTACATTCCCATTGTCGGCGCGCCGACCGCGATGACGCTCCCCGTCCTCTTGTCGCTGGTGCAGCCCGATGGCGGCGGCCTGCACACAGCCCTCATCACCCTCGCCTGTCTTATCGGCGCGGATCAGATCATGGCTAATGGCGTCGAGCCGCGCATAGTCGGCAAAACGCTTAATCTAAGCCCACTTGTGGTCCTCTTCACACTTAGCGTATGGGGGACGTTGTGGGGCTTTGCAGGCATGCTGTTGAGCGTGCCGATTACGGTCACGGTGATGATCGTGCTGTCGCAATTCCGGCCGACGCGGCCGGTCGCCATCATGATGTCGGACAATGGCGACATCGCGCCCATGAAGCACGCGCCGATCGCGCCATAGGGCTTACGCAAAGATCTTTTTCAGCTCTTCCGCGAGCGCCAGCGCCTCTTCCTTCCGCCCCGAACCGCGACGCCAGGCGACGCCGATCTTGCGCGCGGGCGCCGGCGAAGCAAAGGGAATAACCTTCAGCCCTGCGCTTTTAGCAAGGCCCTCTTTCACCGCCATGTCAGGCAGAAGCGTCGCGCCGAGCCCGGCCTTAGTCATCTGGGTCAGCGTGAAAAGACTGGTCCCGCCAAAGGACGCGGCGGCGTCGCGATCGCGCAATTCGCAGGCGTCGATCGCATGTTCGCGCAGGCAGTGGCCATCTTCGAGCAGCAACAATTCGCAACCGGAGATGTCATCGCGCTTCAAGGATTTTTTCTCCGCCAGCGGATGATCCGGCGCGCAGGCGAACCAGAAAGGATCGTCGCCGATCTCAATCGAATCGATGCCGGGAAGATCATAAGGAAAGGCAAGGATGGCCGCGTCGAGAAGCCCCGCCGACAACCTTTCGGCGAGCGTCGCGGTCAGGTCTTCGCGCAAATAAAGCTCAAGTTTCGGAAACGCTTTTTTGAACGCCTTCGCCGCCCGCGGCAGGATGAACGGCGCAATGGTCGGGATGACGCCGAGGGTGAACGGGCCTTCGAGGGGACGGCGCCCGCTCGCAGCGCGCACCAAATCCTCAGCGCCTGCGAGGAGCGCCGGGGCCCGCGCCGCCACCTCCTCCCCCGCCGGGGTAAGGGCGAAAGACCGCGTCGACCGGTCCACAAGCTGCTGGTCCATCAGCGCCTCCATCTCCTTGATCGCCGAGGAGAGAGTCGACTGTGATACGAAACAGTCCTCGGCGGCCTTGGAGAAGGATTCCCGGCGCACCAGCGCCATGAAAAACTGCAACTGGCGCAAAGTCGGCAAGGGCGTCATTTTATTGACCTTTTTTGATCGGCTAAATCGATATAATTCACGAATATAATCTATTTGATTAATTTTCCAAGAGCGCTATGTAGCCTCTTGCGGCCCGCTGGATTAGGGTCCTGACGAGTTTCATTGACGCACGCAAAAAAGGAGACACGCATGTTAGGCGTTGGCGACAAGCTTCCCGATTTTTCCGTTGTTGGCGTAAAGCCCGGCTTTAATACGCATGAGGAAGGCGGCAAGTCCGCTTTCGAAGAGATCACCCAGGACAGCTTCTCGGGCAAATGGAAGATCATCTATTTCTACCCGAAAGATTTCACCTTCATCTGCCCCACCGAGATCGCCGAATTCGGCCGTCTCAACAAGGAATTCGCGGATCGCGACGCCGTCGTCATGGGCGGCAGCTCGGATAACGAGTTCTGCAAGCTCGCCTGGCGCCGCGATCATCCCGATCTCGACAAACACCCTGCATGGCAATTCGCCGACACCACCGGTTCTCTGATCGACGGGCTCGGCATCCGCGCGCCCGAAGGCGTGGCGCTGCGCGCGACCTACATCGTCGATCCGCACAATGTCATTCAGCATGTGACGGTGAACGGTCTTAATGTGGGTCGCAATCCGCAGGAAACCCTGCGTATTCTCGACGGCCTGCAAACGGACGAGCTTTGCGCCTGCAACCGTCCGGTTGGCGGCGACACGCTTTAACTTCTATTCAGATCCGGAAGAGGCTTTTCCCACCTCTTCCGGATTTTTTTGACTCGCGATGACAAACCCCATGCTCGAACAGGCCCTTGCGGCGCGGCTCAATGGCGACGATCAGACCGCCATCCGCCTCAGCCGTGAAATTCTCGCCGCAAATCCCGGCGACGCCGAGGCTGCGAGCCTTTTGGGCGTGTCCCTCGCGGAAACCGGCGACCTCGCCGCCGCCCGGCCGCTTGTCATCCGCGCCCTTGAATCGGCGCCGCAAAGCTGGCGCTTTTTATTGAATTACTCCGTCCTCTTGGAGCGCGAAGGCGATCTCGCCGCAGCGCGTGCCGAAGCGGAAACCGCCGCCATCGCTGCGCCCGAACGGTTTGAATGCTGGGGGCGCCTCGGCGATCTCGCCGGCAAGCTTCAGGACTACAACGGGGCCGCCGACGCGCTCGAAAAGGCCCTCGCTATTCAGCCTCACCCGGCCCTGGCGCTGCGGCTCGCAGGCGCGGCTTATGAAACCGGCCAATATGACCGCGCCCTCGCCGCGCTCGATCTCTTTGAAAAATCGGCGCCCGGCCACCCGCAGGCGCTGATGCTGCGCACTCATATCGCGCGTCAGAAAAACGACTGGGAGGGGCTCGCCGTTGCGGCTGAAGCGGCTATGAAAGCGGCGCCTGAAGAAGAAGCGGCGCGCGTCGCCCTCGCTTATGCGCATTCGCAGACCGGGCATTTCAAAAAGGCTGTCGAAGTATATCGTCCGCTTGCGGAAAAAACGCCGCAGAAGGCCGATCATCTGGCGACGCTCGGCAAATATCTGATCTGGTCGCGCAAGCTCGACGAGGCTGCCGATTATTTCCGGAAAGCGCTTGAGCTTGAGCCGGGTCACAGCGCGGCGGCTGGCGGCCTTGCCCGGTACCTGAATTTCCACGGAGACTTCGAGAACGCAGCGATTTACGCCCGCCAGGCGGTCGCCAGCGATCCGAACAACGCCGAAGCCTTTGCCGAGCTCGCGCTTGCCGCCGGTTCAAATCTGACAGACGCAGAAGTGGCGCAATTGAAAGGCATCGGCGACAATGAGCATCAGGGGCCGAAACACCGCGCCATGGCCTATTACGCCGCTGGCGACGCCCTGCATCAGCGCAAGGACCGGCAAGGCGCCTTCGATGCCTGGGCCGCCGCCAACCGGCTGAAACATGCGATCGGCGATATCGATAAAAACGCCCGTTACAACCCGGCGGAGCATGAAGCCTATATCGACAAAATCATCGCCAGCTTTCCGACGGATGCACCACCTGCCCCGCGGGGGCCGCGCGGGCCCGTTCCGATTTTCATCGTCGGCATGCCGCGCTCTGGCACAACCCTTCTCGACAGCGCGATCTCGGCCCACGCCCTAGTCGCGAGCGGCGGCGAACTTCCCTATATGTCGTTTGCCCTCACCGAATTTTTCACCTGGGCGCGCCAGTCGGGATGGCGTGGCGGCGCGATCCCCGATGACCTCCTGTCGGCGTTTCGGGAAGGTTATTGGAAGGATGCGCGCGGATACGGCGTTGCGGAAGCAACTTTCATCACCGACAAGCAGCCAACCAACTTCTTGAGCGTCGGGCTGATCCGTCGGGTCTTCCCGAAGGCGCGGATCATCCATATTCGCCGCAATCCGGTTGAAGTCGGTTTTTCCATTTACCGCCGCAACTTCACATCCGGCTGGCAGTTTTCGAATTCACTCGAGGAGATCGGCCATTATTACGCGCAATATGCGCGCCTTACCGAGCACTGGCGCGAAACTGTGGGAGAGGCCTTCACATTCGTTCAGTATGAAGATCTTGTCCGCAATTTCGACAAAGAGATTCGCCGCCTCGTGGAATTCTGCGGCCTCGACTGGGACCAGGCCTGCCTCGAATATTACAAACAGGACCGCACCGTCATCACCTTCAGCGCGGCGCAGGTGAGGAAACCGCCCTCGCCGGAGCACCTGAATTCCACATCGCCTTACGACGCCTATCTGGAGCCTTTGCGCGCCGCGCTCACGCAACATGGCGTCGATCTAGAAACCGGCGCGCTTAACGAAAGAAAAGGAAAGGAACAATCATGAGCATCGACGCTCTCCGGGACCAGATCCCCGATTACGCCAAAGACATCCGCCTCAATCTCGGCACGCTGGCGAGCGAAACCACGCTCAGCGACCAGCAAAAATGGGGCGCGTTTCTCGCCTCCGCGCTGGCGACGGGCAATAGCCCTGTCATCAACGCCATTGTCGCGGAAACGAAAGACAAGCTGAGCCCTGAAGCGGCGACCGCCGCTCGCGCCGCCGCCGCGATCATGGCGATGAACAACGTTTATTACCGCGCGACGCATCTGATGAGCTCGGACGAATATCAAAAAATGCCGGCGAAGCTGCGCATGAACGTCATCGCCAATCCCGGCGTTGAGAAAGTCGATTTCGAACTCTGGTCGCTCGCCGTTTCCGCCGTCAATGGCTGCGGCATGTGCCTCGACTCGCACGAAAAAGTGGTGCGCAAGGCTGGTCTTTCGGCGGATCAGGTTCAGGCGGCGCTTCGCATCGCCGCCGCGGTCAGCGCAGCCGCCGCAGTGTTGCGCGCCGAAGCGGCCTAACGCTTATTTCCATCGTGTTTTTCGCGCCGCCTTGAGCCTCTCTCAAGGCGGCGTTTTCACGAACTGCGCTCAGCCTTGAGCAGCCAAGCCGCTGGCAAGGCTTTTCCTTTTGGCGTCAGCGCCTCCGGCGCCGGCGCCGTTGCGCCTTGGGCGGCGAGCCGCTCTCGCGCCGCCTCAATGCCGGCGCTGTCGAGAGCGCTTTCGGTCATGGCGCGCATGCGGCCTTCATAAAGCGCAACCTCGCCGCGCATGGCCGCGCACCAGCCCTCCGCCTCGCGCGGATCGTAGGCCTGCCGCCGCGACACAAGCTGCGAAACATCGCCGAGAAGCCGCGCCAGCATCTCTTTCGCCGCAACGCGGTCGCCATCCAGTAAAGGCCTCAGCTCTGCGAATACGGATTTCAGTTTCGCGATCGCGCCGTCATGATCGGGGCCGCGCACCGCCTCCGCCGCGATCTCAAAAAGCCCGCTTCGCAGCACCCCCTGAAGCACGCGGACATTTTCCGAACACTCCATGTCGATCCCGCCGCCTTTGTAATGGATGACAAGTTGCATGACGCCGCCGGGTGCGAGGACGCGCGCCGCTTCACTGAAGGCTTCCATTCTCGCATATTCAACGCCGAACTGGCTGACCACGATGCCGAAGGCGCCGTCTTCAAAGGGCAGCGCCGCAGCGCTGGCGGCGACGCCCGCAACACTCGCTCGTTCCGGCGCAGGTTTGCGCGCGACGGCCGCCGCCGCGGAGACGGCGTAATCGAGACCGATGAAGCGCGCCTGCAGGTCCGGAAAGGCCGCAACGGTTTCAAGCGCGCGGTCGAGCAGCACGCCGGCGCCGCACGCGAGATCGAGAAGCGATGGCGCAGGGCCGCGTTCGGCAAGCGCCGCCGTTAAAAACCGGCGCCAGGTTTCATCGAAGAGATCGCCCGGCGCGTCGCCGGAGACCGCTGCGCGCCTGCCGCCAGCGGCGTTCCAATAAGCCTCCCAATGCGCCGGGCTGGAGTCCTTAATTGATGACATGAAGCAGTCTTAGCGCGCCTTTGCAGAAAAGGGAAAAACCCATCCCCTTGCCGGCCGCAAAAAAGAAAACGGCGGGCCGAAGCCCGCCGTTTCCGATAGAAGAAGTTTCAGTTCGCTTAGAAGCGGACCGAAGCGCCCACGAAGAGCTGGCGACCCAGCGTTTCGTAGGTGGCCGGCCAGGTGTTCGCCTGCTCGTTGACCGTGGAGCCAAGGAGCGGAGCGTCTTTGCCAGTGATGTTCTGAACGCCGACCGTCAGGTCGAGATTTTCGTTGACGGCGTAGCGCATGGTGACGTCGACGTAGTTGTACATCGAAATGTCGTCAGACAGATCGCCAACAGTCGAAGCAAGACCCGGCACAGACGGATCGACTTCGGTGCCGCCGATCAGACGCCAGCGAATCGACGTGGTGAGCGGACCGGTGATGAGCGAGGTCTGCATCGTGTGCTTGTAGGTCGGCGTCGGCTCGCCGCAGTTGCCCGCGTAGTAGCCCACGCAGTCGATGCGCGGCGCCGCCGGATCGACCTGGAAGCCCGAGTCGATCGAGTAGTTGCCGTAATAGACCGTGGACACCGTACCGATATCAGAGAGGTCGAACGAGTAGTTGACCGTGAAGTCGATACCTTTGGCGAAGAATTCCGCGATGTTCAGACCGCCGATGCTCGCCAGGTAAGGCGGCTGGAAGCGGCCGGTGAGCGGATCGCGAACGCCCGGACCAAAGAAGGTGTCGCAGGTGTTGAGGTCGCCCTCGACATAGCAGCGGTCGAGCAGAAGCTGCAGCGGCACGCCGGTGATCGCGTCTTCGATGGTGATATCGTAGTAGTCGACCTGAAGGACGAGACCGTCGATCGCAGCCGGTTGCCAGACAGCGCCGACCGTAAGCGTGTCAGCCGTTTCCTGGAACAGGTTCGGGTTGCCGCCAAACAGCGCTTCGATCTGACCGGAGAGCTGGAAGTCGGTGCCCGGAGCCGGAACGCCGTACGCCGAACAGATCGACGCCTGACCGTTGCCTGCACCGAAGCCAGAGCCAGCCGAGCAGGGGTCTTGTGCGCCCGGGAAGCCGTTGGTGAAGGCGCCGAAGAGTTCAGCGATGTTCGGCGCACGCGCCGCACGCTGGAACTGGCCGCGGAAACGAAGGCCTTCGACCGGCACCCACTCCGCGCCAGCGGCGAAGGTGTGAACGCCGCCCACAGCCTGCGTCGAGTAGTCGGAGTAGCGATACGCGCCGTTGATCGAGAGTTCTTCGATTCCCGGGACGCCCTGAACGATCGGGATGTCCGTTTCCATGAAGACTTCGTAGACGTCGTAACGGCCGGCGACCGGCAGAGACGCGTTGAAGCCGCGAACGTCCGGACCGAGAACCGAGTCAGGATTGAAGTTCGCGAATTCCTCACGGTATTCGACACCGACAGCCAGACCGAGAGAGTCTTCAGCCCAAGGAGACTTGAAGCCTTCCGCGATGCCGGAGATCGTGCCCACGAACTGGGTCTGCTCAACCGTGCTGGAGATGATGCCGGTGCGGTTGATGGAGTCGGCGCATTCCTGGCTCAGCGTGTTGACGCCAAAGACGTTACAGGTGCCGTCGGCGACGCCGGCCTGAAGGGAGCTGAACGAAATGTTGCCCGACTGCGTCTGCACGGCCGAGTTGCGGCCGAATTGCAGGAACGCGTCATAGCGCCAGTTCGGCGACAGGTCGCCGCGCAGGCCCACTTGCAGCTGGAACGACGAAGAGTCGCGCAGGCTGTTCCGCGGTCCGAGAACGTCATCGTTGAAACGACGCGCCATGGAGATCTGGATGTCGTCCACGCCGTTGCCGTCACGGTCCTGAATGTCAGAACGATCAACACAGGTTGTGAGAACGTTGCCTTCATTGTCCGTGCACGGATCCGGATCGACATAGTCATAGGTCGACAGGATCGCGTCGAGGAATTCCGGATCGAGGTTCGGGTTGTCAAGGTTGATCAGGAACGTGCCGCCGACCGGGGTCGCCGCCAGCTGCTGATCGACCACGGACTGGGCGAAGATGCCGCGTGCGTAGACTTCAACGGATTCGTTGATTTCGAACGAACCACCCGCATAGATCGAGTAGCGTTCTTGCGGCAGCTGCAGATAGTTGACCGGCGCGTAGTTGTACTGGTCCTGCGGCGACTGGAAGCGGCGGCCGCCCGGCGCGCCGTTGAACGTGATGTTGTTCGTGCAGTTCGTCGTACAGGCGTAGAACGGGTTGCCCATGGCGTCGAGGAAGCCCGGAGCCTCGTCGTCGAGGTCGAACGCTTCCATGTCGTCATCGGGATCGTCGCCAAGGGTTTCGTTGTTGGTGTTCGCCAGTGAGGTGAACTGACCGCCAAGCGCAGAACCCGAACCGCCCGTCAGGAATTCCGTGCCGCCCGGGCCCGGATCGAAGAGCGAGTCAGACGAGAAGTCGCGGTCGCCCTGGAAGAGCGCTTCGCGGTTGGTGTAGGACAGCGACATGATCGCGTTGCCGCGGCCATCGGCGAAGTTGCCGCCCATGGTCAGCGCCGCGTTGAAGATGTTCGCATCCCAGCCGGCCGCCGACATTTCGTTGGAAACGTCGAGCTGAACGCCTTCGAAGTCGTCTTTCAGGATGAAGTTGACAACGCCCGCGACAGCGTCGGAACCGTAAACGGCCGAGGCGCCGCCGGTCATGACGTCGACGGACTGAACCAGCGCCGCCGGGATCGCGTTGATGTCGACAACGCCGCCAGGGCCCGAAGCGACGAAGCGGGAGCCGTCAACGAGGACGAGCGTGCGGTTCGTGCCGAGGCCACGCAGGTTGACCGTCGCGGTGCCGTTGCCGGGGTTGTTCGACGTGGAGTCGAAGGCCGGAATGACTTGCGGCAGCGTGTTGAGGAACTGCTCGGAGTTGATCGTATTGGTCAAAACGAGCTGTTCGGAGTCGACGCGGGCGATCGGGCTGGGAGCAGCCAGGTCTTCACGCGCGATACGCGTGCCGGTGACGACGATAGTGTCGTCGCTTTCTTGAGCGACGGCCGGCATGGCTGCGGCAGCAGCGACACCGGAAAGCATTGTGGTGCGCAGGAAACGCCCAGCAAGACGCTTTCTTAACATTATGATTTCCCTCCGAGTTAAAACACAAGCGCGAGATCCCGACAGGCAGGCCGGAACTTCGCGTAGATTCGCCCCCCCGAGATAAGGGCACGATGGTCGCTGACGGAATCCGCCAACTTGGGCGAGAAGCTATGGCCGCCGGGATGATGAGGTCAACAAGCTTAAGACGCGGCCGAACACTCCAAAGAACAGTGTGGCAATATCACAACAGATTTGTTTAACAGCTGATTAACCAAGCTCATCGGGGCGCGAGATCGAAGGGCGCCGTGATGCGGGGCTGCTCTGAGTGGAAGGGCTCGACCCCGTGCCACATATAAGAGGGGAAGAAGATCACGGCCCCCGCCTCAGGCTTGAACCAGCGCTCCGCCTCAAGCTTCACCCCGGCCAGCCCTGTCGCCCCAAGACGCAGAAATCCAGGTTTTTCGCCGCTTAAGACCTCGTCTGGCACCTGAACGTAATAGGAAGCGCTGATCCAGCCTTTGGGATGGATGTGATCCACATGGCCCCCACCGGAAGCGAGCACCACCGACCACGCGCCCTGGCACTCCAAGTCTTTGGTTTTTCTCGATAAAAATGGATGCACCGGATCATCGGGCAGCTCTTCCACATAGCGTTCGGCGGCGGCCAGCAATTGCGTCTTAAGGGTCTGGATGACCGGGTGGGGCTCCAGCCACAAACGGCCGGCGGATTGCGTGCCGCCGTAAAGCGTCTGCTCCAGCGGCCGGGTCGTCCCCCGATGCAAGGGCAGGATCGCTTCGGCCAGCGCCGCATTGAAGGCCGCAAGATCGGTAAAGCCCTCCGGCGTCTCAATGAACATTTTCCGGGCGAAACGGTCATAGTCGTAAAAGCGGCGGTATTCGCGATCGCCCGACAGCCGCATGGCGTTGGCTTTCAAGGCGATGTGCTTTTGCAAATGCGCCGGTGGCGCGTCCCGCTCGAGAAGCCGCACGGCCTCGTCGAACTCCCCGCGCGCAAGCCGCGTCTCGACCAAGGCGTGCAGCGCATCGAAATCGTCGGGCGCCGCTGCGAACGCGCCGGAAAACATCTCGACAGCGCCGTCGAAATCGGCGCGGCGCACGCGCACAAGGCCGATAATGCGCTTCGGCGCCGAGGCTTCAGGCTTAAGGGTCAGCGCCTCTTTCGCAGCATTTTCGGCAATGTCGGCAAGACCGGCGGGATAGGCGAGCTCCGCTTTCAGCGAAAGAAGGTCGGCGTTGGGATATTGCGCGATCACCGCATCCAGCGGCTCCAGAAAACGCGCGCCGGCGCCCTGCTCCCACAGCATCCGCGCAAGATCGCGATGGATGTCGGCGCGCAACGGGGCGAGCGACAGCGCCTGACGGTAGGCGGCGGCGGCTTCTGCAATGTCTCCGGACTGGCGCAGAGCGACGCCTAACTGGTAACGCGCTTCCGCATCGCCGGGCGCGGCCTCGACCGCGGCGCGGAGATCGGCGAGCGCTTCCTCGACCCTGCCGATCTTGCGCAAGGCGGCGCCCCGGTTTACGCGCGCAAACAACATGTCGGGCTTCAGAGCGAGCGCCGCGGAAAACTGTTCAGCCGCCTCCGCTGGACGGCCCTGATCTTCAAGCAGCACGCCGAGATTGTTGAGAGGCATTGGATCGCCCGGCGCCCGGACCAGCGTGTCGCGCATGATCTTCTCGGCGCGGACCGCATCGCCCGCCTTCCATAGCGCAAGACCGAGACTGATCCAGCCGGTGATGAAGCCCGGCTCTACAGCGACGGACGCTTCGTAAGCAGCAACCGCTTCGTCGAAACGGCCCGCCGCGCGCAACGCATTTCCTTTGTTGGCGAGAATCACATGCTTTTGCGGGTGTGAGGCGGCGGTGCGGTCGAAAACGGGAAGCGCTTCTTCTACCCGGCCCAGCCGGCCGAGACTGAGCGCCTTGATGTGCAATGCTTCGGGATGGCCGGGCCATGCGCGCAGCGCAGCATCGCTGGCCTCGAGCGCCGCATCGAAGGCGCCGCGCTGAAAATGCGCGGCGGCGCCTTGAAGGAGCTGCATGAAATTCGCGCTCATTTCCCCTGTCCCGGGCTGTTTCCTAGCGGTTTCCCAGCCTGTTTCCTGGCCGACCGCCAAGCCGTAGCATGTTGACGGCGCGAAAGGCGCTGTGTGTAATCGGCGCACGCCGCGCCTCGCGGCCTTTGTTCTTTTGGAGATGACATGAACGCTGCGCTTTCCGCAATCCTCGCCGCCTTGTTTGTCGCCGCCGCTGCGGCGCAGCCAAGCGAAACCGAGGCCGTCGACGACGCTATCGCCTGTCTCAGCGTCGAAGGCGATGGAGAACGCCTCGCCTGTCTCGAAAAGGCGGCGAAAACCCTGCAGGTGACCCGGATCGTGCGCGAAGAAGAAGCCGCGGCCGCCGAAGAAAACGAAAAGGCGAATTTCGGTCTCGCCGGCGACAGCGGCCCCGAGCAGGTCGCCGAGGCGCCGGAAGAGTTCGGCGAAGAAAACGTCGATGAGATTCGCCGCGACAAGGACGGCAAGCGCATCAAGAGCATCAAGGCGAAAATTGTGGAAGTCCGGCTGAACCCCCGGAATGTGGCGACGATCTCGCTTGAGAACGGCCAAGTGTGGCGCCAGCTCAATTCCGACGACAAGATTTTGCGCTTCGGAAACAAAGAGCGGCTCCTGACCGCCAAGGTGAAGCGCAGCATCCTCGGCAACTACATGCTGACCGTCGAGGAATTGCACCAGACCATCCGTGTGCGCCGCGTCAAGTAAGGCGGGGCGCCATGACGGAATTCGAAGACAAGACGATCGCCGTTGAAAACGGCCTCAAGCTCAACGCGAGATTTTACCACGGCGGCGTGAAGGCGCCGGTCCTGTGTCTGCACGGCCTCACGCGCAACGCCTCGGATTTCGAGCAACTGGCGCCGAAGATCGCCGCGACGGGCCGCGATGTAGTCGCGCTTACCTTTCGCGGGCGCGGACGTTCGGACTACGATCCGGATTATCTCAACTATCACCCGCTCACCTATCGCGATGATGTTTTGAGCGTGATGGACGCTCTAGATTTGCCGGAGTCTGTGTTCGTGGGCACGTCGCTCGGCGGCATCACGACGATGCTGGTGAACGACGCTGCGCGGGAGCGGGTGAAAGCGGCGATCATCAATGATGTGGGCCCGGAACTCGCGCCGGAAGGCATTGCGCGCATCGCCGGCTATGCCGGCAAAACCAAAACCGATGTAAGCGATCTGGAAGAAGCCGCGGCGGAAATCCGCGCGGTCAATGGGGTCGCTTTTCCAGATGCGGATGACGATTTCTGGCGCGCCTTCGCCCGGCGCACCTTCCGTGAAAACGCCGACGGAAGCTGGACGCTCGCCTATGATCCCAATATCGGCAAGGCGCTGACCGAAGTGGGGCCGGCCCCGGATTTATGGGCGCCGTTCGAGAGCCTGAAAAACAAACCGACGCTGATTATCCGCGGCGGGATCAGCGATCTCCTGTCGCCGGAAATCATCGCGAAAATGCGCGCGGTTCATCCGAATTTCGACTACGCCGAAATTCCGAGTGTCGGCCACGCGCCGATGCTGACGGAGCCGGCTGCGTTGAGCGCGATAGAAAGTTTTCTCACGAAAATCGACTAGGCCTTAAGCGGTCCGTCCGTGAATGCCGCATTCCGTCTTCGCCGCGCCGCGCCAGCGGCCGGCGCGGATGTCTTCGCCAGCCGCCGCCGGATGGGTGCAGGGCCAGCAGCCGATGGAAGGGTACCCTTGCGCGATCAGCGGATGCGCCGGCAAATCATGCTCTTCATAATAGGCGTCGATATCGTCTTTCGACCAGCGCACCAGCGGGTTCACTTTGATATGCGTCGGCGAGGCTTCGAAGGCGGGCAGGTTTAACCGTCCGCCGCCGTGAAACTGTTTGCGGCCGGTGATCCAGGCGTCGAAGCCGTCAAGCGCGGCGCCGAGCGGCTCCACTTTCCGAAGCGTACAGCAGGCGTCGGCGTCATGTTTCCAGAGATCGCCCGACGGATCGCGGAAGGTCAGCGCCTCCTTCGACGGCTGAATGTCGCGCACGTCGGTGAGGCCGAGCTTCGCGGCGAGCTTTTTGCGGTAGCTCAGGGTCTGCGCAAAATGTTTTTCCGTATCGAGAAAGATCACCGGGATCGACGGATCGACTCGCGCCGCGAGATGCAAGAGCGCCGCCGACTCCGCGCCGAAAGACGACACAAGCGCGATGCGGCCCGGAAACTCTTCCTTGATCGCCACGCGCAAGATCTCCAGCGCATCCGCGCCGGAATGTTTGAGTGCAAGACGGCGCGCTCGCGACTCCCGCTCGTCATTGGCGGGCGCGTCAGGCAGGTTTTCCACCTTCAAAGATGCCGATGCACTCATGATGAGGCTCCTTACGCGGCCGCCGCGCGATCAAGACGCTTGCGCCAGACCGGCGCGAGGCCGTCCGCCGCCGGCTGATAGGCGAAGGAGAATTCTTTCAACGCCGCATTGGCGCCGTCGGCGTCGCCCGCAAATTCGAACGCGTCGACGCCGCAGCGCGCCATGAACAAGAGCTGGTCGCGCAACACGTCGCCGCGGGCGCGGATTTCGCCCGTATAGCCGTAGCGCTCGCGCAAGAGCCGCGCCTGTGAATAAGCGCGCCCGTCCTTGAAGGCGGGAAATTCGAGAATAATCGTCGAAAACCCCGCAAGATCGCATTTCACATCGCCGAGCGGGGTGTCGTTGCTGATTTTCAGCGCCGTCGCATCCGCATGCTCTTGCGGATTGTCGCGCCAGTCCTCCAGCGAGACTTCCGACAACGGCTCTTCAAGCGCCGGGTAAAGACGGCCGCGGGAAAGTTTAAGCAGCTTCATAAAGAGCCTCCTTGAAAGGATCTGCGCCGAGACGGCGGTATGTGTCGAGAAAACGTTCCTTGCCCTGACGGTTCTGGCGATAGACGCCGACGAGTTTTTCAACGGCGTCGACGACCTGATCGGACGAAAGACCGCGGCCGGCGATTTCGCCGAGCGAGGCGTCTTCTGCGCCGGAGCCGCCGAGGGTCACCTGGTAAAACTCCTCACCTTTCTTATCGACGCCGAGAATGCCGATATGACCGACGTGATGATGGCCGCAGGCGTTGATGCAGCCTGAAATCTTGATCTTGAGTTCGCCGATGTCTTCTTCATCGTCGAGATCGGCGAAGCGTTCGGAAATGCGCTGCGCGATGGGGATCGAGCGCGCATTGGCGAGAGAGCAGTAATCGAGCCCCGGGCAGGCAATGATGTCGCTCACCAAACCGATATTCGCCGTCGCAAGATCCGCCGCCTTCAGCGCCGAATAGACCGCGTAAAGATCATCCTTTTTCACATGCGGCAGGACGAGATTCTGCTCATGCGTCGCACGGATTTCATCGAGGGAATATTCCTCCGCGATGTCGGCTACCGCCTCCATCTGCACATCCGATATATCGCCTGGAACGCCGCCGATGGGCTTCAGGGAAATATTGACGATGGCGTAGCCGGGAACCTTATGCGCCACAGTGTTAACGCGCAGCCAGCGCGCGAACTCCTTCTCGCTCGCTTTTTTCTCTTCGAGGGCGTTGCTCGCCTCCGGCAGTTTTTCGAAGGCGGGCGGCGCGAAATAGGCGTTGATGCGCGCCATTTCTTCGCGCGGCAGGTCGATGCCGCTGTCTTTAATTTGCTCCCATTCAGCCTCGACCATGTCGGCGAATTTTTCGGCGCCTTCTGCATTGACGAGGATTTTGATCCGCGCCTTGTACAGATTGTCGCGACGGCCTTCGAGATTATAAACACGCAAAATCGCTTCGAGATAAGAGAGCAGATATTTCTTCGGCAGGAACTTGCGGATCGTATGGCCCACATAGGGCGTCCGGCCGAGCCCGCCGCCGACGATCACTTCGAAACCCGTTTCGCCTTCGTCGCTCTTGTAAAGAATGAGACCGATATCGTGGACCTTCACTGCGGCGCGGTCATGCGGCGCGGCCGTCACGGCGATCTTGAACTTGCGCGGCAGGAACGAAAATTCCGGATGGAACGTCGACCATTGCCGGATCATTTCGCAATAGGGACGCGGGTCCTCAATCTCTTCGGCGCTTGCGCCCGCATATTGATCCGAGGTCACGTTGCGAATGCAATTTCCGGATGTCTGGATCGCGTGCATTTCGACGTCGGCAAGATCGTCGAGCAGGTCCGGCACGTCGACCAGCGCCGGCCAGTTATATTGAATGTTCTGGCGCGTGGTGAAATGGCCGTAGCCCTTGTCGTATTTGCGCGCGACTTCGCCGAGACGGCGCATCTGTTTTGACGACAGGGTTCCATAGGGAATCGCCACGCGCAGCATATAGGCGTGAAGCTGCAGATAGAGCCCGTTCATCAGGCGAAGCGGCTTGAACTGGTCCTCCGTCAGCTCGCCGGCGAGGCGGCGCTGAACCTGTCCGCGGAACTGCGCGACCCGTTCGGCGACCATCGTCGCATCGAATTCATCGTAACGATACATTCAGGCGGCTTTCTTTGTTTTGGCGGTTTTGATTCCGAGGTCGCGCTCGACGCGCGCAATCCATTTTTGGAGCGCCGCATAAGGCGAAAGATCGAAGCCGCCCTCCGGCGCAACGCGCGTGTAAGCGACGAGCGCAATATCGGCGAGGGTGAGCTTGTCGCCGACGAGATAGTCTGACGTTTGCAGCGCCTCTTCGAGACGCTTCAGCGCCGCGACGCCTTTTTCCATCAGCTTCGGATCGATCTCGGAATCCGATTTTTTGAGATACGCTTTATGAAAGCGGCGCACGGCGATGGCGGTTTCATGGGAATATTGCTCCCAGAACAGCCATTCGAAGACTTTCGCGCGGGCATAGTCGCCTTTCGGCAGGAGCCCGCCTTTGTGAACGCGGTTGAGATAAAGAATGATCGCGTTCGATTGCGCCAGCGGCTTGCCGTCCGGAAGAATGACAAGCGGAACCTGCCCCGCCGGATTGAGTTTCAGAAATTCCGGCGTGCGGGTTTCGGACTTCAGCACGCTGGTTTCGATCCAGTCATATTTGAGACCGAGAAGATCGGCGGTCCATTTCACCTTCAGGCAATTGCCGCTGATCCCGTCGCCATAAATCTTGAGTTTCGCCATGACCTCAAGCCTCCGCCTGATAGCCGAGATCGAGCCGCACGGTGGGTCCCGATTTGCGGATCGTTTCGCGCAGAGTTTCACGCCCCGCAGGCGCGCCTGAGTCAGTGACATCGATGAGGTAAGCGTCGGCGATTTCCTTCACGCGCTTTTGCGCGGCGGCGAGCACGTCTTTTGCGTCGCCGTCTTCAAAACGTGCAGCAGCCGAAAGATCGGAAGTCCAGCGGTCATCCTCGCCGAGATAGACGACGGCGCCGTCATCGAGACGGTTTGCAGTGACGGATTTCATGCGGCAGCCCTTTGTCTTGCAATGATGTCGATGAGCGTTTCGCCGTCCGCGAGCGCCGCCACTTCGCCAATGACGAGGAGCGCCGGCCCCTTGATTTCGCTAGCGGTAATCAGATGCGCCAGATAGCCGAGCGCGCCCTTGACGATTTTCTGGTTCTCGCGCGTTCCGTTTTCAATGACCGCGACCGGCGTGTCGCGCCCGCGGCCATGCTCGATCAGTTTCGCCGCAATCGTTTCGGCTTTCGTCACGCCCATATAAACGACCAGCGTGTTTTTCAGCGCCGCCAGCGCCGACCAGTCGAGGGCGGGGTCGGCCTCCCCCTTCGCGTGGCCGGTCACGAACGTGACCGCCTGGGCGTGGTCGCGATGGGTGAGCGCCATGTTGGCGGCGGCGGCGCATCCGGTCGCGGCGGTGACGCCGGGGCAGACGAAAACGGGGATGTTCGCGTTCCGGAGCGCTTCAAGCTCCTCACCCCCGCGACCGAATACAAAGGGGTCGCCGCCTTTGAGGCGCACAACCATTTTTCCCTGGCGCGCAAACTCGATGAGGCGCGCCTCGATCTCTTCCTGGGGCACGGCGTGGTTCGATTTCGCCTTGCCCACATAAAAGCGCTCTGCGTCGCGGCGCGCGAGCGAGAGGATTTCGTCGCTCACCAGCCGGTCGTAGAGAATGACGTCGGCGCGCTGGAGAAGCCGCAGCGCCTTGATGGTCAACAAATCCGGATCGCCTGGTCCCGCGCCGACAATATGAACGGCGCCGGTTTTTTCTTCCGCTTGCGGACGATTGACAAGGGCGAGCATCGCTTCATGGGCGCGAGCCTCATCGCCGGCGAGGATTTGCGCCGCGATGGGACCGTCGAAAAACTCTTCCCAGAAAGTGCGACGTTCTTCCGGCGCGATGGTCGCTTTCACCGTGTCGCGATAACGATCCGCGAACTCGGCGAGCGCGCCGAGGCGCGGCGGCAGCAGCGCCTCGATATCGGCGCGCAGGCGCTTGCCCAACACCGGGGCTGCGCCGCCGGTCGAAATCGACACCGTGACCCGGCCGCGGTCGACAATCGATGGGGTGGTGAAATCGCAAAGTTCGGGCTGATCGACGACATTAAGAAGAACGCCGGCGAGCCGCGCGACCTCCGCCCAGCGCCAGGCCTCGCTCTCTTCCGTGTCGGCGATGAAGACGAGGACGGAGGCTTCGATATCGGCGGCGACCGGCTCTCGGGCGATCAGCCGGGCCTGGGTCTCAAGTTCAGCCTTTGTCTCCGGCGCGAAGTCGGCGGCGATCAGGGTCAGCTTGGCGCCCGCCGCCAGCATCAGCCGGGCCTTGGCCAGCGCCGCCGCGCCGCCGCCAAGGATCAGAACCGGGCGGCCGCGGAGATCGATATATGCTGGAAATGCTTTCATGATAGATTTTCTAACACTATAGAAAAATTGCGCCCGCTGTCGGGCTGGTTGAGCGCAAGCTATTCGCCCGGTTTTAGCTTCTCAAACGAATATTTCTGCTAAAAGCCTTAGCTTTGCTGACGGGATCGCATGTTTTGGGAGATTTTCTCGGATTAGCTTGCCTGATTAATGCTTCACAAGGAGGTGATGGCGGCATTGCCTCTTGATTATTTAGGAAAGCTATCCGAATAATGCTTCCTGAAGAGGAGAGAGAGCCCCGATAATGAAGCAATTGCCGCCCCTCAATGCGCTTCGCGTCTTTGAAGCCGCCGCGCGCCACTTAAGTTTCACTAAAGCTGCGGAAGAACTCCATGTGACGCCGGGCGCGGTCAGCCAGCAGATCAAGGCGCTGGAGGATTTCCTCCAGACCCCGGTCTTCCGCCGCCACAAGCGGGCCCTCCTCCTGACCGACGAGGCGCAGGCGAGCCTGCCGATCCTGCGGGAGGGCTTCGACAAGCTGGTGGAGGCGGGAGAAATCCTCGCCAAGAAGGCCGACGCTGGCCGCCTCACCGTTTCGGTCGCGCCTTCCTTCGCCTCGAAATGGCTGGTGCCGCGCCTCGACCGGTTTCAGGAAGCCCATCCCGACATCGATGTCTGGGTTTCGGCCGACATGAACGTCGTCGATTTCGCGGTCGACGATGTGGACATCGCCATCCGTTACGGCGCCGGGCGCTATCAGGGCCTCGTGACCGAGCACTTGATGGCCGAAAAGATTGTGCCGGTCTGCGCCCCTTCCCTCCTCACCGGCGAGCATCCGATCAAGAAGCCGGAAGATCTCGTCCATCACACGCTGCTGCACGATAGCGGTCATGACAAGGATCCGGGCTGCCCCACCTGGCCCATGTGGCTGAAGGCGGCGGGCGTCGAACACAAAACCGGCGACCGCGGTTTGAAGTTCAACCAGTCCTCTCTCGTCATCGAGGCCGCCGTGGCTGGCAAGGGCGTCGCGCTCGCAAAAGCCGCGCTGGCGCTCGCCGACCTCGAAGCGGCGCGCCTTGTCATCCCGTTCGACCTTACGACGCCTACGGAGTTTTCCTATTACCTCGTCCATCCGCCGTCGAAGGCGACGTCGCCGGCGGTGAAGGCGTTCAAGGCTTGGGTGCTCAATGAAGCCGCGGAAAGCGTCGACGCCGCCGGCGCGCAGGAAGCGGCGGCGTAATCGCTTTATCTTCGATCTGAAATCTATCCTGAAAAAAATTTTGCGCCCGCGTCGTGGGGGAACAACGCGGGCGCCATACAGCGATCCCTGCCGAGAGGGGGAGAGACGCGAGGATCGCTGCCTTTCCTGAAAGATGGGGGCCATACAGCAACGATCAAGCGTCACGGTAGTGACAAATTCGTTAGCCGGATCACAACCGTCGTGAGGACTGCGACAAGTCGTCAGCCAGACGCGTTCAGCCCAAGCTGATCGAGACAGGCGCAGACCGCTTCGAACACCAGGAGAGTCGAGGCGTGACGCTGCGGATAGTCGCGGATCGGCTCAAGCATGGCGAGATCGCGCCAGCGCTCGTCCCAGTCTTCGCCCACCGGCGGGTCGCCGCCGTCTTTCAGCATCGCCCGCATGCGGTCGCGCAGACGATAAAGTTCGACTGCTTCAGCGCCGATGATGTTGCGCGCGACGATGGAGGCCGACGCCTGGCCGAGGGCGCAGGCCTTCGCCTCCATGCCGAAATCCGCGACGCGCCCGTCCTTCATCGCGAGATCGACCGTGACTTCCGACCCGCAGACGCGACTGACCTTGGTCGCGCTCGCGTCGGGCGCGTCGAGACGGCGGGCGGCGGGGATCGCCGCCGCTGCGTCGAGAACGCCGCCGGTATAGAGTTCGCTCAGCATCGCGCCCTATGTGGCGGTTTTTTACGGCAAGTCAAACAGCAGGATTTCGCTGTCCGCGAGGGCGCGGAAGGAGACGCTTTCCTCCTCCGCGATCTTGGCGCCGTCGCCAGCCTGCATCATCAGGCCGCCAATTTCGACCCCGCCTTTCGCGACCTGCAGCCAGCCGTAGCGCCCTCCGTCGAAGTCATGGGAAAGCGTCTCGCCTTCTCTTACTTTCGCCGCGTAGAGCGACGCGTCCTGGCGGATGGCGAAAGAGCCGTCGCGTCCGTCCGGCGACGCGATAAGGGTGAGGGCGCCATTTATGCTGTCGGCGACTTTACGCTCCTCATAGCGCGGCGCCCCGCCGCGCTCGTTCGGCAGCAGCCATATCTGGTAAAGATGCAAGGGCTCCGTGTTGGAGGCATTGAATTCGCTGTGCGTCACGCCAGACCCGGCCGACATGTATTGCACCATGCCAGTCGTGATGACCCCGCCGCCGCCAGTCGAATCCTTATGGGCGAGCGCCCCTTCGAGCACATAGGTGATGATCTCCATGCTCTCATGGGGATGGGTCGGAAACCCGGCGCCCGGCGTGATGTGGTCCTCGTTGATGACCCTCAAGGCGCGGTAGCCCATGTGATCGGGATGATAATAGTTGGCGAAGGAAAATGTGTAGCGCGTGTCGAGCCAGCCATAATTGGCCTTGCCCCGGTCGCCGCCTCTTCGGATCGTAATCATATGGCTTCCTCGCCGGCCGGTTTGAGGGAAACGACCGGCCCTAGCCGCCTGATGGCGGGATCAGATTGTGGATGATTCCGCGATTATTTAGGCGCGCGCCAGCCCCTTTAAAGGGGGGCCACAAAGCTGTGAATGGACCCCCTGCACCGGCTTCGTCCCGGCAGGCCACCGCTTCGCCGCAAAGCCGATTGCCGCCGCCGCCGGGGCCCGCCAAGCTTTGACCCTCAACGGCGCCGGAAGTTGCGTTGCCTTTCCATAGCGCCTGCAAAGGAAACAAAAGACACAACGCATCCCAGAAAAGGAGACACCGCATGTTGCATCTCAACAAGACAAAAATCTTCATCCTTTCCGGCGCGGCCGCGATCGGCCTCGCCTTCGCCGCGCCAGCCGCGCTCGCAAACGACTTCATCGATATTTCACTTGAAGATCTCGATTTCGGCGATGAAGATTTTCTTCAGCAGTTGATCGATATGGACGCCGACGACATCGCCGACATGCGCGCGGAGATGGCCGAAGCCCGCGCCGAAATCCGCGAAGCCATCGGTGAAGTCGAAGCCGCCCGCGCAGAGGCTGCGGCCAATCCGGAGACCAAACCGGTCGTTATCGCCGCGCTGGAAGCGGCGAGCGCCGCCGTCGTGACCGCCACGAAAACCGTGTTCGAGGAAATCCGCACCGAGCTAGACGATGCGGAAACCGACCTCGCCGCCGCTGATATCAGCGCCGAGGAGATGTCGGAGACAAAAGCCGCAATTGCGGCGCTGCGCGAAGAGCTCGCCGGCATTGAAGACGCGCTTGGCGAGCTTGTCGCCGCGATGCGCGCATAAGGCTGCTAATACAAAAGGCGCGGGAGAAGCGCTTGTAACGCCTCTCCCGCGCCCCCTCTCTCCCCTTCTCCGGCGCCGTGGACTACACCGCTTCCAGCACCAGAGACGCAGCGGCCGTATTGCTGATGGGGATGTGGTAGTTTTCGGTGCGCTTTTTCAGCGGCCGTTCGCCGAGCGCGCCGCGGGCCGCGATCCAGTTGAGGATTTCGACGCCTTGGGTGCCGGCTTTTTCGACGATGCCCGCGATTGAGTCCCCAACCAGCGCTTCCGGATCGTCCATCAGATGATCGAGGCAGAAGCGGTCGTAATCGGCGTTGATGAACCCGGCGCGCTCCCCGTCGAGCTGATGCGACAGCCCGCCTGTGCCAATGACCACGATTTTGTCGTCGCTCTCCCAGCTTTCGAGCGCGCGCCCGACGGCGCGGCCGAGCGCCAGACAGCGCTTCGCCGAGGGCAAAGGATGCTGCACCGTGTTGATCGCAACAGGCACGATCTTCACCGGCCACGCGTCCCTCGCCGGCCAGACAAGCTGGAACGGAATGGTCATGGCGTGATCCACCAGCATCTTCTGGCAGGTGGTGATGTCGAATTCATCGGCGACCAGTTGTTCGATGATATGCCATGACAGGGCAGAGTCGCCCCTGAAGGATTTGCACACCGGCAGGCCCCAGCCTTCATCGGCGTTGTTGTATTCCTCCGCCGCGCCCACCGCGAAAGTCGGCATCTTGTCGAGGAAGAAATTGAGGCCGTGATCGTTGTAAAAGACCACCGCCACATCGGGCTTTTCCTCGTTCAGCCATTCCGCGATCGGCGGATAGCCGTCGAAAAACGGTTTCCAGTAAGGGTCTTTTTGAAGACCCTTGGCGATGGCGCCGCCAATGGCCGGCACATGGCTGGTGAAATATCCGCCGATGATCTCGCTCACGCCGCCCCTCCATATTCATTGTAGGACAGAAGTTTCGCCTTGAAGGCGTCGACGCTCATGCCGGTCTGGGCGGCGCCGAGATCCTGCACATTAAGGCCCCAGATGCCGGCGAGCTTGGCGAGATAATAGACGTTGCCGCCTGCTGCGATCATGCCGAGGACATCGCGCTCGGCGACGGCCCGCCGCTGCGCCGGCGTCAGGTTGTATTTGCGGCAATAGGCCTCTTCATCGCGGCGGAATTCCTCGCGGTTTTCCGCATCGTTGAAAGAATAGCACATGGCGTTGAGCGCATAGCCGCGCTGGGCCATATCGCCGTCGAACAGCGTCGTGCCTTCAATGGGCTGGCGCTCGTGGTGCTGAGTTGCAGACATGTGGACCTCGCCAATATTCAAGCTTCAGCCGGAATATTGGCGGCCTGGCGGTGAGGCGTCGTTGACCTGCATCAACAGCCAAGTGCGTAAGAATACTTAGAAATTCAGGTCTAGCGTCACCCGCCCTGGGAGTCCGGCAGCGTGCCCACGGGGGCGAGGAGGATGATCCCGATCAGCAGGATCAGCATCACCGCCAGCGCGGCGAGATTGATTTTAAGCGCCTTTTCGGCGGATTTCTGCTCGAACCAGGTGCGCGGGCGGACCCCCTTGTAGAAATAGACCCCTTGAGCGGCGATCATGATGCAGACGACGTTGACCGTCAGCAACAGAAGCGACCGCCCGAAAAAACCGATGTCTCCGGCCCCGAGAAAAAGCCCCGCTGCGGCGGCGGGCGGCAAAAGCGCCACGGCGACCATGACGCCCACCAGCGCCGAAGAAATTCCGGCGACGATGGAAAGAGCCGCGGCGACGCCCGCGGCGAGGGCCAACACAACGGAATCGATTCCCGCCACCGTGCGGCTCATCAGTTCGTTGCTTTCAAGATTGACGCCGAACAGCGCGCCGATCGCCGCCGCCGTTGCAAAGCCCAGCGCGAGACCCGCAACCGCGTTGCGCCCGGCGCGCAGGAGCATTTTCGTATCGCCGAGCGCAGCGCCGAGAGAGATGGCGAGGATCGGTCCCAGAAGCGGCGCGATGACCATGGCGCCAATCACGGCGGCGATGTTGTCGGCGTTGAGCCCGAGCGCCGCCACGATGGCCGAAGCGAAGGTCAGAACAAAAAAGTCGAGGCTAAGCTCTGCGCCTTTCGCGACGTCATTGTAAATTTCTTCGCGCAAGGCCGATTTCTTGCGGCCTTTTTTTTCGCCTTTCTCTTCGCCGGGATCTGGCTTCGGGGCCGTCGCCTCCACCGGCAAAACGATGATGCGCCAATTGTCTTCGTTTTCACAGATACTCTGCAGCGAATCGACGAGGCCCTGGGCGCCGTTTTCGGTGAAGAAGGCGCGCAAGACCATCATGTCGTCTTCCTCGGTGGCGGAAAAACGGAAATGATCGGGCTCGCACTCTTTAAGCGCCTTTTCGACCTTGTCGCGTTTATCAGCGCAAAAGACGGCTTCGATCAAACGCATGACTTCACGCCCGCCGCCAGGTCGCGCCCTGCGGCCCGTCTTCGAGGATGACGCCTTTCGCGGCGAGGTCATCGCGGATTTCGTCGGCGCGAGCGAAGTTCCTCGCTTTGCGGGCTTCCGCGCGCTCGGCGATCAGGGCTTCGATTTCTTCGGGCGAAGGACCGTCGCCGCCGCCGGCCTTGAACCACTTCGCCGGATCTTCGTTGAAAAACCCCATGAGGCGGCCGGCGTTGCGCAGGCGCGCAACCGCTTTCTCCTTCGCTTCGCCTTCCATTTGTCCCGCAATGTCGCGCAATTCGTGAAGACCGGCGAACGCTTCCGGCGTGTTGAGATCGTCCTCCAGCGCCAGCATGACGCTTTCGGGCGCGGCGCCGGTTTCTTCCGTAAACGGAATTTCTTCGAGCAGCCGATAAAACCGGTCGAGTTGTTTCTTCGACTGCTTCAAAAGCTCCTCGGTCCATTCCAGCGGCTGGCGGTAATGCGCGGAGAGGAGCGCCCAGCGGATCACCTCGCCATGCCAGTCTTTCAGCAAATCATGCGCGAGCACGATGTTCCCCAGAGACTTCGACATCTTGTCGGCGCCCATGCGGAGGAAGCCGTTATGCATCCAGTAGCGCGCGAGCGGCGCGCCGTCATGGGAGCAGGCCGACTGCGCAATTTCGTTTTCATGATGCGGAAATCTGAGATCCTGCCCGCCGCCATGAATATCGATGGTCTCGCCCAGCATCGCCTCGATCATCACCGAACATTCAAGATGCCAGCCTGGACGGCCCCGGCCCCAGGGACTGTCCCAGCCGGGCTCGCCTTCCTTCGACGGCTTCCACAAGACGAAATCCGCCGGGCTCTTTTTATAAGGCGCGACCTCGACCCGGGCGCCGGCGATCATCTCGTCGCGGTCGGCGCCGGAGAGCCTGCCGTAGTCGGCGTAAGCGTCGACGGAAAAGAGCACATGGCCTTCCGCCGCATAGGCCGCGCCTTTTTCAATGAGCCGCTCCATCATCGCGATCATCGGCGCAACATGCTCTGTCGCGGTCGGCTCGAGCCGAGGCCGGATGACGCCGAGCGCGCCCATGTCGGCGCGGTAGATGTCGGCGAATTTCTTCGTGATCGCGTCGATGGGCTCGCCGCTTTCCGCCGCAGCCTTGATGATCTTGTCGTCGATGTCGGTGATGTTGCGCGCATAGACGACATGATCGGCGCCGTAACGCGCGCGCAAGACCCGGTAGAGGAGATCGAACGCCACCGCCGAACGGGCATTGCCGATATGGGCGTAGCTGTAGACGGTCGGGCCGCAGACATACATGGTCACCCGCTTCGGATCAGCGGGTTCGAACACGCGTTTTTCACGCGCCATCGAGTCGTAAATCGTCAGGGCCATGTGAGGGTCTTTCTTATCAGGGCCGTTGCTAGCCGCGCCGGGCGGCGGAGGCAACGTCCGGGAGGCGCAAAGAACCGGCTTTCCTCGCCTTGCGGGCCTGCTATGGTCCGGGCCATGACGCCGAAACCTCCCTTCGCCGACCCGAAATCCCTCGACGAACCCGTTGAGGAGACGGCCCGTTTCGCCCCGAAATTCGGGCCCGACGGCCTTATCACCGCCGTCGCGACCGATGCGGAAACGGGCCAAATCCTGATGCTTGCGCATATGAATGCGGAGGCGCTGGCGAAGACCATCGCAACCGGCGAGGCGTGGTACTGGTCGCGCTCGCGCGGCGCGCTCTGGCGCAAGGGCGAAACCTCAGGCCATGTGCAGAAGGTCGTCGAAATCCGCACCGATTGCGATCAGGACGCCATTGAACTCGTGGTCGACCAGACAGGCCCTGCCTGTCACACCGACCGGAAATCATGTTTCTATCGCCGCGTGACGCCGGCCGGCGATCTCGAATTCAAAGACTAAAGCCCCGCCGCCTTGACCACATCTTCCGCCGCGCCGCGGGCGCTTTTCGCCACCGCTTCGCGGTCGCCAAGATGCGCCATGACGATCGCCCCTTCCTTTATCAGAAGGATGCGCCGGGCGAGCTCTTCCGGCTCTTTCGCGCCGGCGCTGCGCGCAAGCTTTTCGAAATAGGCGAGCAATAATCTTTTGTGTTCGGCCGCCGCGCCATGGATGGGATGCGCGCGGTCCTGATATTCGGACGACGCCTTGATGAACATGCAGGAGCGGTATTCCGGCTCCGCGAACCATTCGCCGAGCGCATCGAAAACCGCCAGCAGACGGCCGCGGGGATCGTCAGCCAGCGCCTCCACCCGGCGAATGAGCCAGTTCCGAAACTGCTCGTCCCTAAGGCGAAGAACCGCGAGGATCAAATCCTCCTTGGTCCGGAAATGCTTGTACATGGCGGTCTTGGAGACGCCCGTCTCCTTCGCCAGCGCATCCATGCCCATGGCGTGGAAGCCGCCGCGATAGAAGGCCTTCAGGGCCTTCTGGACCAGCTCATCTCTCTTCGAAGCACTCATAAAGACAATCTCCAGCACCGATCAGTAAACTAATCTGCAAGGGCATACCTTACAAGGGCCTTCACTTTTTTCAATTTATTACAGCAGCTTAACTGCCCCCCATCAAAAACCCGGCAGAGATCACGAAAAAGATACCGTCACTATCATTGACAGATCGGTTAGCGTCCGCCATCCTCACCTTAACAGATCGGTTACCCATAGAATGAACGGAACGAGACCATGAAAACCATCCCCACTTTTTACATGCGCCAGGTCGACGATCTGGCCGTCGCCTTCAGCGCCGCAACCGGCCTCCTCATGACGCTCGGCGTCGTCCTGCTGCTCGCCTTCACGCCGGAAGCGCGCCTCGCGCGCAGCCAGGCGACCCCTGTCGAGATCGCGCAAACCGCTATTCCGGCCCAAATCCCGGCGGCAGTGAACTAGAGGAATCGTCATGACCAAACTCGTCCCGCCCTTCACGGAAGAAACCGCCCGCGCGAAAGTCCAGGCCGCCGAAGACGCCTGGAACAGCCGCGACCCGGACCGCGTATCGCTCGCCTATTCCGAAAATTCCGAATGGCGAAACCGCGATCAATTCTTCAAGGGGCGCGATGCGATCCGCGCCTTCCTTGCCGACAAATGGTCGAAGGAAATCGACTACAAGCTCCGCAAGGAATATTGGGCGCATACGGATGATCGCATCGCCGTGCGGTTTGAATATGAGTCGCGCGACGCAAACGGAAACTGGAAACGCAGCTACGGCAACGAGATGTGGGAGTTCGATGGGGACGGCCTGATGCGCCGCCGCTACGCCAGCATCAACGATTTGCCCATTTCAGAGAACGAGCGGCGCCTTTAGGCGCCACATCATCAAGCCAAGGGAGGGAGAGCCCCATGACGCGCGCCTTTTACGACATCGCCTTTACGCCCCGTGTTCTGGAAATGCAGAAAAAACACGGCTCCGACCACGCCTATGCGAAGTTCCTCGCGCCCGAAGCGCCGCCGAACGATGCGCTGGGAGAAGCCGAAGCCGCCTTCATCCGCGCCCGCGACGGCTTTTATCAGGCGACGGTGTCGGAGACCGGCTGGCCCTACGTTCAGTATCGCGGCGGGCCGAAAGGATTTCTTCATGTTCTAGACGAGAAGACCCTCGCCTATGCGGATTTCAGAGGCAACCGGCAATATCTCTCCGTCGGCAATCTCACCGCCAATGACCGGGTCGCGCTGTTCTTTATGGACTATGCGAATCGCCGCCGGCTGAAACTGCTCGGTCATGCGCGCATGGTCGATGCGGAAGACAATCCCGGTCTGATCGAGCGCCTGTCCGATCCCGATTACCACGCAAGGCCGGAGCGGGCGGTGATCATCGATGTCGCCGGGTACGACTGGAACTGCCCGCAGCATATCACCGAGCGCTATACACGCGAGGAGATAGAAGAAGCTTTCGCGCCGATCCGTGAAAAACTGGCGCTACTTGAAGCGGAGAATGCGGGCCTCAAAGCGCGGCTTGCTGTGCACGTCGCAACCGAGCGCCCTTAAGCGGCGCCTAGCCCATGCCGCCGACGCTGCCGCTTCGGCCATGCTTGTGATGGTCGAGAATGTGCGTGCGCACTGCGAGCGTCAGCCACGATCCGTGAAAAACAACGCCGAGCGCCAGAATAATGACGCCGGGGAACGGGCCTACCGCCATGCGGTCGAGAAGTTCGCTCATGGATTGCGCCGGGGTCGGATGAATGATGATTTTTCCCGTGTACGCTACGGCCTGAAAACTGAAAATCCACATGTAATTGCGGCGCAAGCGCCGGCCCATGGCTCGCCAGAAGCCGATATGATATTGTGGCGCCAGATAATCCTGAGCCAGAATATCCTGCCATTCTCCGGGATCGGGCCGGGCCGAACGCAAGAGCATCGGCGCGTAGAAATTGGTTTCGATCCAGCGGCAGCGGGCGCGCCAGACATTAAAGAAACGATAGCGCCGCGATTCCAGAATCAAAAACATGGTGATGAGGATGCCCACCAGCAAAAGCGGCAGGGGCGACGCGAGCGGATCGGCGTAAGTGACGGAGAGCGCAATGCCGAGCGTCACCACGGACCAGTTCGTGGTATTGTCGAGGCGCGTGCGCCAGATCGTCGAGCGATAAACCTCGCCCCGGTAGAGATGCGCAAGCGCGCCAATCTCGGAGGAATCGAGCTTGTTCCCCGTGCCGCCGGGCGGCGTCTCCCATTGCTCCCATTGTTCTCTCATCGGCGGCATTGTCCGCCGTTCGGCCTGGTGTGACAAGCGCAGCGAGAACGATTACGCGGAAAAGAGCGCTTCCCGAACGGGCCTAATCTTCCCCGAGACGATCAAGCACAGGTCCAAGGAATTTTTTATATTTCCGCCACTCGTCCGAACTGCCGGCATATAATTTCTTTCTGACCTGCATGGAGGAAATTGTCGCGACCGCCCGGTGGGATTCATGGAAGTCAATGCAGGCCTGCTCAAGATCGAGGCCGAGATAATCAAGCAGGCGCCGGGTTTCCTCTTCCTGATTCTCGGTCAGGCTTTCATAGCTGAAATTATAAATGGCGCCGGGGAAAAGCTCGTTCCAGAAACGCATCAGATCCATATAGCCGCTGTAATAGTCGGCGATATCGTCGAGATCGTAAGCGTAACCATTTCCAAAATCGGTGAAGTAGTATTTGAAAATCGACCAGCAGCTTGCAATCGACCGCCTCTTAATGTGAATGATTTTGGCCTCGGGCATGGCCAGCAGGATAAAGCCGATCCAGCGGTAATTGAGATTCATCTTGTCGGTGACGTAGGGCTCGGCGGCGTTGCGCCGGCGCATATCGGCAAGATATTTCTCCCTGATCGCCTGCACCTGCTCCGGCTTGACGCCGCCCTCGCGCCACACAGCGGTCACCGCTTTTCCCAGGGTCATCAATTCGCCTGCGCCATAAATCTTCGAGTGGCAGGATAGAATCTGCTCGGTAAGAGAGGTGCCGGATCGCGGCATGCCGACCACGAAAACCGGCGCCTGACGGCCTTGCGTTTCCACGTCGGCGCGCAAACGCTCAATCATTTGTTTATCGGCGAAAGCCTCCTTAATCCGCCGGAACAAGGCGCGCTCCACGCCCGGCTCATATTTCAGAAATTGCCGCCTTAAAGCGTTCCCCCTGGCGTAATGTGCGAAAGCGTTATCGTAGTCGCCGATATCTTCGCTCGCCTTGCCGAGCGCATAGGAGAGCTGCATTCTGTCGTAATCAGACGCCTCATCGCGCTCCAGCAAGCGCTGCATGAGGGTGATTTCCGGATCGTCGCGAACATACTGCTTAAGCGCGCTGCGGCTTCTGTAAGCCTCTGCGAATTCAGGATCGATGCGCAAGGCGTCGTCGTAACTTGACGCAGCCTCTTCCTTCCGGCCGAGATCGAAGTAGTAGCTTGCGAGATTATAATGCGCTTGCGCGTAATCCGGCTTAATCGCAATAGCCTTTGCGAAGCTTGCAAGCGCTTCCTTCTCGCGGCCGAGTTTCTTTAAAGCAAGACCCAGATTATTGTAGGCTTCGAAATAATTGGGGTTGGCCAAGAGAACGATGCTGAAATGACCGATCGCCTCTTCATATCGTTCAAGCTTGCTCAGCAATAGGCCGAGATTGTTATGCGCGCCATAGTGTTTGGGCGCGATGTTGAGCGCCGCCTTGTAGTTGGATACGGCCTCTTCCCGCCGATCAAGATCGCGAAGCGCATTGGCCATGTTAAAATAAGCCTCGGCGTAGTCGGGCCTGATTTCAACCGCTCGGGCGTAATGTTGCAGCGCTTCTTCCTGACGCCCAAGCTTCCTCAGCGTAGCGCCCAGATTGTTATGGGCGTCAGGAAATCCCGGGTCGATATCGACCGCTCTTCTGAAGTTCTCGACGGCCTCTTCATATTTATTTTTTTGTGCGTTGATCGCTCCGCAGATATTGTACAAAAACGCCGCCTGCGGGAATTCGCGTATAAGATCGACAGCCGCGGCGAAGGCCGCGTCCAACTCTCCTTTATTATACAATGTAACAACGGCTTCGACCTGGCTGGACGAGGGCTCCTTCTGGTTCGAGCGCATCTTCCCCCCTATTCGTTTAAAACCGGAATAGAGATGGCGACGACGCGTGCGGCGCCGCCATATACGATTTTCTAACTTATAAATCCGCTAGCGTGGAGCAAACGATAGCATTCATCGCATATGAATGTCGCTTTATCGACATTTGACGGCCGGAACGGCAAAAAGAACCCGAGAATCAACGGTGACTTGCCGGTGACGGCGCGTTATGGGCTCACCTCAGGAGATTTTATGCCGCCCGCCGCAGCCAGGACGAAAATCGGCTATCGCGATATTTTGCGCCTTGCCTGGCCAGCGTCGGTGGCGGCGTCCGTGACGCCGCTTCTCGGCGCGGTCGATGTTTGGGCGCTGGCGCAATCGGCGCGCCCCCTCGACATAGCCGCGGTCGGCCTCGGCTCGGTGATCTTTTCCCTCGCTTACTGGACCTTCGGCTTCATCAGAATGAGCGTTGCGGGCCTCACGGCGCAGGCGGCCGGCGCGGAAGACGAAAGCGAAGCGCGCGCCGCGCTGGTGAGAGGCGGCGTCATCGGCGCCGGCGTCGGCGTCATCCTTGTCCTGTTGCAAATCCCTGTCGGTCTTCTCGCCTTTCAGTTGCTGGGCACCGGTTCGGAAGCGAGCGCCGAAACCCTCGCGCATGGACGCACCTATTTCGACATCCGCATCTGGGGCGCGCCCTTCGCCCTCGCCTCCTACGCCGCTTTCGGCTGGCTGACGGCGCGCGGACGCACGGACTTCCTGATGGCGGCGAGCCTGTTCATGACGCTTTTGAATATCGCGCTCGATTACTGGTTCGTGGTCGGGTTGAACTGGGGCGCGGCCGGCGTCGCCTGGGGCACGCTGATCGCCGAGGTCGCCGGCTTTTTCGCCGCCATGGGGTTTGTCATTCTCATCATGAAGAAAGAGGGCGGGCTTTCCGGCCACTGGAGACCGGCAGAGTTCTGGCGCCCCGACCGGCTGCGCCGCACCGCCGCCATCAATATGGACATCTTCATCCGCACGCTGCTGCTCGCCTTTTCGTTTGCGTGGTTCGTACAGCGCGGCGGCGCCTTTGGCGACGTGACGCTCGCGGCCAATCAGGCGCTGCTGCAGCTTTTTCTGTTCACTGGACTCGCCCTCGACGGCACGGCGATCGCCGCAGAGACGCTTGTGGGACAGGCGGTCGGCGCGCGCGACCGCGACGCCGGCAAGGCGCGATATATGGAGGCTGTGCGCAAAACCTTTATCCTCGCCGGCGCCGCTGCGGTTTTCTTCACGCTGTTTTACTGGATCGCCGGATCGCCGCTCGCGGCGCTGCTGACGCCGGACGGGCCAATCCGCGACGCCATGAACGAATACATGCCCTGGGTCATTATCAGCCCGCTGGTTGTGGTCATCGGCTTTCAGCTCGACGGGATTTTTATCGGCGCGACGCGTTCGCGGGAGATGCGCGATTCCATGATCCTCTCGGCGCCGGTTTTCATCGCCGCTTCCATCTGGCTCGCCGAGCGCTGGGACAATCACGGGCTTTGGGCGGCGTTTTCGCTGTATTTCATTCTGCGCGCGGTCACGCTCGCCATCTGGCTGCCGCGCATCGCCCGGTCATTCGATGCTCAGGACGCGCCGGCGCCTACGGCCTCGCCGATCTGACCGAACCCGTCCGCATCGAGGAAAGACGGCAGCTCTTTGAGGATGCGCGACGGCAGGCCCGGCCCCTCATAGACAAGCGCCGTGTAAAGCTGAACCAGCGAGGCGCCGGCGAGAATTTTTTCATAGGCGTCGCGCGCCGTGGAAACGCCGCCGACGCCGATCAGCGGAATGTTTTTGCCGATAACGCCATAGAACTCGCGCAAGAGCGCCGTCGACATAGCGAACAGCGGCTTGCCGGAAAGACCGCCTGTTTCACTTGCGGCGCCGCTGCGCAAATTCGCCGCGCGTGTGATCGTCGTATTGGAGACGATCAGCGCATCGAGCTTCATGGCGCGGGCCGCATCCGCGATGTCCGCTTTGTCTTCATCGGCGAGGTCCGGCGCGATCTTCAAAAACACCGGCGTTCCAGCCGCAGCCTCATCGCGCGCAGTCATGACGCGGCGCATCAATTCTTCTAGCGAGGCTTTGCCTTGCAGGGCGCGCAGACCCGGCGTGTTCGGTGAGGAGATGTTGACTGTGAAAAAATCCACGAGTCCTGCGAGCGCCGTCACGCCCTTCACATAATCTTCCGTCCGGTCTTCCGAATCCTTGTTGGCGCCGAGATTGACGCCGACAATTCCGCGTCTTTCCCGCGCTTTCAACCGCGCCGAGACGGCGTCGAGGCCGTCATTATTGAACCCGTAGCGGTTGATGACGGCCGCATCGGCCCGCAGGCGGAAAACGCGCGGACGCGGATTGCCGGGCTGCGGGCGCGGCGTCACGGCGCCGACCTCCACGAAACCGAACCCCATATCGAGCGCCGCGTCCGGCGCTTCGGCGTTCTTGTCGAACCCGGCAGCGAGGCCCAGCGGATTGGGAAGGGAAAGCCCCGCAACATCGATGGCGAGGCGCGGCGTATCGAGCGCGGCCTTGGGTCCGAACCCGGCCTTCAGCATGCGGACGGTTAGATGATGCGCGGTTTCCGCATCGAGCGCGCCCAAGGCTTTCGCCCCAAGTTCGGCCAGAAACAGCGGCGTCTTCACAAAGAAGATCCGAAAGAAAAAAATTCGCCATCGCGCTCCAGCCGCAGGGCGGCGGCGACATCGCCAGCGAGAAGGTCGCGATAAAGATGAGGGAACTCTTCGCCCCGCTTGGGCGCCAGCTCGAATTTCAGGTCTTCCGCCACAGCTTCCACCGGAATCTCGAGGGCGAGCAAATCATCCGCCCCGGCGAAATGCAGTCGCGCGGTTTCGAGCACCTGTTCGCGCGTCGACAGATGGACATAGCCGTCTTTCAGATCGATCTCGCGCTTTGGGGCAACGCCCGTCGCCTGCGTTTTCAGCCATTCATCCATGCTGGCGAGACGATAGACGAAATCCGGAGGGGTCTTTGACATGGCGTTTCCCTAGCGCGCATTCCGAAAAACGGAAACCGGTTTTCGGATAAAATGCACGCAAAACCAGAATCCACCGCCTCGCCGGCCCCGGCCATCATGCCGCCCAGCCCGTGCTGGCCAAGCAAACTGGACGGACGGCGCAACCAAGGACAAAGTGCGCGCCCATGAAACCCATGCGCATCCTTTCCGGCCTCGGTTTCGCGGCCGCCGCCGGCGCCGCGTCCTTTTTCGCAGGACTTTCCGAGCCCGTCACCGCCACCATCGCCATCACGGCGCTGACCGCCTTCTGGTGGGTGAGCGAAGCCCTGCCGATCCCGGCGACGTCGCTCGTTCCCTTCGCGCTCTTCCCGCTCGCCGGGGTGATGGACCAGCGCGAAGCGGCAGCCGCGCTCGGCTCCTACGTCATTATTCTCCTGATGGCGTCCTTCATGCTGTCGAAAGCGCTCGAACGCTCCGGCGCCCATGAACGGCTTGCGCTTTACATGATCAATCTCGTGGGCGGCTCGGGGCGCAGACTGGTCATCGGCTTCATGGTCGCGGCGGCGGTGTTGTCCATGTGGATATCCAATACCGCGACGACCTTGATGCTCGCCACCATGGCGCTGGCGATCCTGACGCGCACGGACGATCCGAAACTCGGTCCCGCCCTCCTTCTCGGGATCGCCTATGCCGCCTCCTTCGGCGGCACGGCGACGCTGATCGGCACGCCGCCCAATCTCATCTTCGCCGACAATTATCTGCGCGCCACCGGCGAAGAGTATTCGTTCCTCAGATGGATGAGCGTCGGCCTTCCGATCGTCATGATCGGCATCCCCGTCATGGCGCTGTGGCTGACGCGTTCGCTCGGCGGCGTCAAAACCCCTGAACTCGCAGATCCCGGCCCGTGGCGCACGGACGAGAAGCGCACGCTCATGGTTTTCGCCATCGCCATCCTCTTATGGGTGACGCGGATCGAACCCTTCGGCGGATGGTCCGGCGCGTTCGGCATGGAAGAAGCCGGGGACTCTACCGTTGCGGTTTTCGCAGTGCTCCTCATGTTTCTCGTTCCCAACGGCAAGGGCGGCGCCCTTCTCGACTGGAAATCGGCGGGCGACATTCCCTGGGGCATGCTGCTTTTGTTCGCGGGCGGCATCTGCATCGCGAGCGCCTTCCGGGCGAGCGGGCTCGACGCGCTGATCGGCGATCAATTGTCAGGGCTGACCAAAGCGCCCCTGTTCCTCACCATGCTCGGCCTCTGCCTCGCCGTGACCTTCCTCACCGAAGTCACATCGAACACGGCGACGGCGAATTTGCTGATGCCGATCCTCGCCGCCGTCGCCGCGGGCGCCGCCATCAAGCCGGAGCTCCTGATGATCCCGGCGGTGATTTCCTGCTCCTGCGCCTTCATGCTCCCCGTCGCGACGGCGCCCAACGCCATCATCTACGGCACGGAGCGCGTCTCGATCGCCCGCATGGCGAAGGAAGGCGCCGCGCTCAACATCATTGTCGCCTTTATCGTCTCCGGCATGTGCTGGCTGGTGCTGCGGTGAACCCGCTTTCTGCAGGCGCTGCTTATTTCATCTCGGTGTTCGCCGTCGGCTTTGTGTTGGGAACGCTGCGCGTCTTAGTGCTTGAGCCGGCGCTCGGCGCTCTTGCTGCAGTGCTTGTTGAAACACCGTTCATCCTGACAGCAAGCTGGGTGTTATGCCGCTACTGGGCGCGCCGCTTCACCGTGCCGCCGGAAACCACGCCGCGCCTGCTTATGGGCGTCTTCGCTTTCGGATTGTTGCTGTCGGCCGAGTTCATCCTCGGCCGATACGGCTTTGGCCGCAGCTTCGCCGAACAGCTGGCCGCCTATAAAGACGCGCCCGTCGCAATCGGTCTCGCCGGGCAAACTCTATTTGGAATTTTTCCGCTACTTCAGGCGCGCCTCGCCCAAAAATAACTTATGCCTCGTCGTCGAGCGTCATATGCCGGGCGCGGGCGGCGTGATCGATCGCCTGCGCGCCCTCATCGGAAATTTTCAGCGCTTCGCGGATAAGATCGAGGACGCGGATTTCCGTCATGGCGAGGCTTTCATCGGCCGTGACCACATCGACGACGGCGGCGTAAGCGGTTTCGCCGAGATGATCCGGCAGGGCTTTCGCCGCCGATTCCAGCACCTTGTGGAGCCCGCCCTCGGACGACATCAGCGCGCCGCAGGCCTCAGCCGTCTCCACCAGCGCCGCCTCGTCCGCGGCCGAAAAGAGCGGGAACGACCGCACCACGCGGCCGATGGTCCGGAGCTCTTCGTCCTTGATGGCGCCGTCGGAGGCCGAGGTCATGACCATCAGATAGATGACCGCTTCCTGCGGCGTGAGGCTGACGAGACTTCCGGCCATTTATGGGGCTCCTTCAATATGGCTGTCCGAGAATTGGCCGGACCCTAGCGGCGCGCCCGGAAAACGGCAACTGCACGCGACGCGGCAATTGACCTGCCGCCGCGCAGCGTTAAACCTCCGCGTCTCTATTATCCCCGAAAGCAATCGCGATGACCGCCCTTCAGATCAAAGAGTTCACTGCCGAAGACGCCGCCGAGGCCAAAAGCTGGCCCTTTCAGGAAGCCAAATCCCTGATCAAGCGTCTTGAGAAGGTGAAAAAAGACGGGCCCGTGGTGTTCGAAACCGGCTACGGCCCGTCGGGCCCGCCCCATATCGGCACCTTCGGCGAGGTGGCGCGCACCACCATGGTGCGCCGCGCCTTTGAATTGCTGACCGGCCGCGAGACCCGCCTCATCGCGTTTTCCGACGACATGGACGGCATGCGGAAAGTCCCGCCCCATGTGCCGAACCAGGAGCTGTTGAATCAGTATCTGCAAAAGCCGCTGACCGTGGTGCCGGATCCGTGGGGCGAACATCAAAGCTTCGCCCATCACAACAACGCGAAGCTGCGCGCGTTTCTCGATCAGTTCGGCTTCGAATACGAGTTCATGTCCTCCACCGACTGCTATCGCAGCGGCATGTTCGACGAGACGCTAATCCGCGTTCTCGAACGCTACGAGCAGGTGATGGAGATCATGTTGCCGTCGCTCGGCGACGAACGCAAAGCGAGCTATTCGCCGATCCTGCCGATCTCTCCGAAGACGGGCCGCGTGCTCTATGTGCCCATGCTCGAGATCGACGCGAAGAAAGGCGAAGTCGTTTTCGAAGACGAAGATGGCGAGAAAATCCGCACGTCGGTCGCCGGCGGCGCGGTGAAACTGCAGTGGAAAATCGACTGGGCCGGCCGCTGGCATGCGCTCGGCGTCGACTACGAAATGTCGGGCGAGGATTTGACCGAATCCGTCCGTCTGTCGAACCGGATCGTGAAGGCGCTCGGCGCGGAGCCGCCGGCGGGCTTTAACTACCAGCTCTTTGTCGACGAACAGGGCAAGAAAATCTCCAAGACCAAAGGCAACGGCATCACCATCGAGGAGTGGCTCACCTACGCCTCGCCGGAAAGCCTGTCGCTTTTTATGTTCCAGAACCCGAAATCGGCGAAGAAGCTTTATTTCGACATCATCCCGAAAACCGCCGACGAATACTGGACGCATCTTGAAAAATACACTGACCAGGACGGCGCCAAAGCGCTCGACAATCCGGTCTGGCATATTCACGAGGGCAAACCCCCGGCGGTGATGCCGCCGGTGAATTTCGCCATGCTTTTAAACCTCGTCAGCGCGGCGGGCGCCGCCGATGCAGCGGTCCTGCGCGGCTTCATCCGCAAATACCGCCCAGACGCAACGGAAGCGGAATTCGCGGCGGCCGACGCCATGCTCGTCTATGCGGAGCGCTATTTCCTGCGCTTCATCCAGCCGACGAAAAAATTCCGCAAGCCATCGGACAAAGAACGCGCGGCGCTGGAAATGCTGTCGGCGCGGCTCAAAGAAATCGGCGAGGACGGCTCGGAAGACGACTACCAGACCGCCGTCTTCGACGCCGGCAAAGCCCAGGATTTCGAAAACATCCGCGACTGGTTCAAAGGACTTTACGAAGTCGTCTTCGGTCAGGAGGCGGGCCCGCGCATGGGCCCCTTCACCAAAATCTACGGCGCAGGCGCGACGGCGAAGCTGATCGACGAGGCGCTGGCGCGCTGAATTCCGGCGGCGCGCGCCGCAACCCATGGGGAGAAAAGGTGTTCTTCCGCATCATGACGACAGGGTTGAGAAAGATAGCGCCGCTTCTTGCGGCGGCGATGATAGTCGCCGCGCCGCTTTACGCTCAGGAAAATGCGCCCGTCGATCCCGAGCCCGTCATTGAAACCGCGCCCCCGGGCGCGAGCGACGCCGAGATCGCCGCACGGATCCGCGACATCTTTGCCGAAATCGATTCCTTGCAAGGGGTGCAGGCGTCGGTCGCCTCCGGCGTCGTCACGCTTTCGGGCGAAACCCAGACGGCGGACGCCGCCGCCCGCGCCGAAGCCATCGCCGCGCGCATCAACGGCGTCGTCACCGTTGAGAACCGGATTGAACGGGATGTTTCCGTCTCAACGCGTCTGACCCCGGCGGCGGGACAGGCGGAGACGTTTTTCCGCGACGCCGTGCGCTCCCTGCCGCTTCTCCTCCTCGCGCTTGCCGCCTTCGCCGCCATTGCCGCTTTCGGCTGGGGCCTCTCCACATGGCGCTGGCTGTGGCGGCGGATTACGCCGAACCCTTTCATTGCCGAGCTCGCCGCCTCGACCTTTCGCGGCCTCTTTTTCATTTTCGGCGCGGTCGCGGCCTTGAGCCTGCTCGATGCGACGGCGCTCCTCGGCGCGTTTCTCGGCGCCGCGGGCGTCATCGGCCTCGCGGTCGGTTTCGCGGTGCGCGACACGATCGAAAACTACATCGCCTCGATCATGCTGTCCCTGCGCCAGCCCTTCCGGCCGAACGATCATGTGGTGATCGACGACAAGGAAGGCCGGGTCATCCGCCTCACCTCGCGGGCGACGATCCTCATGACCCTCGACGGCAACCATCTGCGCATTCCGAACGCAACGGTCTTCAAGGCCATAATCCTTAACTACACCCGCAACCCGGAGCGGCGCTTCGATTTCCAGCTCGGCGTCGATGCGGACGACGATCCCATCGCCGCTATCGAGACCGGCGTCGAGGCCATGAAGGCGCTCGACTTCGTCCTCAAAGACCCGCCGCCCATGGGGTTCATCAAGGCGGTCGGTGATTCCAACATCGTCATTTTCTTCGCCGGCTGGGTCGATCAACGCAAAGCCGATTTCGCCAAATCCCGAAGCCTCGCCCTTACCGCCGCCAAGGACGCGCTGGAAGACGCCGGCTTCGCCCTGCCCGAACCGATCTACCGCCTGCGCTTCGACGAAAAAGCCCCGCCGATCCTGAAGGAGACGGCCGCCGCCGCCGTGACAGAAACGAAACCTGAAGAAAAAGCGGAAAAGCGGGAGCGCGCGGCGGCTTCGAAAGCGCAGGATGTCGCGCCGGACACCCATCTCGAGGAAAAAGTGGAGGAAGAACGCCGCGAGGAGCCGCAAGGCGACCTTCTCTCCCCCACAGCCCCGGTTGAATAGCCAAAATTGTTCGACGGAGGCGGCGGCGCAGCGCTAAACTCGGACCATGTGCTTTTCCGCCGCCGCCAGTTTCACTGCAGCCGCCGTCATCGGCGGCGTCGGTGCGGCGACGCTGGCGCAAAAACCGAAACCCAAAGACGTCGCCTTTGCTGCGATCCCCGTGATCTTTGCGGTTCATCAGGCGATCGAAGGCGCGATCTGGCTGAACCTGCATCACGGCGCCGTCCCTTACCCCTTGATCGTCGCATATCTCTTTGTGGCGCAGGTTTTATGGCCCGCTTACATCCCGCTGAGCGTGATCGCGATGGAGCCGAAGCGCCGGCGCCGGCCGGCGCTGTGGGTGCTGCTCGCCGCAGGTCTGTTCGTATCCGGCGCCCTAGCCTTTATCCTTGCACAACATCATTACACTGTGACTGCGTCAGCGAACGGCCTGCGCTATGCGACCGATCTGGAATTCGAGCGGCGGCTTCTGGAACTCTATCTCCTTGGCGTCGTCGCCCCGCTTTTTTTATCGCGCCATCGCTATGTCATCGCCTTCGGCGCGGCGACGCTCATCGGCGCCATTGTCACGGTCATGGCCTTTTACTACGCCGCCGCTTCCGTCTGGTGCTTCTTTTCAGCGCTGGCGAGCGTCCTCGTCTTTCTTCATGTCCGACAGTCGCGGCGCATAGGCGGCGTTTCCAAATCGTCAATACATATTGAAGCGGCGTAAAAGCCGCTGGCAGCCGGCGCGTGAAAGCGCTAACCGTCGGCAAAGCGCGAACAAACTTCAAAGCCCAATTGGCAGAAGCTTCCAATCTCGCGCAGCCATGCTCGCGGCGCCTAAGCTTGCGAGTCAAAATGCGGCGACAATTAGGCCCGCACTTTCACGTTTTAACTGTCGCAACGTTTCGGAATCGATGTTATCTTATCCAAACAAGAGTCAAAAATACGAAACGAAATGTTAGGGGCCCTTCGGTTAACCTTCAATCGTGCGCAGTTCCGGCGCGCGTGCGTAGTTGAGTTTTGCAGTGGGGACGGCCGAAAGGCGGGGACGGGGTAGTTCGAAGGAAGACAACGGCGGCGGTTTATTGCGGCGGGCGAAATGACGGGAAGCAATCACACAGAAGCGAAGAGGACGGCGACAGGCCGCGCTTGCTTCACGATGAAAGCAACCCATATCAATTTCAGCGAGCCGATTGAACCGGAAAAGGCGCCGGAAAATATAATCGCCATTTTTGATGGCGAGGTTGCGTAATGCGAGCGGGGGGCGCTGGTTAGACCAGCGCCTTTTTTAATTCAAACATCGCGGGGCGGCCCTCCTGCGATATGAGCGAGTGAAAAGTGAGCGTGCGATCATGACCGACCAAAGCCTCGATGTTTTCGATGTTTTCTCCGAGAGCTACACCAAGCTGAAACAGGAGGCGATGAGCCTTCGCGACTACCTGCTCGCGGCGCGCGACGACGCAATGCTCTACGCCTCGCCCGCAGAGCGCATGGTCAAAGCTATCGGCGAGCCGAAACTGGTCGACACGTCGAAGGATCCGCGCCTCGCGCGCATTTTCTCGAACCGCACCATCCGCCATTACGAAGCCTTCGAAGGCTTTTACGGCATGGAGGACACGATCGAGCGCATCGTCTCCTTCTTCCGTCACGCGGCGCAGGGCCTCGAAGAAAAACGCCAGATCATCTACCTCCTCGGCCCTGTGGGCGGCGGCAAGTCGTCGCTCGCCGAGCGCCTGAAAGACCTGATGGAGGAATATCCGATCTATGTCTTGAAAGCCGGCAACGAAATCTCGCCGGTGTTCGAGAGCCCGCTCGGCCTCTTCCAGTCGGAAGAACTGAAAAGCCTCCTCGCCGACAAATACGGCATTGAAAAGCGCCGTCTCACCGGCCTCATGAGCCCTTGGGCGGTGAAGCGCCTCGACGAATTCGGCGGCGACATTTCGAAATTCGAAGTCGTGCGCATCTTCCCGTCGAAGCTGCGCCAGCTCGCCATCGCCAAGACCGAGCCGGGCGACGAAAACAATCAGGACATCTCGGCGCTGGTCGGCAAGGTCGATATTCGCAAGCTCGAGCATTTCTCCCAGGACGACACCGACGCCTATTCCTATTCGGGCGGGCTGTGCCGCGCGAACCAGGGCCTTCTCGAATTCGTCGAGATGTTCAAGGCGCCGATCAAGGTCCTGCATCCGCTGCTGACGGCGACGCAGGAAGGCAATTATGTGGGCACCGAAGCGCTGGGGCCCATTCCCTTTAACGGCGTCATTCTCGCGCACTCCAACGAAAGCGAGTGGCAGGCTTTCCGCAACAACAAAAACAACGAAGCCTTCCTCGACCGCATTAACGTCATCAAGGTGCCGTACAGCCTTCGGGTCACGGAAGAACGCCACATCTATGAAAAGCTGCTGGCGAGTTCCGAACTTTCCGCCGCCCCTTGCGCGCCGGAAACCCTCGATCTCCTTTCGCGCTTCTCGGTGCTGACGCGCCTCAAGGAGCACGAGAACTCAAATCTCTATTCGAAGCTCCGGGTCTATGACGGCGAAAAACTGAAAGACACCGACCCCAAAGCCAAGACCATGCAGGAATATCGCGACGCCGCCGGCATCGACGAAGGCATGGACGGCATCTCCACCCGCTTCGCCTACAAGGTGCTGTCGGAAACCTTCAACTTCGACACGGACGAAGTTGCCGCCGATCCGGTGCACCTCATGTATGTGCTCGAAAACGCCATCAAGCGCGAGCAATTCCCCGACGAAACCGAGAAGCAATATCTCGATTTCATCAAGTCGGAATTGTCGCAGCGCTATGCGGAGTTCATCGGCAAGGAAATCCAGAAGGCCTATCTCGAAAGCTATGCGGAATACGGCCAGAACCTCTTCGACCGCTATATCTCTTACGCCGACGCCTGGATCGAGGATCAGGACTTTAAAGATCCCGACACCGGCCAGCTTCTCGACCGTGCCACGCTCGACGCCGAGCTTTCGAAGATCGAGAAACCGGCGGGCATTGCGAACCCCAAGGATTTCCGCAACGAGGTCGTCAAATTTGCGCTTCGCGCCCGGGCGAACAATGAGGGCATGAATCCGAAATGGACGTCCTATGAGAAGCTGCGCAATGTCATCGAAAAGCGCATGTTCTCTCAGGTCGAAGACCTCCTCCCAGTGATTTCCTTCGACTCCAAGAAGGATTCGGAGACCGAGGCCAAGCACGAGAATTTCGTCAGCCGCATGGAAGAGCGGGGCTACACGCCGCGTCAGGTCCGCCGGCTCGTCGAATGGTATATGCGCGTCAACAAAGCCGGATAATTGGGGGATTAGGGATTAGGGACTAGAGAAAAGTTCAGATACCCTAATCCCTGAAACCTAACCCCTAGTACCTGCTTATGAATTCGTTTCACTTCATCGACCGGCGCAAGAATCCCAAGGGCAAGTCCCTTGGGAACCGTCAGCGTTTCCTGAAACGCGCCAAGGCGCAGATCAAGGAAGCGGTGAACAAGTCCCTGCGCGAACGGTCCATGAAAGAGCTCGACAAGGGCGAAAAGATCACTATTCCGTCGAAATCGACGGCGGAGCCGCGCTTTTCCCATGACCGGGAAAAAGGCGCGCGCGAGGCGGTCCATCCCGGCAACAAGGAATTCTCGACCGGCGACAGGATTAAAAAGCCTCCTAAGAGCGCAGGCCGCGGCAAGGGCAAGGAAGCAAGCGACACCGGCGAAGGCGAGGACAATTTCCAGTTCACGCTGACCCAGGAAGAATTCCTCGACATCTTTTTCGAGGACCTTGAGCTTCCCAATCTCGTCAAGCGGTCGCTGAAAGAGATCAAATCCTACGCCTACAAGCGCGCGGGTATCACGGTGGCCGGCTCGCCCACCAACATGAACATCACCCGCACCATGCGGAACGCGCATGGCCGTCGTCTGGCGCTGAAACGTCCATCGACGAAGGCCATGAATGAGCTGAAAGAGCGCCTTTTCGAGTTGGAGCGCAATTCAAGCCCCAGCGAGAAAGAGATCGCCGAAAAGAAAGCGATCATCGAACAGCTCGAGGCGATGGAAAAGCGCCGCAAGTTCACGCCGTTCATCGACCCGCTCGACCTTCGCTACAACGCCTATGAGCCGACGCCGGTGGAGACGACCGCCGCCGTCATGTTCTGTTTGATGGACGTCTCCGGCTCCATGGGCGAGCGCGAAAAAGACCTCGCCAAGCGGTTTTACATGCTGCTCTACCTCTTCCTCAAACGCCGCTATGAGCGCGTCGAGGTGGTGTTCATCCGCCACACCCATCACGCGGAGGAAGTGGACGAAGAAACCTTCTTCTATTCGCGCCAGTCGGGCGGCACGGTGGTGTCGACGGCGCTTGAAAAAATGCTGGAAGTCCAGCGCGAGCGTTTTCCGGCCCATGAATGGAACATCTATGTGGCGCAGGCGTCGGACGGCTTCACCCAATCCGGCGACGCCAAACGCTGCGTCGAGATGCTCGGCGAAGAGGTGATGCCGATCTCGCAATATTACGCCTATATCGAAATCCTCGACGAGCGCGAGCTCGAAGTCTTTTCCGACGCCGATTCGGGCGCCGAACTCTGGCGCGCCTATCGAACCTTCGCGCCGAAATGGCCGAATTTCGCCCAGACGCGCATCGCCCGGCCCCAGGACATCTTCCCGGTCTTCCGCGAACTTTTCGCGCGGGACAAGAAGGAGGCGGCGTGATTTGGCTCATCGCTCTCGCAGCCGGGTTGGTTTGGGCTCCAATCGGTTTCTTCCTTTGGCGTTGGACGGATAAAAACCTTTCGCCACGATGGAAAGCCCTCGCTTGGCCAGCATGGATAAAATATTTGGCGACACTGCCCGCAGCATGGTTCGCAGTAACAGTGGCAATTTTTCTTCCGTGGTGGACTTTTCTTCTTATTTTTAACGGCCCACCGGCGGTGCCGGCTTCCTTTGATGAGCAAATGCGCTCGTCGTTTCTGCTGCTTCCTACGGCGGTTCCAAGTGGAGCATTGATCTTAGGCTATCAGATTAAGTCTTTTTTTGAATCTAGGCGGGAAGCGAAGTAATGAGCGAAGCGGTAGAAAAACTCCCCCTCATCTATAACGAAGCCGACTGGGACTTCGAGACCCTGAAGCGCGCCTATGACGCGATCGAGGATATCGGCCTCAACGATCTCGGCCTCAAGGTCTATCCGAACCAGATCGAGATCATCTCCTCGGAACAGATGCTCGACGCGTATTCCAGTCACGGCATGCCGCTGATGTACAAGCACTGGTCGTTCGGAAAACATTTCGCCCGCGACCAGATGACCTATCAGAAGGGCTGGACCGGTCTCGCCTATGAGATCGTCATCAATTCGAACCCCTGCATCTCCTATCTCATGGAAGAGAACACCATGACCATGCAGGCGCTCGTCATGGCGCATGCCTGTTTCGGGCATAACCACTTTTTCCGGAACAATTACCTCTTCCGTCAGTGGACCGACGCCGAAGGCATCCTCCCCTATCTCGACTTTTCGAAAAAATACATCGCGAAATGCGAGGACGAATACGGCTTTGAGGAAGTCGAGGCGGTCGTCGACGCGGCCCATGCGCTGATGGATCAGGGCGTTTTTCGTTATAACCGCCCGCCGCGGCTTTCCGACGCCGACCGGCTGGCGCGCATCGCCGCGCGCATCAAGCACGAAGAAACGAATTTCAACGACATCTGGCGCACGCTCCCCAACACCATCGAACCCGACGACGAAAAGGAAGAACGCCAGGCGGAAGTGAAAAACATCCAGTTACCTGAAGAAAACCTGCTCTATTTCATCGAGAAGGCTTCGCCGATCCTGCGGCCCTGGCAGCGCGAAATCGTGCGCATCGTCCGCAACATCGCGCAATATTTCTATCCGCAGAAACAGACGAAAGTCATGAACGAGGGCTGCGCCACCTTCGTCCACCATTACATCATGAATGAGCTTTACAATCGCGGGCAGATTTCCGAAGGCGCGATCATGGAGTTTTTGCACTCCCATTCCTCCGTCGTCTTCCAGCCGGAATTCGACGATCCGCGCTATTCGGGGATCAACCCCTACGCGCTCGGCTTCGCGATGATGGAAGACATCAAGCGCATCTGCGAAGACCCGAAGCCGGAAGACCGCGAATGGTTCCCGGACATTGCCGGCTCGGGCGACTGGCGCGCCGTGTTGAAAGACGCCTGGGCCAATTACCGCGACGAAAGCTTCATCCTGCAATATCTCTCCCCCACCGTGATGCGCCATTTCCGCATGTTCGCCATCGGCGACGACAGCGAAGAAAGCCATGTGGAGATCGAGGCGATCCATGACGAGCGCGGCTTCCGCGACGTGCGCCGGACGCTCGCCGCCATGTACGATCTCGGCATGCATGAGCCGAACATTCAGGTCGTCGGCGCCGATCTCGAGGGCGACCGCACGTTGAAACTGCGCCACACGGTCCATAACGGCCGCAAGCTCAACGAGAAAACCTCAGCCGCCGTCCTTACGCACATCGAAACCCTGTGGGGCTACGATGTGACGATGGACGAGGCGGACGCGTAGGCGCTCTACTCCGCCGCCTGCTTTCCGCCGCTGATCGATAACGCCGAGGCGAGGCCCGGCGCCTTCGACTTGCCGCCAAGCTTTTCGCGCACGGCGGTTTCGACGTTTTTACCGGTCTCCTCGTCGATATTGCGCCAATACTCAAAAGCGCGTTGCAAAATGTGCTCGCTGACCCCGTCGCTTAAGTGACCGGCGATATTGTCGACCAGCCGCTTGCGCGCCGCCTCGTCCATAACCTCGCGAATGAGCGCGCGGGGCTGGCTGACATCGTCATCGTCTTCGCGCAGCGTATAGGCTTCGCGGACCATGTCGCCATCCGCATGCCATAGTCCGGCTTCGCCATTGGGATCGGGCTGCGCGGCGGGGCCGCCATAGGAGTTCGGCGCATAGACCGGGTCGGAGACATTCTCCGTGCGCATGGCGCCGTCCTTACTGTAGCTGTGCACCGGGCATTTCGGCTTGTTCACCGGGATCTGCTTGTAATTGACGCCAAGCCGCGCGCGATGGGCGTCCGCATAGGAAAAACCGCGAGCGAGCAGCATTTTGTCGGGCGAAAGGCCGATGCCTGGGACCATGTTGTTCGGTTCGAACGCCGCCTGTTCGATCTCGGTATGGAAATCCGTCGGATTGCGATCAAGGACAAGCTTGCCCACCTCCATGGGCGGATAGTCGCCATGCGGCCACACCTTGGTCAGGTCGAACGGGTTGATGCGATATTTCTTCGCCTCTTCATACGGCATGATCTGCCATTGCAGCGTCCAGCTCGGATAGTCTCCGTCGCGAATGGCGTTGAACAAATCGCGGCGATGATAGTCGCCATCCGCGCCAGCCATCTTGTCGGCTTCGTCTTGCGTGAAAAACTCGTTCCCCTGATCGGTCTTCCAGTGGAATTTCACCCAGAATTTCTCGCCCTTGGCGTTGACGAGCATGTATGTGTGGCTGGAATAGCCGTTCATATGCCGCCAGGTGCGCGGGATGCCGCGGTCGCCCATGAGGATCGTCACCTGATGCGCGCTTTCGGGGCTGAGCGTCCAGAAATCCCATTGCATGTCGTGATCGCGCAACCCGTTGTCGGCGCGCCGCTTTTGCGAGCGAATGAAGTGCTGGAATTTCATCGGGTCGCGAATGAAGAAGACCGGCGTGTTGTTGCCGACCATGTCGAAATTGCCGTCTTCGGTATACATCTTGACGGAAAATCCGCGCGGATCGCGCCATGTGTCCGGACTGCCGCGCTCGCCTGCGACCGTTGAAAACCGGACCAAGGCATCCGACTTCGCGCCCGGCTGAAACGCCTTCGCCTTGGTGTATTGGCTGACATCCCTGGTGACTTCGAAATAGCCGAAGGCGCCGCTTCCCTTTGCATGGGGCTGACGCTCCGGAATGCGCTCGCGATTAAAATTCGCCATCTGCTCAAGAAGATAATGGTCATGCAGAACGATCGGTCCGTCGCGGCCGATCGTCAGCGAATGTTCGTCGCTTTGGACGCGAATGCCTGCATCGGTGGTGGTCGGGGGGGCGGTTTTGTCGCTGGCCATGGCGAGGATCCTTTTGGTTGATGCATCGACTATTGATTTGGGGAACATGAAAAAGCGCCTGGAAGTTCCGCTGCGACGCATTCCGCAAGGCCTGCCTGCATCCATGCGACGGCGCTAACCGGCGCCAAGAAACCGCGGCTGCCGTCCTGACCCACGTCCAAACCCTGTGGGGCTATGAAGCGACCATGGATGAGGAAGACGCGTAGCCTTTGGGTGGGGTTTGAGTCCGATAGCCATTTGGCGGCGCTTGAACGAGTACGCGCCACCCCCTCAGGCTAAACAACTTGAATCATTGGAAAATGGCGCATTGCTCCACTGGATTAAAACGCCCTGCTTGCTAACCCTTAATTTAGCGACGAGAGTGTGAATTCCTTTTGATGGAATCTTGGGGGCGGAAATGAAACTCAAAATATATATACGGCATCTCATCCTCGCTTTGGCGGGGGTCGTCGTAGGCTTGATGTCTGTAAGCTTGGCCTTCGACTATGCGCTCTACAGTTCACCGCAATCCGTAGAAATTGAGCGTGAAGCTACGCGCTACTACCACGTCGTTCGAACCTCCTTTGTTCCGATCATTGTCGTAGGCACATTGCTGGGGCTTGTCGCGACGACTGCTTATCGGATCGTGTTCGTCAGAAATTGGCGCACCTACCTGCTCGCGATTGGTGTTTTCTCTTTGAGCATCTATTATGTAACAGTCGTTTTCGCCCTTGAGGACAATCTTCCTAATCTGACGGAGTTTGACGCAAGGGTCGCCTCGTTAATCCAGATTGGTCTCGCGCATCTGCTTACCTGGCTCGCGGGCTGGTTCGCCATCATACTGCTGATGTTCGAAAGCGAAGACCGGCATTAGACGTCTTCGACAAAAATCGTCTCTTCTTTTGCGGTCAAGGCCGCCATCAAACAATCGCACACATCGGCGATCGGCTAAAATCCGCGACTAACGCCCCTTGTCGTCGCGCCCGAAGTTCGGCGCGGCGGTTTCCTGACCCGCTTCGACAATCGCCCGGCGCAGCCCGCGCACCCGGGTGAAGGCGTCTTCGAGCGCCTTGCCGTCGCCCCAGCGGATCGCCCGCTGCATCACCGCGAGCTCTTCGGAAAACCGTCCGAGCACTTCCAGCACCGCGTCCTTGTTATTCAGGAAAACGTCGCGCCACATGATCGGGTCGGAGGCGGCGATGCGCGTGAAGTCGCGAAAACCGCCGGCGGAATATTTAACGACTTCGCCGGCTGCCACCGATTCCACATCGTCCGCGGCGCCGACCAGCGTGAAGGCGATGAGGTGCGGCAGGTGGCTGGTGACGGCAAGCGCCAGATCGTGATGCGCCGCATCCATGATCTCGACTTTCGCGCCGACGCCGGACCAGAGCGCCGCGGCTTTTTCGACGGCGGCTTTATAGGCGCCGTCTTCGCGCGGGGCCGGCGTCAGGATGCACCAGCGGTCCTGGAAGAGCGAGGCGAAGCCCGCTTCCGGGCCGGATTGCTCGGTGCCGGCAACCGGGTGACAGGGCACGAAATGAACCCGCTCGGGCATCGCTTTCGCGGCGTCCAGCGCCACACCCTTCACCGAGCCCACATCGATAATGAGCGCGCCGTCATCGGCGGCGGCGCCAAGCTCTTTCGCCACGGCGCCGATGGCGCCCACCGGCGTCGACAGAATAATGAGGTCGGCGCCTTTGACGCCCTCGGCGAGACCGGTTTCGCCGCTATCGATGACGCCAAGCTTCGTCGCGCGCATGATGACGTCCGCATCGCGATCGACGCCGATAATCTCCTCAACAAGCTTCCGCTCGCGCAAAGCGCGCGCGAGCGAAGACCCGATGAGGCCGACGCCGATGATCGCGGCGCGCTTGAACTTGATACTGTCAGTCACGGGAGAATTTCTTTTCCAGAAGCTCGATGAATTTGCGGTTCCCCGCCTTGGGGCCGACAGTGACGCGCAAATAGTCGCCGAGTCCGTAAGCGCCCATCTCCCGCACGATGACGCCATTCGCTTTCAGATAGGATTGGACGTCATCGGCGTTATGGCCGGGCTCTTGCGGAAATTTCACCAGAATGAAATTGCCATGGCTCGGCACGAAGTCGAGCCCGAGACCGCCGAGCTGCTGTTGCATGTAATCGCGCTCCGAGCGGTTATGGGCGAGATTGCGCTGCACGAAATCCTGATCCTCCAGCGCCGCAATGCCCGCCTCCTGTGCGGCCATGGTGACGTTGAACGGCCCGCGAATGCGGTTCAGCACATCGGCGATGGGGAACGGGCAATAGGCCCAGCCGAGACGCAGCGCCGCAAGCCCGTAAATCTTCGAAAAGGTGCGCGTCATGACGACATTCGGATATTCGCTGACGAGCGCCGATCCGTCTGCATAGTCCGCCTCCTCCATGAACTCCGCATAGGCGGCGTCGACGACGAGGATGATGTCTTCGCGCAGCTTTTCGCGCAGGCGGCGGATTTCTGAGTCCGGAATATAAGTGCCCGTCGGATTATTCGGATTGGCGATGAACACCATACGCGTACGGTCGTCGACAAGATCGAGCATGGCGTCGACATCGCCGGTGAGATTTTTCTCCGGCGCAAAACGCGGCTCGGCGCCGCAGCTTTTGGCGGCCAGCGCATAGACGAGAAAACCGTGGGCGCTCTGGATAATATTGTCGCCCTCGCCCACATAGGCGCGCACGAGAAGCTGGAGGAGCTCGTCGGACCCGGCGCCGCAGACGATGCGGGAAGGATCGAGCCCGTGGAGGTCGCCGATCTTTTCCCGGAGCTTCGCGGACGCGCCGTCGGGATAGAGGAACAACTCGTCCGCGGCCTCGTGATAGGCTTCGACCGCCTTGGGGCTCGCGCCGAGGGCGGACTCGTTCGACGAGAGCTTGTGGATCTCCTGCGCCCCCGGCGCCTGCGATCCGCCGGGCTTATAAGGCTTGATGTCCATGATGCCTGGACGCGGCTGCGGGAGCGCCATTTCGTGAAATCCTTTGCTTGATCCGACCGCGATATAGCGGCGGGGCGGCGGCGCTGGCAACCGAGAGCCTGCCTAGCGGGAGGAGCGCGGCTGCAGGGGCTGGGGCGCGGCGAGGGCCGGGCGCCGCGCGCGCGCGCCTTCCTGCCGCACCAGGCCAACGGGCGCCAGCATGTCTTTTTCCGCCTCGAGCATCAGGACCCCGCCGAGCCCCGGCCACAGGCGCGAGCCGGCGCGCTCCCAGGCGCGGGCGGCCCTGAGGAGCAGCGTTGACCGTAAAGGCGGGAAAAACAGCGCCGAATTCCAGACCGTAGGGCGAAAGACCGCATCGCGCAGCAGCCCCTCAAGGCGGCGCTTCAGATAAGGCCGGCCGGCCGCGAAGGGCGTCGTGTCGATCACCGACCAGAGGCCCCGCCGGTGCGAGACGACGATGACGACGCGCCCGTCATCTTTCAGAACCCGCCAGACCTCGCGCATCAGGCGCTGGGGCTGCGGCGCTTCTTCGAGCCCGTGAACGATCAGCACCCGGTCAAGGCTCGCATCGGGAATGGGCCAGTCATGCTCGCCCACAAGGCTCGCCGCATTCGCCGCCTCGCGCGGCCAGCGGATGACCCCCTGCCCGCCCGGCGCCAGCGCGAACCGCGCATAAGCCCCTGTGAAAAGTTCGAGATAGGGATTGGCGTAGCCGAACCCGGCGATGGAAAGCCCGGCGCCGTCGCCCCAGAGCTCCGTCACCCGGCCGGCGATAAACTCGCGCGCCATGCGCCCCAGCGGCGCTTGATAGAAATCGTGAAAGTCGAGAATGTCGGTGCGCATGAGACTTTTCCGCGCCTTTTCACAGGCTGCGCCCGGCCTCGCGGTTTTGCGCCGGGCGTCGCGATTGTTATGCTGGCCGCCTTAATCGGCCGTCAATGAAGCCCCATAAAGCTCAAGGGGGCGAGCGAAAGACATAGCCATGCCCATCGATATTCGCCAGTTTGCCTGCCTTTCCGACAATTACGGCTATCTCGTCCATGACCGGGTGACGGGCGCGACGGCGGCGATCGACACGCCCGACGCAGGGGCGATCAACCGCGAGCTCGAGGCGGCGGGCTGGAAACTGACCCATATCCTCAACACCCACCATCACTGGGATCATGCGGGCGGCAATCTGGCGCTGAAGGAAACATGGGGCTGCGAGATCGTCGGCCCGAAAGGCGAGGCGGCGAAAATCCCCGGCCTCGACCGCCCTGTGGGCGAAGGCGCCGAAATCATGCTCGGCGCGTCAAAAGCCACCGTGCATGAAACACCGGGACATACGCTCGGCCATATCATCTATCACTTTGCTGACGACCGCGCCGCTTTTGTCGGCGACACGATTTTCGCCATGGGCTGCGGGCGCCTGTTTGAAGGCACGGCGGAGCAGATGTGGTCGTCGCTGTCGATGATTTCAGCGCTTCCCGCCGACACGAAACTTTACTGTGCGCATGAATATACGAAAGCGAATGCAGCGTTCGCTTTATCTGTCGATCCGCAGAACATCGACTTGAAAAAACGCTCGGCGGAAGTCGAGACCCTGCGCGCGAAAAATATTCCGACGGTGCCGACGACGGTAGCGCTCGAACGCGCCACGAACCCGTTCCTGCGCGCCGCGGATCCCTCGCTGCAGGCCGCCATCAACATGGAAGGCGCGAAGCCGGTCGATGTTTTCGCCGAAACGCGGCGCCTGAAAGACAATTTCTGATCTTAAATCGCAATGCGTTTTTCGATCAGCGTTTCTTCAGAATAGCCGCGCTTGCGGATCGAATACAGTTTGCAGAAATCGAGCAAGGCTTTCACTTCCTTGCTGTCCGGTTCGACGATGTCCGGTTTGGTCGACACGAGCGAGACGGCCGCGATCACCTTGTCGTCATAGGATATAATTGGGGCGGAGATGCATTGGCGGCCCGTCATGATCACGCCTATGGAAGAGGCGTATCCCGCCTCGCGCACAGTCTCGATCCTTGCGGCGATCTGCTTCATCACAGCGTCGTAATTCTCATTCTCCTGACGCCGCACCACCTCCGCAACCCGGTCGGGATTGCCGAACGCCAGAAAGACCAGCCCTGTCGCAGAATTCAGTACAGGCATGGAAACGCCCGCCCCCATCATCGCCATGGCGGGTTTTTTCGAGCGCTCGAACCGCACCATTGTCGGTCCGTTATCGGCCCACACGGTCAGGAAGCTGTCGGATTCCGTTTCGCTCGTCAGAGACGACAACGCCTCTCCGGCTCGATTGATAATATCCACGCGATTGATTGCGGCGAGACCGAGCCGCAAGGTCTCCATGCCGAGATCATAGGCGCCCGATTTCGTCGCCTGACTTAAAAAGCCGCAGGTGCAAAGGCTCTGTAGATAGCGGTGCGCCTTGCTGGGCGCGACGCCGGCGCGTGCTGCAATTTCCTTCAACGAAACCGGCCCATCCATTTGAGCCACCACATTGAGAATCCGAATAGCCTGGCTGACAGACTTCACGCCTGAACCGCCTTCCCTATCTTCAACCATGAACTTTTCCGCCCCTATTCGTTAATCACAACCTTGCGCGAATGTAGTTCCACATTTTTGCGCATCCTTTTGGTGCGATTTCCCCCGCGGAATCGCTCACAGAACCCAAACATTCTGAATGGGAATAATGATTTTAAAAATACAGTATAAGTTTACATTCGCAAAGTTATAATAATTCCAGTATTTGCAACTCATTTCGCTATTCAGAATAACAGCATTAATTGATGCCCACTACAGTCAGCTGTCCTAATTCTCCTTAAGTTCTTGCCGACTTCCAAGCAATGGATGAAGGCCACAACATAGTATCGACGCCGATTTTCGGCGTCAGTCGCCGGAACAAGCCTCATGCCCGTTTTTAACATGGCCAGAGAGTGTAGTCTGGAGCGGGTGAAGGGAATCGAACCCTCGTCGTAAGCTTGGGAAGCTTCTGCTCTGCCATTGAGCTACACCCGCCCGAAGGCGACAACCGCGCATGACCATTTCGCCCCGGCGCGAAAAAAGGTCAAGCGGGCGTTTTCCGGCCCTTCAGAGGCCGATTCGAGACCGAAAAGGTCTCGACCGGCAGGGCAAATCTCACCAAGAATTCATTTTCCGGAGGGTGCGGCGTCATCTTTCCGCCTGCATGGAACAGCTTTATCTAGGGCCCGGAACGGAAACGGCCGCCCAGCCGTTTTCCTGAGACTTCAGGGATATTGAAAGGAGGCCGGCATGTGGAAACGGCTAACAGGCATTTTCGGCGCAGTCGGCGCGGCGTTATTAATCGCGATTGCGCCCGCAGCGGCGAAACCAAAAGGCGAAAAGGCCGAGGAACTGGTGGTGAAAGCCGCCGACACGGTGAGCTATTTCGCCAATGACAGCGCGTTCGAGCCCTTGTGGGAGCTGGCGGACGACGCCAAGGCCATGGTGATCATTCCGAAATCCATTCGCGGCGGCTTCATTGTCGGCGCGTCCGGCGGCAACGCCGTCATGATCGCCCGCAATGAAGACGGCAGCTGGTCGGAGCCGACATTCTTCACCATCGGCTCCATTTCTCTCGGCTTCCAGGCTGGCGTCGAAGGATCGGAAACCATTCTCGCCATCATGACGCAACGCGGCATGGAGCATCTTCTGTCAACCACGGTCAAACTCGGCGCAGACCTTTCGGTCGCAGCCGGTCCGGTTGGCGCCGGCGCAAAAGCGCAGACGGTGGACGTTCTCGCCTTTTCGCGCTCTCGCGGCCTCTATGGCGGCGTCAGCCTGGAAGGCGCAGTGATGAAAGCCCGTCATAGCTGGAACCAGGATTACTATCAGGCGAATGTCACGCCCGCGGACATTATCTACCGGGAAAAAGTCGCAAACCCGCAATCGGCCGTGCTGCAGAACGCCGTCTGGGCCCTCGCCCATCGCGACCAGCCCGGCGCGCAGCCGATGATCGCGCCTGTGAAACCGGCCAGGGTCGACCCGGTGACTGGCGAGCCTTTGCCGGCGGAGCCGGAATATGAAGACGACGAGGTCTGGGGCGCGCCCCTTGGCGACAACTAGGCCCCAGCAATTGAGATTGCTGACACGGAATTGATCTTCAGTGATCGAGCCTTAAAAGCCCGCCGGTGGAACCGGCGGGCTTTTTCGTTCATGCTCTACCGTCAACGCAGTGGAAGAGTTTATGGACGGCGAAAAGCCCGCCTTGTTGAAATTTCAGCATCCGGACATTACCGCGAAGGGAGAGGCGCGCGCGACCGTACCGTTCGCCAGACTTGAAACGCTCTGGGTGAACACCGGCACGCTGTGCAATGTGGAATGCACGCATTGTTACATCGAATCCTCGCCGGCGAATGACCGCCTCTCCTATCTGACGGCGCGCGAACTCGAACCGTTTCTCGATGAAGCAAAGACCATGGGCGCCCGGGAGATCGGGTTCACCGGCGGCGAGCCGTTCATGAATCCCGAGATGATCGCCATGACCGAAGCGGCGCTGTCGCGGGGGTTTGAAACGCTGATCCTCACCAACGCGATGAAGCCGATGATGCGCCCGCGGGTCCGCGACGGCCTCCTCAAGCTTCGCGAAGACTATGGCGCCCGCCTCACCCTGCGCGTCAGCCTCGATCATTACTCCCAGGACGGTCATGACGCCGAACGCGGCGCCAGCGCTTTTGCGCTGGGCCTGGAAGGGCTCAAATGGCTGCAGAACAATGGTTTTGATGTAACTGTCGCCGGGCGAACGCTGAGCGGCGAAGACGAAGAGACATTGCGTAAAGGTTTCGCTGCGCTCTTCGCGGAAAACGGCATCTACATCGACGCGCGCGACAAAAACCAGCTCGTGATCTTTCCGGAAATGGACGCCGTGAAAGACCTTCCCGAGATCACCACCGCCTGCTGGTCGATTCTGGGCAAGGATCCGAACGATATCATGTGCGCGACCTCGCGCATGGTGGTGAAACGCAAAGGCGCGGCGGGGCCCGCTGTCCTTTCCTGCACGCTTCTTCCTTATGACGCGCAATTCGAAATGGGAAGAAGCCTTGAGGAAGCCTCGTCGCCGGTGAAGCTCAATCATCCGTTCTGCGCGCAGTTTTGCGTCCTTGGCGGCGCAAGCTGTTCGGGATAGATCAGCGCTATGAACACGCCAAAGGAAACCGCTCTCGAACAGCGCGCGATTGAAGGCGCGAAAATGTATTCGCCGTCTGTAGCGCGCAATCGCGACGTCATTCGCGATGCGTTTTTGAGAACCATGCCGCAGGAAGGACGCCTGCTCGAAATCGGCGCCGGCACAGGCGAACACGCAGCGCATATCGCCAGCGCGTTGCCTAAGCTTCAATGGTTCACGGGCGATCCTGACGAAACCGCGCGCGCATCGATTGCCGCCTGGATCGCGGACATGAAGCTCGACAATTTGCATGGACCGCACGCGCTCGATGTCACCGCTAAGGACTGGGACGGCGCGCTTGCCGCGCCCTATGACGCCGTGCTTTCCATCAATATGATTCACATCGCCCCGTTCGAAGCGGCGCAAGGCCTGTTCGCAGGTGCAGGAAGGTTATTGCGCTCCAGTGGAAAACTGTTCCTTTACGGACCTTTCTCGCGCGAAGGCGTTCACACGGCGCCATCGAACGAAGCATTCGATGAGAGTTTGAAATCCCGGGACCCGCGCTGGGGCGTGCGTGATCTCGACCGTGAACTTGTTCCGCTTGCGAATGAAAATTCCCTAGCGCTCGAAGAGGTTGTGGAAATGCCGGCGAACAACCTCTCCGTCATCTTCCGGAAAAACTGACAATAGTCTTTTGAATCAGCCCGCTCTTTTCCCCACATGCGTGGGCGAAAGAATGTGGAAAAGAATGATTCGACCAATGTCAATTCTGAGTTATTCTGATTTTGTTTCGCGGCTCTATTGGTCATTCGCAGCGATTGCCTAGCGGCGGGTGACACGAGCAAACGAAATGATGCGCTGGTCCGGATGCGACGCTCAGAAGCAGACCGGACAAGACAAAACCGAAAGGCGGGATTTGTCGCGCATGGCCGGACCTGAGCGGTCCGCCCCCGTATGGAAAGCCGAAAGGCGTTTCATGAACCGGGGGGCCGGAATCGCCGTGAGCAGCGGGCAAGCTGCTGATCGGCGCGCGGCGTCAACGCCTGTGCGACAGCGCAAGCTGGCGCATTGGAAGAGACGATGCGGATCTGAAGGACGCATGGCGGCGGACATGGCGAAACGCAAATTGCCGGCAGCCACGACCCGAGTTATGCGCCCGAAAGGTCTAGCGGTTGGAAATATGGGCGGCAACGCTCCTGTTTAACAGTCGCGCTGGAGAACATCTGAATTCTCACTGGATTGGGGTGTGCTCCGGATTTCTCGCGTAAGCGGGAAGAAAGGGCGTCGCGAAAGCGTCGCCCTTTTTTTCGTTTTCGGTCGTTTTCCATTTTTTGCGTATTACAGGGGCCGATTGCCGCTTTTTCATATGCAGCGGCGCCGCGCCCCCTGCCGCATCAGGCAAAACCCGTTATACGGGGCCGCTATGGCCCACACGATCCGCATTCTCGCCGCCCTTTTGATCGCCGCGTTCTTCCTGATTTCCGGCAATGGCTTGCAGGGAACGCTCCTTTCCGTGCGCGGCAATATGGAAGGCTTTCCGCTGGTTCTGGTGGGCCTGCTTATGTCCGCCTATTTCGCCGGGTTCATCTTCGGCTGCCGGATTGCGCCGCGCATGGTGAAGCGCGTCGGCCATATCCGCGCCTTTACAGCGTTGGCGTCGATCGCCTCTGCGGCGGCGCTCGCCTACGCCCTCGCTGTGGAGCCGGTGTTCTGGCTCCTTCTCCGGGTAGTGACGGGCTTTTCGCTCGCCGGCCTTTATATGATCATCGAGAGCTGGATCAACGAAACCGTCGATAATGAACAGCGCGGGCGCACGCTTGCGGTCTACCGTCTGGTGGATCTCACCGCCGCGACCCTGGGCCAGGCGATGATCGCGCTTGCGGACCCGACGGCGTTCACTCTGTTCGCCATCGTCTCGATCCTGATCTCGCTCGCGCTGGTGCCGGTCGCGATGACGACGACGACGCAGCCGCGGCCCATCACCAGCGCCAAGCTGGACCTGCGCAAACTTTTCCGCATTTCGCCCCTCGCCGCCGCCGGATGCCTCGCCGTCGGCGTCGCCAACGGAGCCTTCTGGGCGGTGGGCGCGGTCTATGTGCAGCAGCTAGGCTATGACGTCAGGACCGTTGCGGTTTTCATGACAACCGTCGTCATCGCCGGCGCCCTCGTGCAATGGCCGCTGGGGCTGATCTCCGACCGCACCGACAGGCGCATCATCGTCACCATCACCGCGGGGCTCTGCTCTGCGGCGGGCGCATTCCTGGCGGCGGCGGGCGGCGTTTCCGGGCAGATGCTGCTCTTCGGCGCCTTTGCATTCGGCTTCACGGCCATGCCGATTTTCGGATTGTGCGTCGCTCACGCCAATGACCGCGCCGAGCCTCATGAATATGTGACCCTCGCGGCGGGTCTCCTGTTGCTTTATGGCGCCGGGGCCGTCGCCGGGCCGGTCATCGCGCCACTCCTGATGAACGCCTTCGGCCCGTCAGCGCTTTTCATCCATAGCTCGGTCATTTACGGCGCGCTCGTGCTCTTCGGCCTCTACCGGATCTTCGTGCGGGATCCGGCGCCGCAGTCGAACCGCGAGTCTTACGTCTCGGTTCCCCGCACCTCGCCGGCGGTTTTCGAATTCGATCCGCGCGCAGAACCCGAAGAGAATGACGGCGATGAACCCGTCAGCGGAAATGTTTCGACAGCTTCAAGCCCTGTCCCTGGTAGTTCGACTTGATGGTCTCGCCGTAAAGCCGCTCCGGCCGCGCCGCCATTTTCTCATAGACGAGCCTGGCCACGAGCTGGCCGTCTTCAAGCACGAAAGGCGCGTCGTGGCTTCTGACTTCCAGAACGCCGCGCGACCCATTGATTCCACCCTCCCCTTGCTCGTCAGGCCGCCAGCCGAAACCCGGATCGAAGAACCCCGCATAATGAACCCGGAACTCGCCAAGGCCGGGACTAATCGGCGTCATCTCCGCCGCGTAATCCGGCGGCACGGCGAGGGCTTCCTTGGAGGCGAGAATATAAAACTCATCCGGGTCGAGAATAATGAAACCGGATTTCGGCGCCGCGATGGGTTCGAAATAATCATGACGGTCGAGGGCGCCGACCTTATCGACGTCAATGAGCGCCGAATGACGCCGCGCGCGCCAGCCGACGAAACCGTCCTCTGAGCGAAGCGACACCGACAGGCCGAGGCCGCCGGCAATATCCGCCGGACCGTCCACCAGCGGCGATTGCTCGTTGAGCCGGCGCAGCGCCGCATCGTCGAGACGGAACTCGCCGCATTTCAGACGAAGCTGATTGAGACTCGATCCCGTTCGCGCGAGAATGGAAAACGTCCGTGGACTGATTTCTGCGTAAAGCGGTCCCGAATAGCCTGCCGGAATTTCATCGAAGGCGGCGCCGTAATCGGTGACGAGGCGCACAAAAACGTCGATGCGTCCGGTGGAGCTTTTCGGATTGGCGGCGCCTTCGACGCCCGCCGGCAGCGCCAGCCTTTCATTCAATTCCACAAGGTAAACGCAGCCGCGTTCAAAAACGGCGCCGCTGGAAAGGTCGATTTCCTGCATCGCAAGCCCGCCGGCGAGCCGCGCAGCCACCGTTCGCGCCCGCGAGGGAAGAAACGACGCCCGCACCCGCCAGGCGCGAGAGGAAAGGGTGAGATCGAGGCTCGCCGGCTGCAGGCGCGCGGGATGAGCGCCATCGATCACGCCGCGTTCCATCAGCGCGGCGATAGTTTGCGATGCAAGCACTCCGTCTTTCAGCATCACGTCTTTGCTCATCCGGTTCGTTTGCCTCCCGCACGCGCCGATGGCAAGAGGCTTTGCGTGCACCCCCTTGGCGCTTTTCCCCGCTCCGTTGAATTTGCAGTCCTTCACTGGCGCATTGCCGCGATGCAGCCTAGAGTGGACAAAAATGAGGGCGGCATGGAATTGCAGGGCGGCGCGATGGCGAGGGGAGACCGCAGCAGCGAGATATATGAAAGCGTGACGCGGGGCATTCGCGTCAGCGTTTCTCCGCGTTTTCTCGAGGACCAGTCAGACCCGGAAGAACCGCGTTACGTCTGGGCCTATACGGTTCGCATCAACAACGAATCCGACAAGCCCGTGCGGCTGCGGACGCGGTACTGGCGCATCACCGATTCGCGCGGCCAGACCGATATTGTCGCCGGAGACGGCGTCGTCGGCGAACAACCGGTGATCCGCCCCGGCGAAGGTTTCGAATATACATCCGGCGCGCCGCTGGCGACGCCTTCCGGCCTGATGGTCGGCGCCTATGGCATGGAAGAGTCGGACAGCGGCGAGACCTTCGACGTCGATATCCCGGCCTTCTCCCTCGACAGCCCGCATGAAATGCGCCAAGTCCATTAGCAGCCTGCCCGCTTCTCAAGGGCGCCGCTGACGAACGACGTCCATGCTGAATCTCCGCCCTGTGTTGCTGGTGACGGGCGCGCTTGTGGCCGCGCTGGGCGTCACCATGCTGATCCCCATGTTTGCGGACCTCATGGCGACGGCGGAGGTCCACCGCGCCGACTGGTCGGCGTTTGCGATCGGCGCCTCTGCGTCTTTTCTCATCGGCGGCGGCGCGGCGGCCGCAAGCTGGGGCCGCATCGAAACCATTTCCCTGCGCGAAGGATTTCTGCTGACCACGACGAGCTGGCTGGCGCTTGTCGTCTTCTCCGCGATCCCCCTCGCCATCGGCGAGAAGAACCTTTCCTATACGGACGCTTTTTTCGAGGCGATGTCAGGGATAACGACCACAGGTTCGACAGTCGTCACAGGCCTCGACGACGCGCCCCCGGGCTTTCTATTGTGGCGGTCGATGCTGCAATGGTTCGGCGGCGTCGGGATCATCATCATGGCGTTCGCCGTTTTGCCGGCCCTGAAAGTCGGCGGCATGCAGATCTTCAAGAACGAAGCCTGGGACACGTCGGAAAAATTCATCGCCAACGCCGCGCAATATTCCCTCGGCCTCAGCGGCATTTATGTGTTTTTCACCTTCGCCTGCTTCGTCAGCCTCTGGGGCTTCGGCATGCCGGCCTTCGACGCGATCAATCACGCGCTGACGGCGATTTCGACGGGCGGGTTTTCGACGAAAGACGCCTCCATCGGCGCGTTTTTGACTGTGGGCCGGGCGCCGCTCGATCTCGTCATCACCGTGTTCATGATTATCGGCTCGCTTCCCTTCGGCATATTTCTCATCGTCATCATGCGCGGCGCCTGGAAACGCCTTTTTACCGACAGCCAGATCCGGTTTTTCGCCATGACAATTGTGGTGCTGACCCTCGCTGTCATGGTCGACGTGATAGAGGCCTTCGGCCATCTCGGCCTCTTTACCGCCTTCCGCATGGCGATCTTCAACGTCGTCTCGATTCTCACCGGCACGGGATATGCAACGACCGACTATGACGATTGGGGAACGTTCGCGGTCGCTTTCTTTTTCTGCATCATGTTTGTGGGCGGCTGCGCCGGGTCCACCACCTGCGGCATGAAGATCTTTCGATTTCAGGTGGCCCTCGCCGCGCTGGTTCTTTATGCGCGCCGCCTCGCCCACCCGAACGGCGTTTTCGTCGCGCGCTATAACGGACGCCCGCTTACTGACGATGTCTTTGTCTCGGTGTTGAGCTTTTTCTTCGTCTATTTCGCACTCTTCGCGACGCTCGCCGTCTTTCTCTCCGGGCTCGGCCTCGACACGCTGACGGCGATTTCGTCAGCGGGAACGGCGGTCGCAAATGTAGGCCCCGGCCTCGGCGACATTGTCGGACCCGCAGGCAATTTCTCAACTCTCCCCGACGCAGCCAAATGGGCGATGTCGGCCGGCATGCTCCTCGGCAGGCTTGAATTCTTCACCGTACTGGTGCTGTTTTCTCCGGCTTTCTGGCGCGGGTGAGCGCAGCGGTCCAAATCAACACTGCCGCCCAAAAGCAAAATATCATATTGCCCGGACTGATTTTTCTCCGCTAGGCTTTTGTCGGGGTAACTGGAGGGGCTTATGATTTACGGAAAGACGGCGCTTCGCGTCACGTCGATTGGAGCCGCATTGTTTTCTAGCGCGCTGGCGCAGAGCTTGACGGGCTCAAGTCCGGGGTTTCACTTTTTTTACAAGCCAGGCGCAACCATGGCGGAGCATAATGACGATCTTGTCGCGTGCGCTGTCGCGACGCGCGGTCTGGTGAATGGCAGTGACGCCATGGGTCAGGTCACCGCAGCGACCGGCGGCGGTCTTTTGGGCGCGATTGTCGGCGGCGTCATCGACAACAATGAAAACCGCCAAGGCCAGGCCGCGAATATGGAAAACTGCATGGCGCTCCGAGGCTGGAGCGTCATCGGCCTGACGGAAGAAGAAGGAAAAGCGCTTGAGGCGTGGGATGACGATCCCGCGCGTTTACGCGAGGAGCTCGCAGTGCTGGTCGAGGCCGCTTCCGCGCAAGGCGTGGTGCTGCGCGGACCATTTGCGAACGAACTGGCTGTCGGCAATTTCCGTGTTGGCGAAGCCGGCGATCTTGAAGAAGTTTCTTTAAGCCGCCGCGCCGTCAAGGATATGACCGATGCGGCGGTGGAAGCAGCGGGAGAAATAAACCCGCCGAAGCTTCCGAAAGGCGTCAAGGCGCCGGACTCTATCAAGACGGTGCGAGAAAAAGACATAAACCTAATCAGCGCCGATAAGGCGCAAATCGTCCTGAGCATGACAGGGAAAAGGACCGCCCTCGATATAAACAGCCTTATTCTCCAGCGTCTTGGCGAAGACGGCGCTGAAATCGTTTATGACGGCGAGCCAGTGAGCTTTTTGTTCAACGGCGCGAAGATTCGAAAAACCACTGAAGGCGACATCCGCCGTTATGATTTCATCGCGGAAATTCCGCCCGGCATCTGGAAAATCGCTGCAATCAACTGGGGTGCCTTCGCTGCCGATCTTTGTTTCGGCGCGCCAGCATTTGCAATCCAGGACGGTGAAACCTTGTTTCTGGGAACGCTCAATATCCGTGAAGACGGCGGGTATCCGCTCGATCAGTCCGATCTCAGCGTCGCTCAAGACATTCTCGAACCGCTGCCCGAGTTAAAAGCGCGGGTCAAATTTGCAGCGCTTACCAATGGGTTCACGTCGGATTGCTTCGGCTCATACGCCTACGCTTATCACCAGCCGGGCGCGCCCTTTGTCGATGGCGAACCGGACGAAGACACAATTGCCGTTGAAATCGTCAACGACCCGGTAACGCAATGAATTGACGGCGCCTCAAAGCTGCGACGCGTTAAACGTATCGCAGCCATCCATATCGCCATTGCGATAGCCTTGGGTGAACCAGCGCTTGCGCTGCTCCGACGTGCCGTGGGTGAAGCTTTCCGGCGTCACGCGCCGGCCGGCATTGCGCTGCAGCGTGTCGTCGCCGATAGCGGCGGCGGCGGCGAGGCCTTCCTCGATGTCGCCGTCGTCGAGAAAACCGCTGGTACGGTCGGCGTAATGGGCCCAGACGCCGGCGTAGCAATCGGCCTGCAGCTCCATCATCACCTGATAGGCGTTGGCTTCCGATTCGCCGCGCGCGCGCTGTTGCGCCGAGCGCACCTGATCGGAAATGCCGGTGACGGTCTGGATGTGGTGGCCGATTTCATGCGCAATGACGTAAGCCGCAGGGAAATCTCCCGGCACGTTGAAGCGCTGGCGCATCTCTTCGAAGAAGCTGGCGTCGAGATAAAGTTTCCGGTCCGCCGGGCAATAAAACGGCCCCACCGCCGCTGAAGCGTAGCCGCAGGCGGAATTCACCGAGCCTGAGAACATCACCAGCGTCGGTTCGGGATAGTCCGCGCCCGACGCCTCGAAAAGCTGAGACCACACGTCTTCGGTTTCAGCGAGGATGACCCGCACAAATTGCGATGTTGCGTCGTCAATGGGCTCCGCCGATTGCGTCGAGGCCGGGCCGCCCTGCAACAGCGCCACGGGATTGACCCCGGCCATGTAAAGACCGACGCCGATCACCCCGACGATCAAGAGGCCGCGAATGCCGAACCGGCCGATGATGAGCCGCAGGAGCATCAGGAGAATCCCCGCCCCCCCAGCCGCCGCCGCGCCCCGGCGGTCTTCCACATTGCGGCTCTGGCGCCGTCCCTGCCATTTCACCATGATCGCTTCTCCCGCCCGGCCGTTTAAGCCCGTTCGTTAACCCTTCTTCCCGGGCCACTAAGCCGCAAAGACCCGGGCCTGTCGAGCCCTCGCAACGGGTCGAAACCCCCATGGCGCAAAGGGTTCCGCGGCGCGCCTTGACTTCGCCGGGCGCCCATAGGACTTTCGGCCCGGCTGCTCGGGGGAAGTATTGGGGGTTGTTTCATGTCCGGAACCGGCGACGGCGTAAGGCTTGCGGCGGCGTTCATCACAGCGGCGATGTTCGGCGCTGCGATCGCATGGCCCCAGGGCGGCGCGAAATTCGCCGAAAAGGCCGAAGCTTTCGCTGCGCGCGCCGACGGCGCGCCGATGGAGACCCGCGCCTGCGCCATCGGCGAGCCGGTGCTCGCCGGTTCATTCGCGCCTCTTGAGGACGTCTTGTCTGTATCGCCCTTGGGCGGGGTCACGGCGCCGGGCGAGGCGCTGCCTGCGCCCTATATCCGCATCAACACCCGATCAGGCGAGCAGGCTTTCGAGCGCCGCTCGACCAAGGCGCTGGCGCCCGCGAAAGCCGACATCGTCGCCATCGAAAGGCGAACGCTGCGCGACCCTTATGGCCGCGCGCTCGGCCCCTCCTGGACCGTCTATTTCCGCACTTGCGGCGACATCTCGTTTTACTACGACCGCATCGACCGCATCGACGACGCGATCCTGGCGAAAGCCGGCGGCCTCGTCGCCTTCAGCGAATTCGGCACGCCCGATCATATGGGCGTCGAAACCCGCATCCGGGTGTCTCCAGGCGACGTCATCGGCGTCAGCGACGGTTTCGATGTGGGCCTTCACGACCCCTCCGCCACGCCCACTGCGCTGGCGCGCCCGGAACGTTACCGCACCGACAGTTTCGCCCGCGCCGAAGTTTTCGACGCGCCGCCGAGCCTTGTCGCCGCCATCACCACGGACGTCACCCGCGCGCGCTGCGCCATCGATTATCTGCCCAAGGACGATCAGACGGAATGGGCGGCGCTTCTGGGCGATGGATGGGGCGTGCGCCGCGCGAAAGGCGACAATGCCTGCCGTACGGCGCTTGTCGATACGCCCGGCGCAGCGCAAGGCGCGTGGTTCACCGACGCCGCGCATAACGCCGCCGCCAGCAAGGTCAGCGCCATCGCCCTGTCGCCGGATTCCATCGATCCGAAGCGGCTCATTTTCGCTCTGCACGGGCGCGTGCCGTCGCTGACCCAGTCGATGATGACCCTCGCGAAAATGCCCGGTAACGAAACGTCCGGCGCGGCCAAGGACTTTCTTTCTTTTTCCGAGGGCGAAGGCCGGATCAACACGCCTTTCGCCGCCGTCACGGATTCTGACGTCCATTGCTATGAAAACCTGCGCGCCAATTTCATCGGCCCGCTGGTGAATGGCGTCATTCTCTTGCAGCGCCAAGAGGGCGAGAACGGGCTCGATCTTCTGAAGATCGAAGCGCGCGGCGACGTTACCGCCTGCATCGACCTCAAGGAGCCCTGGAGCTTCACCGGAAACGAAACCACCTTTTACCGGTGACCTAAACGCCTGTTGCGAAGGCGCCTCCGATCACATTTCATGCGCGCGGATTGCGCAAACTCGTTTTGCACGGCATGGTCACGCCTTCAGGGGGATCATGCGGGTTTGAAAAGCCAGTATCGCCGGCTTCGGGATAATGCTTCCGGCGCCGCTTTGCGGCGCGAAGCGTAACGGCTCTTCAAAACCGCCTTCGGGAGTGCGGACGGTGGCTAAAGGCGCCGAAGTGCTGAGCTGGATCGACCCGCTTCCTGACGATCTGCGCCAGGCCGTAATGTCCGAAATGAAGTCGGTGCGCATCAAACAGGGCGCGCTGATTTACGAACGGTTCAGCCAGGCCAAAGGCCTTTGGCATATTACATCCGGAACCGTTCGGCTTTTCTCCCTAGCGCCGGACGGACGCGAACTGATTTTCAAAATATACGGGTCTTCCGAATGTTTCGGGGAGCTCGCCGCGATTGACGGCGAGCCCTATTCCCTGTCGGCGGAGGCGATGACCGACTGCGAGCTGATGTTCCTCTCCCGCAACCGGCTCATTGAACTTCGCAAGAAGCACCCGGCGCTGGAAACGGCGCTTCTCGATCTTGTTGTCCGCATCGCCCGCACCTCGGTCATGACCATCGAAGTGGCGACGATCTTTCCACTGCACGCCCGCGTCGCCGCGCGGCTTGCGTTTCTCGCCGCCAGCGCCAAGGCGCGGCGCGAGCCGGTGACGGAATTAAAGATCGCGCAGAAAGATCTCGGCGTCATGGTCGGCGCTTCGAGACAGGCGGTGAACAAGGTGCTCGCCGAATTTCAGGCCATGGGGCTGGTGGAAACCCATTACGGCTCCCTGCGCATCACTGATATCGACGGGCTGAAGCGGCAGACCCTGCGGTTTTCGTCGCAGCGCTCTTCTTAGGGCTTTTGGGCCGACACCAGCGAATAATAAGGGCTGGTCTCGATCGCAGCGACGTTCTTGAACTCCGCGCCTTCCAGAAAGCTCGTCAATTCACGAAGCGTATATTGCTTGCCCTTGGTGCCGCGCAGCATCAGGACGGAAAAGGACGCCGGGGTCAAAGGTCCGTCTTCATTGTCGTTCATCAGAATTTCGTGCAGGAAAATCCGTCCGCCGGACGGCAAAGCATCGAAGGCTTTCTTTGAAAGCTTCGCGTTAATCTCCTCATCCCAATCGTGGAAAATATTCGAGAAGAAGAGCGCGTCATAACCCGTGGGCCAGTCCTCGCGGAACATGTCGACGGCGAGCGTTTCCACGCGATCCTCAACGCCGGATGTGGACACGAACAATTCCTGCGCCGCGTCGCACATTGTGTCGAGATCCATGATGGTCGCCTTGAGGCCGGGATTGCGCTGCGCCGCGGCGATGGCGAAGACGCCGGAGCCGCCGCCCACATCGAGAAACTTATTCACGTCCTTGAAAGCGCCTGACCGCGCCGCCGCGACCGCCGCCGGCAGGGAATGAGAATGCATGAATTTCGCAATGCTGCGCGCCGCGTCGGGCGGCACTTTGCCCGCCTCCCAATTATCGGACGGTTTGTCCGTGCGCGTCGTCTCGCCGGTTTTCAGCAGCGCGAGGAGCTCTCCGTGAAACGGCGTACCGTTCTTGTAAACGTCGAAAAGCGGCGACCAGGAGTAAGTCGCATCGGCAAGCAGATAGGTCCGGGCGTGGGGCGTCAGACGCCAGACGCCTTCGCGGCACGCTGCGAGCCCGAGCGCTGCAATGAGCGACATGACGACGCCAAGCGCCTTTTTGTTGAGCGACAGTTTAGACGCAAGGTCCTCAAGGCTCATGGGCGCCTTGGCGAGCGCTTCGAAAATCCCAGCTTCCTGCGCAGCTGTCGCGGCGGGAAAATAATGCTGGGAAAGCCAGAGATCCCAGATGGCGCGGTCGTCGACCGGCGGCGCTTCATAATAAACCGACATTGTTCTCTCCCGGTGCGTTTACCTGCGGAGAGTATATCAGAACGCAAATGAGATGCGCTTTTCTGCGCACGCAATGACGATCGAAAGAAGAACCGGGTCAGGCGCCGCCGCACCAGCTTCCTTTGCCGCCCCGCGCCGCGAGACCGGCTTCGACCAGCGCATTCCCCAGATCGCCGCCGGCAGTCTCCACATGCGCAACGACACGGCCGGCGTATTTTCCCTGTGCGATCCCTGACAGATAGGCCTCGCCGCTTTGCAGGAAATCCTCCGCAAAGGACTTTGCTTCAAGCGCCAGCGCACGCTCGGCCTCGCATTTCGGGCGGAAGAGTTCGGGCGCATCGACGCCCGCAAGCCGCACCGCGACGAGAATTTCCTGATCGAGCCAGATCGCGACCCGCATTTTCACCGTGTCGCCGTCGATCACCCGCTCAACCCGGGCCTTTGCATTGCCTGAGAACTCCGCAGCCTGCAAGGGAGAGAAGGCGGCGCAGAGCCAAACTATTGAAAACAATGACTTCATATACACGCATAGGTAGCATTTTTATTATATTTTCTCAATAGAGAGTTGTATTTTGATTACATATTTACTTTATTTTATTTGCATTCTGCTCATGTCGGCGAGCATTAGGAGCGCCATGCCAACTCCGCCCACCAGGCCGTAAGTCAGGGCTTTTTCCACATTTTCCGGCATGAAGCCGAGCGTGTTGAAGGGCATCAGCCAGGGAAAGTAGAGGCCGTATTTTGAGGCTTGCGCGAAAATCGCAAAGAACCCCCCGCCGACGCCCAGCGCCATGGGAATGAGGAAATTGCGGAACCGGAACGCGGCCCAGAGCTGCACCGCAACCAAGAGGAACGACGAGAGATAAACATAAGCGAGCCGTTCGACGACAACGCGCTTCCATTCCCGAACCATGAGCATGACGTCCATGTCGCCAAAGGCGCCATCGCCTTCGTCCATCATGGTTTCAGCGAGCGCCGCGAAGGGCGCCGGATCCATGAGCTTGTTCGCAGGATTGAGCGCACCGGCGAGCCAGCCGCCGAAAGCCAGCAGCGCGCCGGTCAACAGACTCATCGCGGCGATCAAACCGAGCGCGACAATCGCCTTCGCGGCGAAGACACGCCATTTGGGCACCGGCAACGCCAGAAGATGCGCCCATGTTTTCGGCCCATGTTCAAGCTGCGCCAGAAGCGTGGCGATAATCGTCGCCGTCAGCGGCATCATAAACGTCGCCCAGGCGGTGATCCCGGCGAAAAGATAAAGCGGCCACGCGCGAAGGCTCGCGCCGCTTGCCTGGAGCGAGAAAAACAGCAGCGCAACGAGCGCCGGGCCGGCGACGGCCACCAGCATGATCTTGGAGCGCTTTAGTTTGATGAGTTCGACGCGAATGGAGGCGAGCATGGCGATCCTCACTCCTGTCCCAGTTGCGGCTTCGCGCCCACAAGCTGCAGGAACAATTCCTCCAGCGTCCATGGCGAAAGCGCGAGATGATGGACGTCAATGCCGGCTTCATTGAGCCTGCGGTTGATGGAGGCGGCGCGCGCCTCCGCTCCCTCGGCTGACGAAAGCTCGATGACGAGGCGCCCGTTGCGGCTTTCGACTTTTCTGGCGCCGCCGCCGAGCAGCGCGGTCGCCTGGCCCACATCGTTGCAGCCGATTTCAAGGCGCGGCGCGTGCAGCCCGCGCAGCTCCGTCATCGCGCCCTGAAAGACAATCTTGCCGAGATGGATGACGGCGACATGGGACGCCATCTGTTCGATTTCCGCGAGATGATGCGATGAGACGAAGACGGTTGCGCCGGTGCGTTCGGGAAGCGTCTTAATGAAATCGCGCATCTCGCGAATGCCCACAGGGTCGAGCCCGTTGGTGGGTTCGTCAAAAATAAGAAGCTTCGGTGAGCCAAGAAGCGCGCGGGCAAGCCCCAGACGATGGCGCATGCCGAGTGAATATTTCCGCACATGCCGATCCGCCACATGGGAAAGTTCGACGGTCGCCAGAACGCGGTCGATTTCGGATTTCTCAAGCTTCAACAACCGCCGCGTGATGTCGAGATTTTCGCGCCCCGTCAGATGTTCGTAATGGGCCGGCGTTTCGAAAGCGACGCCGACGGATTTCAACGCGGCGATGCGGTTGCGTTTGAGATCCTCGCCGAACAGCGCAATGCGCCCGCGATTGGGCGCCAGAAGCCCGAGCAACAGGCGGATGGTCGTCGTCTTGCCCGCGCCGTTCGGCCCGAGAAAACCGAAGATCGCGCCTTCCGGCACGGAAAGATCGACGCCATCGACGGCGTTGACGCCGCGAAAGCGTTTTTTCAGGCCCTCGGTTTCGATGGCGATGTTCATAGGCCCCCGTTCTTCGCTATCGGCGATACGCGCCCTTTGCGAAGCCTCCTTTTCGTTTCCGTCTCTCCGGCTTTTCACCGCCGGTTTCCCGAAAAGATGAGGGGGCAACTCCCATTAGGCAAGGCGCCATGCGTCAGCCCGCCCTGGGCGCGCGATGAAAAGCCTATTCGACGCCCGTAAACACGAATTTCTGGACGCGCCGGCCGGTGTTGACTTCCGTCGTATAGATATTGCCGTCGCTGTCCGCCTCGACGCTGTGGAGCCAGATGAACTCGCCGGGATAGCGGCCATTGCGGCCCACCGCGCCCAGAAACTCATAGGTCTTGGCGTCGAGAATCCAGACCTGGCCGTTCATCATGTCGGCGACATACATGAAGGCGTTGTCGGGCGAGAACGCCACATCGGAAACCGTCCGTGTGCCGCCGGTTTCAGGCGCGAAGACAATATCCTGAACGAAAACGGTTTCGCCTGCATCGTTTGTCTCGAAAACCTGCAACCGGTTGTTGCGCCGGTCGCAGACATAGATGCGCTCGTCCGGCCCTTTGACGACACAGTGCACGATGTCGCCGAATGTTTTCGATTCTGGGTCGGCGCCGCCATCAGCGTTGCTGGACGCCTGGGATTGATCGAAGGCGCCCTCACGCGTTTGATAGTCCGGCGATACGGCATAGGCGCCCCAGAAACGCGTGAACTCGCCCGCTTCGTCAAAGCCGATAATCCGCTTGTTGATATAGCCGTCGGCGATCAGGATCTCCCCCTCGCCGCCCGGCGCGATGTCCGCGGGATTGCCGAGGGTCGCACGATCGAAATTGCCAGCGGTTTCGTTGCGGCGGCCGATTGCACGGATGAATTCCCCTTCGGCGGTGAAATTGAGCGCCACATGATCGCCCTCGCCATTGCCGCCGATCCAGACACTGTCCGCGTCGTCCACATAAAGACCGTGCACATTCGCGGGCCACTGGCTGACGCCATCAATATCCGGCGCATGCTCAGGCCCGCCCCAGGCGTCGAGCAGCTCGCCGCCTTGAGAAAATTTCATCACATGGGGCGCGGCGCGGCAGCACACCGCAATGGGCGGCGACTGATCGAGCCCATTATCGGAAAAGCCGAGCGAGTTCGGCCGCTGCAAAATCCAGATATTGTCATCGCCATCCACGGCGAGGCCCGGAACCTGGCCGAGAATGAGATCGTCAGGGAGGTCGGGCCAGGCGGCGTCTACCTTGAACCGAGGGATCGGACGGTCCGTAAACTGCTGCATCTTAACATCAACGAGCGCGCCACCGCCCTTATTTCCTTCCGGGGCCGCCTCGCATCCCGCCGCCAGAAACGCCGCCGCCGCGCCAAGCGCGCTCGCCCGAAAAGCCATCACCCCTCCGCTGATTTGCACGGGGTAATCGTATGCGGAAAAAAACAGCGGCGCTATCTTGCGCGCGGCGAAACTTGGTCGGTGAGAACATCAGGCCGACAAGGTCTCGTGAAGAGCGGCTTAAAAATCGACGGCGCGGCCGCCGCGCTCCCAGTCGCCATAGCGGGTCGGCTCCTCGCCTTTCGGGCCGCCTATTTCTTTGGGACGCTTTGCGGCTTCGGCGGCTTTCCGGCGGGCCTCCGCCTCGGCGAGCGCCCGCTGCGCTGCTGGCGGCAAGTCCTTTTTCTCTGCGTTTTCAGGGTTGTCAGCCATATTGAAGCGCGCCTTTCCGCGACACATATAGGGGCTCTTATCGGCGATGGGAAGGAAGAGGCCCCTTTGATGAACACGTTACGCACCGGCATGCTGCTTGCGGCGTTGACCGCGCTTTTCATGGGCGTCGGCTATATGGTCGGCGGCGCCGGCGGGATGATGCTCGCCTTCCTCTTTGCAGCGGGCACGAACCTTTTCGCTTACTGGAATTCAGACAAGATGGTCCTGCGCATGTACAAGGCGCAGGAGGTCGACGAGAGCCACGGCTCCGGCGCGGTGCGCCGCTACGCGCAAACCGTGCGCGAGCTCGCCGCCGGGGCGGGCCTGCCGAAGCCGAAGGTCTACATCATCGACAACCCGCAACCCAACGCCTTCGCCACGGGCCGCAATCCTGAAAACGCCGCCGTCGCCGCGACCACCGGCCTCCTACGCATGCTCAGCGAACAGGAAGTCGCGGGCGTCATGGCGCATGAGCTTGCGCATGTGAAAAACCGCGACACGCTGACCATGACCGTGACGGCGACCATCGCGGGCGCCATCACCATGCTCGCCAATTTCGCCATGTTCTTCGGCGGCAACCGCAATAATGGCGGCGGCCTCATTGGCGCGATCGCCATCATGATTTTCGCGCCCATGGCGGCGGCCCTCGTCCAGATGGCGATCAGCCGCGGCCGCGAATATGAAGCCGACCGCATGGGCGCGGAAATCTGCGGCCATCCCGAATGGCTCGCCTCGGCGCTCGCCAAAATCTCAAACGGCGCCGCGCAAATTCCCAACATGACCGCGGAGCGCCATCCGGAAACCGGCCAGTTGATGATCATCAACCCGCTCTCAGGCCGCGGTGCGGACAATCTTTTCTCCACGCACCCGGGAACCCAGAACCGCATCGACCGGCTGATGCAGATGGCGGGGAAAGGCGCCTCGCTGCGTCTCGATCCCGAAGGCCCCTCGCCGTTTGAGGGACAGCGGAAGGGGCCGTGGGGTTAGGAAAATTCATTCTGGACAGAAAATTACGATCCAGCGTATCGTCTATTAATGAATCAAAATGTCGTTCTTAAAGATGAAGAAAGGGAACTTCCTGTCCCTGTGATATGGCGTTCAGCATTAAAACAGATCGTTGATTCTTTCGTTCAGGAGAGTGAACCTCCTACCGCAGTTGACGCTATTGTCGTTGATCCAATTGCGTCCGATGAAGCGAAAATAAATCGTCAAAATATTAAGGACTACCCAGATCCGATTGGACCTCTTGCTGAACATAGTTGGGCTACGTCCATATATATCTGGATGGACGGTTATTGGGACGTATTAGTCGACCTTTCAACTTCATACGGTGAAACCAGCGACCTGGTTCTGCATGCCAAAGTTCGCGAAAGCGGCAATCAGTATATTATCAAGCCGGGACTAATCTACGTTCCGTAATTTCAGAGCTGCAGATATTAAGCTGCAGCCATGACTCTTAATCAAACAAATCCGGGCCGATCGCGCCTTCAATCTTTAAGAGCTTTCGTTTGAGTTCCGCGCCGCCGGGTGCCGAAAACCCCGTCATGGCGCCCGATGCTCCGACGATGCGGTGACAGGGAACGACGATGGGAAACGGATTGCGCCCAAGCGCCTGCCCGACGCGCCGCGACTGCGCGACATCGCCGAGCGCTTTTGCAAGATCGCCATAGGTTTTCGCTTCGCCGGGATTGATCTTCAGCGACAGTTCATAGACCTCGCGCTCGAACGCGCCGACGCCGTCCCAGTCGAGGGGCGCATGGGAGAGATCGCGGCGCTCCCCCTCAAACAGCGCCCTTATGTCTTGGATCAGCGCCGCAATTTCACCCGGCGGCGCAGCCTCTACGGCGCCGGGCGCCCGGCGCATGAGGCGTTTTATCGTGGCCTCATCGCTCGCCTCCGCAAAACTCACCGCGCGCACGCCTTTCGGCCCCCAGGCGACGCCGCAGCGGCCGAGAACTGTGTCGAACAGCACATAAGAAAAATCGCTCATGTGCTGAAATTAACATGGACCCGATGCAACCGCCGCCCGCTTCCTGCGTTTGCAAGACAGTGTGAAAGCGATTTTCAGACGAGGCCGGCTGAAGATGCACAACCTATTGTTGTAAAATGGCCTTCTTCAAATTGTCGCTTGGCAGACTTTTGTCATGGATTTTGCACATGCGGCGTGTATTGTGCGGGTGCGAGATGAGTTGTGTCCCGCAATGGGGGTTGCGTAATGAAAGTCGAGTTCGAGAGCATTCTGTTTGGTCTGGCGTTTCTGGCGCTGGCGCTGATTTCCATGCCCGGCAAGCCGAAGGACGCTTCTGCGCCGCAGACGCCGTCGCAGCAGACCGCCTCAACAAATCCCGCTGCCGGCGGCTAAAGCAAGCCTCTCAATTTAATTCAGCCGGCATGCTTTAGTTTTTTTACGCGTGTCGTTTGCGCATAACCGGCAACCACTGATGCGCGACACGCTCTAATGCGCCTCGTCCCAGTTCTTGCCGGCGCGCGCCTCGACCACTAACGGCACCGATAAATTCACCGCCGGCGCCGGCGCGCCCATCATCACATCGGCGACGATTTCGCAGGTCTTGTCGGCCTCCTCCTTCGGGCATTCGAAGATGAGTTCGTCATGCACCTGGAGCAGCATTTTCGCATTCAACCGCGCTTGTTTCAGGGCGGACGGCATGCGGATCATCGCGCGGCGGATGACGTCAGCGGCCGCGCCCTGAATCGGCGCGTTGATCGCCTGGCGCTCCGAATAGCCGCGCATCGCCGGGTTCTTGTCGTTGATGCCGCCCACATAGGTGCGCCGGCCGAAAATCGTCTCGACATAGCCTTGCGCCTTCGCCGAGGCGATCGTGTCGTCCATATACTGACGAATGCCGGGAAATTTCTTGAAATAGGCGTCGATATAGTCCTTCGCCTCGCTGCGGGAAATGCCGAGCTGGTTGGCGAGCCCGAAAGCGGAAATGCCGTAAATGATGCCGAAATTGATCGCTTTCGCCCGGCGGCGGATCATCGGGTCCATGCCTTCAACGGGTGTGTTGAACATTTCAGACGCCGTCATGGCGTGAATGTCGACGCCATCCGCGAAAGCCTGCTTCATGGATTTCAAATCGGCGATATGCGCCACCAACCGCAGCTCGATCTGGCTGTAGTCGGCGGAGATGAGGATATTGCCTTTTTCATGAATGAAGGCGGTTCTGATCTTGCGGCCGTCTTCCGTCCGTATGGGAATGTTCTGGAGGTTGGGTTCGTTTGACGAAAGCCGGCCCGTCGTCGTCGACGCCAACGCATAAGAGGTGTGAACGCGCCCGGTCTCGGGATTGATTTCGAGCGGCAGTGAGTCCGTATAAGTGCTTTTCAGTTTCGAGAGACCGCGCCATTGCAAGAGCACCTGCGGCAGGGGATGGCCCTCCGCCGCGAGTTGCTCAAGAACATCGGCCTTGGTGGACCAGGCGCCTTTCGCGGTTTTCTTGCCGCCGGGCAGACCCAACTTGCCGAAGAGAATGTCCGAAATCTGTTTCGGCGAACCGAGATTGAACTCTTCGCCCGCAAGTTCATAGGCTTCTGCTTCCGCCGCCGCCATGCGTTGCGCAAAATCGGAGGAAAGGCGCGACAGCACGTTCTTGTCGATTTTAACGCCTTCGCGCTCCATGGCGACGATCACCGGCGCGAGCGGGCGTTCGAGCGTTTCGTAAACCGTCGCCTTGCCTTCGGCGGCAAGGCGCGGCTTCAGGAGCTCCCACAGGCGGAAGGTGATGTCGGCGTCCTCGGCGGCGTATTTCGCCGCTTCCTTGATAGGCACCTGATCGAACGTCTTCGCTTTTTTGCCCGTGCCAGCCACATCGGAAAATTTGATCGTCTCATAATCGAGATGGCGCTTGGCGAGTTCGTCCATGCCGTGCCCGCCCTTGCCGCAATCGAGGGCGTAGGACATGAGCATCGTGTCGTCGAACGGCGCCACATCGATCCCGTAGCGCGATAAGACCAGCACGTCGTATTTGAGATTCTGCCCGACTTTCAGAACGCTTTCGTCTTCGAGTATGGGCTTCAGCAAGGCCAGCGCTTTTTCGAGCGGCATCTGTTTCGCCGCATCCTCATCCGTTGAACCATCCTGATCGTCGAAGAGCCCGCCATTCCCCACAGCTTTTCCATGCGCCAGCGGGATGTAACAGGCGCGGCCCGCGCGCGTTGACAGCGAAACGCCGCAGAGATGCGCCTGCATGGCGTTGAGGCTCGTGGTTTCCGTATCGACGGCGACAACGCCGCGCTCCATCGCATCGGCGATCCAGCGTTTCAGGGCCGCTTCATCGTAGACCGTTTCGTAATCGGCCTCGCCTGCCGAGTTTACCGGCGCTGCGGCGGGCGCCGATGCGGATGCGCCAGACGCGGCCCCGCCGAGATCAGCCTCGACCCGGCGCGTCAGCGTGGAGAACTCCATCTCCTTGAGGAACGTCAGGAGCTTGTCCTTGTCGATGGGACGCATGACGAAGTCATCCACATGCTCGACCAGCGGCACATTGCAGTCGAGCTCCACAAGACGTCTTGAAATGCGCGCCTGGTCGGCGAATTCGATCAGATTTTCCCGGCGCTTTTTCTGTTTGATCTCTTCGGCGCGCGACAGCAGCGTTTCAAGATCGCCATACTCCTCGATCAGTTGCGCCGCCGTCTTGATCCCGATCCCCGGCACGCCGGGAACGTTGTCGGTCGAATCCCCGGCCAGCGCCTGAATGTCCACCACATGTTCGGGACCGAGTCCGAATTTCTCGATCACTTCCGCGCGGCCGATCATCTTGTTCTTCATCGTGTCGAACATGGAGACGCGGTCGGAGACGAGTTGCATCAGATCCTTGTCGGAGGAGATAATGACCACCTCGCCGCCTTCGGCTTCGACCTGTTTGGCGTAGGTGCAGATGAGATCGTCGGCCTCATAGCCCTCAATCTCGATGCAAGGGACGTTAAAGGCGCGGGTCGCGTCGCGCACCAGCGGAAATTGCGGGCGCAGATCCTCCGGCGGCTCGGGGCGATGCGCTTTATATTCAGGATAAATTTCGTTGCGGAAGGTCTTCGCCGAATAATCGAAGATGACGGCGAAATGCGTCGGATCATGCTCGTCCTGCATGTCGGTCAAAAGCTTGTAGAGCATGTTGCAGAAACCGGAGACCGCGCCCACGGGCAGGCCGTCGGATTTGCGTGTCAAAGGCGGCAGCGCATGATAGGCCCTGAAAATGTAGGAAGAGCCGTCCACCAGATAGAGGCGCTTTGCGCTTTTGGATTTCGCCGCCATTTGTCGTAGCGTTCCTTTCGGGCCGTTGGGTCCGCCCCAAATAGGAGATCGTCGATGAAAGTTCTAGGCATCCGGTTCTGCAAAGTCGCCCACGCCGATGACGCGAAAGCCGTCGCGGACCTCCTTGGGGAAAACGGGCTTGGCCTGACGCCGATGGATCTCGGGCAAAGCGACGGGTTTTCCGGCGCCGTCTTTCCCGTGGATGAAGGCGCGAGAGAGGGCCTTGGAAGCTGGATCGAGCTCTGGGCCGCGGGCGAACAGATGCCGGAAATGACCATGCTGCAGATCGTCGTCGATGACGCCGACGCATATGCAGAACGAGCAAAGAAAAACGGCCTCGACGTCAAAGGTCCCGACGACGCCCACGGCGAGCGCATCTATTATCTCGAAGGCGCCGGAGGCTTGCCCATCGCGTTTTTGTCGAAGGCGAAGTAACGCTTCATGAAAGTCTGCATTGTCGGCGCGTCGGGGAAACTCGGCCAGTATATGACGCGTCATGCGCTTGACCGCGGCTACGAGGTCGTCGGCGTCTGCCGCGAGGAGAGCGTCGGCAAGCTTGACGCTTTCAAGGACCGCATCACGATTATTCCCGGCAGGACGAACGACCGCGATGTGATTCGCCGCGCTGTCGCAGGATGCGACGGCGTCTTGACCGTTCTCGCGCCCTGGGGCGTTGACGACTATGCGTCGGGCACGGCGCAGGCGGTGCTCGACTTCGCAGCGCCCGAGGCGCGGCTCATCTTTTCCTGCGGCTGGCACATCACCAAGGACGGCAAAGACGTTTATTCAAAGCGCTTCAAACTTATCCTCGCCGTCGTCGCGTGGATCGCGAAAATGCTGCGTATGGTGGATATCGGCGATCAGGTGGAAGCCTGCCGGCGCATCTTCGCCAGCGACAAAAAATGGACGGTGGTGCGCGGCAGCGATCTGGAATAAGGCGAGAGCCAGGGGCTTCCTCTCTGGAGCCGCCATGTGGGCGATCCGATTCTCGAAAGCAACCTGACCCGGCGCATCGATTTCGCGCTCTTCATGGTCGAGGCGCTCACCGACGACAGACTTATTCACGAGGCGCCGGCCATTGTCGGCTGTCAGTCGCCTTCGGCTCTGGCCCACGCACCGGCTCTCGCGCAGTCATAAGCGCTTCAGCGTTTTCGGATTATTCCGCCGCGGCTTTTAGGTCTTCGCGTTTCGCCGCTTCCTTCGCCGCCATTCGCATGAAGTCCGCAACGCGCGGCTGAATCTCGGAACGCCAGCGCGAGCCGTTGAAGACGCCGTAATGGCCCACATTGGGCTGGATGTAGTCGAGCTTCAGAGCGTCTGGAATGCTGGTGCACAGATCATGCGCGGCCTGGGTCTGGCCAATGCCGGAAATGTCGTCGTTCTCGCCTTCCACCGTCATCAGCCCGATGTCGGTGATCGCTTCCGGTTTCACACGGCGGCCGTGATGCATGAACTTGCCTTCGGGCAGGGAATGTTCCTGAAACACTTCCCGAATGGTCTGGATGTAAAACTCTTCCGTCATGTCGAGTACGGAGAGATATTCGTCATAGAAATTGCGGTGTTTTTCCGCGCTGTCGCCGTCGCCGTCCACAAGGTGCTGGAAATAATCGTAATGCGCGTTCACATGGCGGTCGGAATTCATCGACAGGAACGAATAGAGCTGCACGAAGCCCGGATAGACGCGGCGCATGGCGCCGGCGTAAGGCGCGGGCACGGTGTAAATCATGTTCTGTTCGAACCAGTGTAGCGGGCGCTCCTGAGATAACTGGTTCGGCACGGTGGGCGAGCGGCGCGTGTCGATGGGGCTCCCCATCAGGGTGATCGAGGCGGGACGCAGGGGATCGTTGTCCTCCGCCATCACCGCCGCTGCGGCGAGAAGCGCCGGGCCCGGCTGGCACACGGCCATGGCGTGCGTCCCGGGGCCGATCTTCCGTATAAAGCCGATCAGGTAATCGATGTAATCGTTAAGATCGAAGCGCCCTGCCGAGAGCGGCACATGGCGCGCATCGGCCCAGTCGGTGATGTAGACATCGTGACCGGGAAGCATCGCCTCGACCGTGCCGCGCAGCAGCGTCGCATAATGGCCGGACAGGGGCGCGACAATCAGCACTTTCGGATCGGGCTCTGCGTCTTTGCCTTTCGCCTTGGCCAGGGCGTCCGCGTCACGCTCGAAATGCAGGAGCGTGCAGAAATCCTCTTTCACCGCTTCGCGAATGACGAGCGGGACTTCAACCCCGTTGACGACCGTGGAGTCGAGACCCCATTCCGGTTTTGGATAACGGCGCATGACATTTTCAAAGACATCTAGCGCGGCGGCGGCGGAGCGCCCGAACCAGCTCTCGGCGGCGGGGTTGTAAGGCGAACGCCAGAATCTGGCGCCCATGCCGGCGGCGATGCGCGCAGGCGCAACCGCGGCGTAAGCAAGCTCGTAAGCGGTGTACAACATGGGGGTGCGGCGCGTCCTGACTCTACTGCGGGCGTTAGATGCCCATCATACCCATTTTATGCTGCATAGCACAAAAAGTGCGCAAAAGTTTAAAGAGCCCGGACTATGCGCCCGGTCGCAGGGGAAAATCAATCATTTATGACATTTTCGCAACCTTCCACAGGCATGGGAAGGCTGCGCGCAACATACTGTTTTATAAAATAAAGCGGCCGGCCGACAGCCTATTTGCGGATTTCGCGGCGCAAAAGAGCGGCGAGTTCCTGGGGGCTGAGGCCGCCAACCACGGCGTGCTGGGGCTGGCCTTTACGGTCGACAATGTAGAAAAACCGGCCGTGATTGACCGTGTAGCCAAGAGCGCTGTCGGGCAGCGTCTCCTTCTGGGCCACCAGTTTGAATGCGTTGCGCGCCGCCTTCGCCGCCTCGACCGAGCCTGTGAGCGGAACGATCCGCCCGTCAAAGGCGAAATAATCGGTCAGCGCCTGGGGCGTGTCGCGCTCCGGATCGACGGAAATGAAGATCGGCGCGACTTCATCCGCATTGTCGCCGAGTTCGTTGAGCGCCGCGCTCATGACGCCGACATCGCCGGGGCAGACATCGGGGCAATTGGTGAAGCCGAAATAAACGAGCCGCACCTTGCCTTGGAAATCCTGATCGGTGACCCGCTCGCCATCCTTGTTCACAAGATCGAACTCGCCCGTGAACTGATCGGAGAGAGCGATGACGCCCTCGGTCGGGATCGCCGCCTCGGGCTCGCCGCCGCAGGCGGCGGCAAGAAGCAACAGCGCGGGCGCAAGGTAACGGATCATGGCGGCCTCCAAATCGACGGTGGCGCTTCCTTTAGCAGCTTTCCTTTCAAAGGGCATGCAAGGTAAAAGCGCGTAATGCCGCACGCCTTCGCCGAAAGTCAGGCCGCCCAGGACGCGCTGAACGCGCTGCGCGGACCGGTGCGCCTCAGGACCCTGACGGCGCTGCGCTGGCTCGCCGTTTTCGGCCAGTCCCTGGCGATTGTGATCGTGCATTTCGCGCTTGGATTTCAGACGCCGCTGGGGCTTTGTCTCGCCGCCATTGCGGCGAGCGCCTGGCTCAATCTGTTTACGATCCTGAGATTTTCGCCGCAGCGTTTTCTCTCCGACCGTGAAGCGGCGGCCTATATCGCGTTCGACATCATTCAGCTTTGCGCGCTTCTGTTTTTCACCGGCGGCATTCAGAACCCGTTTTCGGCGCTGATTATTGCGCCGGTGACCATCGCCGCAAGCGTTCTGCCCTTGCGCTTCACCATCGGCATTGCGGCCCTCGCCATAGCCGGCGTCAGCCTCCTCGCCATACAGCACATGCCGATTCCTTGGTATGCGGATGAAACATTCGATCTCGCTCCGGTTTACAAGGCTGGCGTCTGGGCGGCGCTGACATTTTCCATCGCATTCTTCGCCGCCTATGCGCATCGCATCGCGGCGGAGTCGGCGCAGATGCGCTCCGCGCTCGCCGCAACGCAACTGGTGCTGGCGCGCGAGGAACGGCTGACCGCGCTGGGCGGCCTTGCCGCCGCGGCGGCGCATGAACTGGGCACGCCCCTCGCCACCATTCAGGTGACGGCGAAAGAAATGCTGCGTGACTTCAAGCGCGCCTATCCTGAAGAAGACGACCTGATCGATGACGCGGCGCTGCTGGTCAGCCAGGCCGAACGCTGCCGCGACATTCTGGGACGACTGTCGCGCCATGGCGACGCTGGCGATCTGATGCATGACAGGCTCGGCGTCGATGCGCTCTTGCGCGAAGCGGCGGGCCCGTTTCTCGACCAGCCGGGCGGCCCCTTGATCCGGATTGAAACGAAAAGTCTCGACGGCGCGCCGGCGCCGGTCCTGAAACGCCGCCCGGAGATCATTTTCGGCCTGCGGAATTTCATCGAAAACGCCGCCGGTTATGCGCGTGGCCATGTCCTCATCCGGGCCGAATGGACGGCGGAGCGTCTTGCCGTCAGCGTTCATGACGACGGGCCGGGCTTTTCCTCGGAGGTCCTGACCCGTCTCGGCGAGCCTTATGTGAGCGCGCGGGGCGGCAAAACGGGTCTCGGGCTCGGTTTCTTCATCGCGAAAACCCTTCTGGAATCGAGCGGCGCGGCGATCCGCTTCGATAATCGTCCAATTGCCGGTCATGATCGTAATAGCAATGGCGCATGGGTTCAGGCGGAATGGGCCCTCAACGGGCGATCTTCTGGCCTAATTGCTTGAAATCCGCGCGAAAAAGCGCATTTATGGGGCGGATATTTCAGTGATCGCATCCCGCCTTACGGTAGACCTAATGACCCATCTCGATGAAGCCCGCGCCGACGATCAATCCCTGCCTGAGGATGCGACGCTGCTCATTGTCGACGATGACGAGCCGTTCCGCACGAGGCTCGGCCGCGCGCTTGAAAAACGCGGCTTCCAGCCGATCCTCGCGGCCGGGGTTTCCGACGCCGAAACTATGATCAAGGACATCCCGCCGGCTTTCGCCGTGGTCGATCTTCGCCTTGAAGACGGCGATGGCCTCCAGGTGGTTGAGCGCATCCGCCAGAAGCGCGACGATTGCCGCGTAGTGATGCTGACGGGCTATGGCAACATCGCCACCGCCGTCGCCGCCGTGAAAGCCGGCGCCATCGATTATCTCTCGAAACCGGCGGATGCGGACGATGTGGAAAAGGCGCTGCTGGCGCGTCCGGGCGAGCGCCCCGCGCCGCCGGAGAACCCGATGTCCGCGGACCGGGTGCGCTGGGAGCATATCCAGCGCGTATATGAACTCTGCGACCACAATGTTTCGGAGACCGCGCGGCGCCTCGGCATGCACCGCCGGACGCTGCAGCGCATCCTCGCCAAACGCGCGCCGAAATAGGCTTAAATCCCCGTTTACCGCCTCTGACATGCGGCAAAGCGTGCGCCTTTAGCGGCGAACCGACAGGCGCGGACGTCATTAGGATTTGCCCTTTGCGCCTCCAATTGCCAAAAACGGCAATAAGACAATTTCCAGAAGGGGTCTTTCATGCGTCATTTCCTGCCCATGCTCGCCGGCGCCGCCATGCTGGCGCTCGCGCCCTTGGCCGCACCCGCCGCCGATATCGATCTTCCCTATGAAGAGTTCACGCTCGACAACGGCCTGAAGCTCATCGTCCATGAGGACCGCAAGGCGCCGCTGGTTGCGGTCTCCATCTGGTATCATGTGGGCTCGAAAGACGAGCCGCAAGGCAAGACAGGCTTTGCGCACCTCTTCGAACACATCATGTTCAACGGGTCCGAGAATTTCGACGACGACTGGTTCGGGCCGCTCGAAGAAGTCGGCGCTACCGGGCTTAACGGCACGACCTGGTTCGACCGCACCAACTATTTCCAAACCGTGCCGACAACCGCGCTCGAACGCGTTCTGTGGATGGAATCCGATCGCATGGGCCATCTTCTCGGCGCGCTGACGCAAGAGAAACTCGATGAGCAGCGCGGCGTCGTTCAGAACGAAAAACGCCAGGGCGACAACCAGCCTTACGGGCGCATGGAATATGCGACGCTGGCCGGCCTTCTTCCCGCGGGCCATCCCTACAGCCACTCCACCATCGGCTCCATGGAAGACCTCGAAGCTGCATCGCTCGAAACCGCGAAACAGTGGTTCAAGGATTACTATGGCGCGGCGAATGCGGTTCTGGTGCTCGCCGGCGACATCGACGGGGAAACCGGCAAAGCGCTCGTTGAGAAATATTTCGGCGACATTCCCGCCGGCCCACCGGTGACGCAGACCAAGGCCAACGCGCCGAAGCTCGAGGTCAACAAACGCGAAGTCATGTATGATCGCGTGCCCCAGCCACGTCTTGACCGCAACTGGGTCGCGCCCGGCCGCACGACGCGCGAAGCCGTTCTGCTCGAACTCGCCGCGCAGGTGCTCGGCGGCGGCAAAACCTCGCGTCTTTACAAGCATCTGATCGACGATCTCCAGATCGCCACCTCCGCCACCGCCAACAATCAGGATCAGGAGCTGTTGAGCTTTTATTCCGTCACAGTGGACGCAAAAGCCGACGCCGACCGCGCGGAAGTCGAGCGCGAAATGGAAGCCGTCATCGCGGACTTCCTCGCCAAGGGGCCGACCCCGGCGGAGCTCTCGCGCGCCAAGACCAGCATCAAGGCGGAAGTGTTGCGCGGTCTTGAAGAAATCGGCGGCTTCGGCGGCAAGGCGACGGCGCTCGCCCAGGGCGCGCTTTACGCCGACGATCCCGGCTTCATCCTGACGCAGCTTGAATGGCTGGAAGCGGCGACCCCGAAGGACGTGCTCGCCGCCGCGCGCGACGTCATGTCCGCAGGCTACTACCAGCTCGACGTTCTTCCGTTCCCGGAATATTCGACAACCGCGTCGACGGTTGACCGCTCCACCGGCCTCCCCGCCGTGACGACAACGCCGGACCTCGTTTTCCCGGACGTGCAGGAAACAACGCTCTCGAACGGCGTTAAAGTCGTGCTCGCCGAGCGCCACACCATGCCGCTCGTTGAAATGGCGGTGCAGTTCGACGCCGGTTACGCGGCGGACTCAGTCGAGGGCGGCAAGCTCGGCGCGTCGTCCTTTGCGGCCTCCATGCTCGATGAAGGCACGGCGCGGCGATCCGCTTCGGACATCGCCGAAGAACTTGAAGCGCTGGGCGCAGTTCTCGGCTCCGGCGCCAATCTCGACGTCAACAGCGTGACCCTGTCGGCGCTGAAAGAGAATTTGCGCCCGTCGCTCGACATTCTCGCCGACGTCATCCGCAATCCCTCTTTCGAGCAGTCGGAAATCGACAAGCTGCGTGGACGATGGCTCGCCGCCATCGAGCAGGAAAAAGCCAATCCGGTGCAGCTCGCGCTGCGTCTCCTGCCGCCGCAAATCTATGGCGACGGCCATGCTTACGCCGTGCCGCTGACGGGCTCAGGCACGGTTGAGTCCATCAACTCCCTCACCCGAGACGATCTCGTCAGCTTCCATGACAAATGGATGCGGCCCGACAATGCAACGATCTTCGTTGTCGGCGACACGACCATGGGCGAAATCAAGCCTATGCTTGAATCGGCGTTTAGCCGCTGGTCCGCGCCGTCTTCGCCGGTGCCTCAGAAAAACGTCGCGCAAGTCGAGCGTCCGGCCAAAGGCAAAGTGATCCTCGTGGACAAGCCGGGCTCGCCGCAGTCGCTTATTCTCGCAGCTCATGTGGCGCCGCCGTCGAATGCGCCCGACGAGATCGCCATCAATGCGATGAACGACATCATCGGCGGCCAGTTCTCCGCGCGGGTGAACATGAATCTTCGCGAAGACAAAGGCTGGGCCTACGGCGCCTACACCTTCCTGCAAGGCGCGAAAGGCCAGCGGCCCTACATGGTCTATGCGCCGGTGCAGACCGATAAGACAAAAGAATCTCTGCAGGAGCTTTTGAAAGAACTGAACGCCTACAAGACGACGCAGCCGGCGACGGCGGCGGAGCTTCAGCGCACGGTCCTCAACAATGTCCGCTCTCTGCCGGGCTCTTTCGAAACCTCGGGCGACGTGCTCGGCAGCCTCACGGCAAGCGCGCGCTACGGCCGGCCGTGGAATTATCCGGCGACGGTGAAGGATAAATACGAGGCCCTCACCATCGGCGACATTACGGCGGCCGCCGCCGAAGTCGTTCACCCTGAAAGCCTTGTCTGGGTGATTGTCGGCGACCGCGCTGAGATCGAGGCGGGCGTGCGCTCCCTCAATCTCGGCCCCATCGAAGTCATGAGCGCCAGCGATCTCTAGAAGCGTGCCTTTGAAATTTTCGCCGTCGGTCTCGCGCGCCCTTGCTGTGGCATTATCTGCTGCAGTGCTTGGGGCGTGCGCCGCCGGCAGCGAAACGCAAACCAAACTGGAGGCGGCGAATCTGAAAAAGGCCGTCTACTGCATGGAGCTTCTCGAAAAGCATCACGATCTTGAAACGGCTGAGCGGGAATGTTTTGGCGAGACCTATATCCAACACACGCCCTGGCTTCCTGACGGAAAAGAGGCCGTGCTCAACACTTTCGCGGCGAGACTTGAAAGAAATCCGGATAAGACAATCGAGATCAAACGCATGGCCGCCGACGGCGATCTTGTCTGGATCCATCTGCATTCAAAAAGTTCGGCGGACGACGCCTTAGGCAACGCCGTCATCAATATTTTCAGAATGCAGGATGGAAAATTCGTCGAGCACTGGAATGTGGTTCAGGCCGTTCCAGAAGACTCGGCGAATGACAATACAATGTTCTAGACACTGACGTTTTAGGCAACAAAAAACGCCGCCCATAGGGCGGCGTTTTTTCATTCCGGATGCCGGTGGATTAGGCTTTGACCATCCGGATCACGTCCGCCTCAAGGGCGATCGCTTCGCCGTCGAGGAAGAGCACCGTGTAGGGCACATAGCCGCCAAGATCGCCATTGGGCATTTTCGCCTTCACGCGAACATCGACCGCCCAACAAGGGACGCCCTGATAGCCGCGCAGATCGGCGAAGACCTGGTAAGGCTCGCCCACGAAATCGTAGCGGGCGGAGCGCGGATCGGTCAGGCGCTCCCCGAAATATTCAACCGTCAGCGCCTCATAGTCCGACGGCGCGGAACCAAAATCAGCGGCGATCGCAAAGGCGCCAAAGGCGAGGCTGGCGGCGATCCCGGCAAGAGCTTGTTTTATCTTCATTTTACGCTCCCTTTCGTTTGAGAATTATGCGTTTCCAAATATGACAGCGATGTCACTAAACTGTCATATACATGTCATCTAACTGTCATGTCAAGAAAAATGCGCAAAATGTGCGCAACAATTTTGCGCACTGGGTGCGCGACAAAATTGTTGAACAGGATCAAGGGGAAAAACCGCCCCAAGAAATGCCGCTTTGACGGCTTCAGCCATAGGCCGCGGCGCGCTTTTTGAATAATGTAACCATCGCACGGGGTCGTTAAGAGCAAGGGGTAATCCATGGCGCGCTCGCTGGAACGGTCGGTCAAGTTTGTCCGGCCCGGTCGCTACATCATGAACATGTTGCTGTTCCTGCTCGTCGTGGGCGCGATCGTTTACTATCTCTCGCCCTGGAGCCCGCAGCCTTCCCCGCTTCTTCTCGATGCGTTCGAGGCGAACCCGGCGCTCAACGGCCTCATCCTCGGCGTCCTCGCCATCGGCATCATCTACAATCTGCGCCAGGCCGGCGTGATCGATCCAGCGGTGCGCTGGGTCGAGGCTTTCCGCGAGTCGGTCGACCCCGCACGGTCGCGGCTTCCGCGCGCGCCGAATCTTATCGGGGCCATGTCGCGGCTGCTCCTCGATGCGGACACGCGCGCTGGCAAGCTGTCGCCGGAATCGACGCGCGCCATTCTCGATTCCATCGGCACACGGATGGATGAAGGCCGCGAAATGGGCCGCTATCTCATGAACCTTCTGGTGTTTCTCGGCCTCCTCGGCACCTTCTGGGGACTTCTCGAAACGGTCAACGCCGTCGCCGACACGATCAACGGCCTTGCGAACACGGGCGGGGCTGCGGAAGACGCGGTCTCACAGCTGATTGCAAATCTGCGCGAGCCCCTCTCCGGCATGGGCACGGCGTTTTCATCGTCGCTCTTCGGTCTCGGCGGCAGCCTGATCGTCGGCTTTCTCGATTTGCAGGCCGGGCAGTCGCAAAACCGTTTCTATACGGATCTTGAGGACTGGCTCGCGGGCATGACCGAAACCGTGCGCGCGGCTGGCAAGGGCGGCGCGACCTATTCCGGCGACATCGCGGACGGCGATCTTGTGGGCGCCATCCAGGCGCTTGAGGCCGCCCTCGCCGCCAACACGGAAACCCAGATCAAGGCCGCCGCCGGCCAGACCGCCGAACTGAAAGACGAAATCCGGGCGCTCAACCGGACCCTTATTCGCGTAGGCCGCGGAGAATAGTCATGGCGCGACGGCGCACCCGCAGCGAGGCCAATATCTGGCCGGGCTTTGTCGACGGCCTGTCGACGCTGCTGCTTGTCCTGATGTTCGTCCTGTCGATTTTTGTCGTGGCGCAGTTCTATCTCGGCGACCGGTTGAATGTCGTGAAGCAGGAACTCGCCGACAAGGATTCCGAACTCGCGCGCCTGATTGCGCAGATCAATTCCCTGAACGACCAGCTCGGGCTCGCGCAATCGGAACGCGACCGGCTGCAGGCGCAGGTTCTGTCGCTCGAAGACACGATCGCAAAAAAGGACGATGAGCTTGCGGGCCTCGCCGCCGCGCTTGCGACGAGCCAGGCCGCCGTCGCTGCGTCGGCAGAAGAACTCGAAGCGGAAAAAGCGCTTTCGGAAGAACAAAAGAGCGAGATCGCGACGCTGAATGCGCAGATCGCGGCGCTGCGTCGTCAGCTCGCGAGCCTGCAGGAAGCGCTGGACGCCGCGGAAGCAAAAGACAAGGAACAGCAGGCGCAGATCGAAAATCTGTCTCAGCGCCTCAACGCCGCCCTCGCCCGCAAGGTGCAGGAGTTGCAGGAAGTGCGCTCGCGGTTTTTCGAAGCCTTGCGTGAGGCGCTGGGCGACCGCACCGACATCAAGGTTGTCGGCGACCGTTTTATTTTCGAAAGCGACATCCTGTTCGGCTCCTGCTCGGCGACGCTGGGCGAGGCTGGCAAGGTGGAGCTCGACAAACTCGCCAGCGCGCTTCTCGACATTCAGGGCGATATTCCGGCGGAGGTGAACTGGGTCCTGCGGGTCGACGGCCACGCTGACGCCTCGCCGCTCGGCCCCTCCTGCCGCGCCGTATTCGATTCCAACCTCGATCTTTCCGCACAGCGCGCGATTTCGGTGGTACAATATCTTCAGAGCCGCGGCGTGCCGGAACGGCGCCTCCTCGCCACCGGCTCCGGCTCCGCTGCGCCGCTGGTGTCCGGCTATTCGGCCTCGGCGCTCGCGCAGAACCGGCGCATCGAGTTCAAGCTGACGGAGCGCTGACGCGCTCAATACGGGGGTGGGTCATGAAGAAATTGCTGATGCTTGCCGCAGGGGCGGCGGCGCTGACCGGGGGCGTCGTGTTCGCGCAAACCCGATCCGACGAACGAACTTCGGAAGAAGAAGCGGCGCAAAATCCGCCCGATCCGCGCATCATCGCCGAGGAGCTGCGCGCAAAAGCCAAACGCATTCCTCGGCGCAATCTCGCCGCCGCCTTGCGCGCCGCCTCGGATGAGCGCGACGACCGCGCCCGCACCGTTTCCCGGCGACCTAATCTTGAGGCTCTGCGTGAAGATTTGAGACGCACGGAAGCGGAAGACGCCGAACGCGATACGGCCGCCATCCGCGACCTTTCCAATCAAAACTTCGCCGCAGCGCCCCGGGATACAGCGCCGGAACCGCCGCCGCCGGGCATCAGGTCGATGCCGGCGGAACGCCTCAGGAGCGCCGATGTTCGCGAGGTTGAGCGCGCGCGCATTCCGGTTCTGTTGCCCGCGCAGCTGCGGGACGCCATGAAGGTTTACGGCATGGAGAACATTTATACGGCGACGGCAAGGATCGATTCCGAAGCGCGGCTCCTGATCTCCGGCACCTGCAACCGCGTGGTCGGCGGCGATCCGGATGTCGTTGAATTCCGCAAACGCATCTCCGAAAGCCCCCGACGGCTTGCGGGCACCGGCGCCAGCTATCAGATCAGCCGTAATGATTTCGGCGTCGATCTGAGCTTTTCGAAATTCGGCTGCGGTTACGTCATGACGGTCGAATGCGGCGATCCCGGCGGCGATCCGCGCTGCGCAGCCGATGAATACGTCACAGGCCTGGCGCAGTCGATGATCCTCGCAAACCCTGAACTGGCGGGAGGCGAATAATGAGCGCTTTTCAAAAAACTCTGCTTGCGTTTTTCCTTTCCCTTTCCATCGCCGCCTGCGACCAGCCCGGCGGCGAAGTTCCCGACCCAGTCGATCCGGGTCCGGAGGAACCGGGCGATCCCATGGAGCCGGACCCGATCGACCCCGATCCGGAGGAGCCGGACCCGCTTCCGGAAGAAGAATTTCTTGAGGACAGCGAAGGCCGCGAGTTCAGCTATGTGCCTGTCGGCGAACTCCTTCCCAATTCCGGGCCGGGCCATCAGGACACCACAATCTATCGCCCTGACATTCTTTTTCCCCTAGAGGATGCAGCGTTCCTGAACAGCCAGGTCTACCGCTATGGCGGCAGCCAGGGCGCCATTAACGGGATGAATGGCGGCCAGTGCGAGGCGGATAATTACGACTATCCCTGGCAGGACACGTTCTGCGAGTCGCGCTCGCGCTCGCAGATCATGTGCCCCACGGGCGGTCATGAGGGCGTCGACATCCGCCCCGCCACCTGCATCCCGCAATCGGGCGCAACCCACTGGGCTGTCGCGGTTGAGGACGGACGCATCGTCGGGCTCGACGGATCGCAATACACCGTGCGCCTGCAGACCGAAGACGGAACGCTCTACCGCTATCTGCATTTGAAAATGGATCAGCTCGCGGTAGTTGACGGCCAGTTCGTGACGAAAGGCCAGCGCATCGGCAAAGTCTCAAACGACTTTTACAACTCCGCCGGGGAGCTTGTGCCCACCACCTATCACTTGCATTTCGAGATGTATCAGAACTATGCGCCGGATGAGGAAACGGATCCTGTCTTCGATCAGGTCAATCCCTACATGACGCTTGTCAGCGCCTATGAGAGAAAACTGCGCACCGAGTGATCAGCCGCCAAACGCCACGTCATGCATGATGCGGCCAGGCATGAAGGCGAAGGCGCCGGCGACGATCAACCCGCCGATGAAGATGCCGATAAAGGGGCGCGCATGATATTTCAGCGACGGCCCGCCTTTTAAGAGCAGCCTCATGCCGCTGACGATGCCGTAAGCCGTCAGCACCGTGAAAATGTGAATAAATGAGAACCATTGCGCGAGCGGCAGGCCGGGATATAGCGACGGCCGCACGAAGATGCTGCTGATCGTGATGACCGTCATTAAGACGATCCAGACTGCGCCCAGCCTCTTGTGCGGCAGGCTTCCCTTGGGCGCTGCAAGCTGAACGACGCCGAGAATGAATGCGGCAAACGCGGCGTAGGCGTGCGCCTGAATAATCCATGGCGCGTCGAGCAATGGCTGCAACGACATGACGGTCCTCCCCGCGCCGAAGGATGACTTCGCCTCGGCGCCGCAGTTCACTTTGTTTTTTAAAGTTAACTCCCTAGTCCCGCTTTTTCAAGGAAAAAGCGATCCA